>JAZQQM010000055.1:0-120197 GCA_045629045.1 Lachnospiraceae bacterium
GGATCTCTTTCAAGGAAGAGCTGCTGCTGAATGCTCTGGGGAAGGATATCAAATACTGCAAATGATTCTGCTGTAAGTCCTGCCTTAATGAAATCATACTTAGCTGCCCAATCGGGAAGAGCATTGAACTCATCTGTCTTAGCGCCTGCAAGTAATTCATTGATTTCTGCAATAAGCTTAGAGAACTCGGGAACGAATTCTACAATACCTTCGGGGATAATAGCAACACCGAAGTTGTTACCGTTATTTCCTCTCTTCTCAACTGCATCTGCGATATAGTTTGTAATCTGAGCAAGAGTCATCTTCTTAGCTGCAACTTCTTCACCGATAAGGCAGATGTTAGGCTGTGTCTCAAGAGCACACTCAAGTGCTACGTGAGAAGCGCTACGTCCCATAACCTTGATGAAGTGCCAGTACTTCTTAGCAGAGTTGGCATCTCTTTCGATGTTACCGATAAGCTCAGAGTATGTCTTTGTAGCTGTATCAAAACCGAATGAAGCTTCGATATCTTCGTTCTTTAAGTCACCGTCGATTGTCTTTGGACATCCGATAACCTGAATTCCTGTATTGTTAGCTGCCATGTACTCAGCAAGAGTTGCAGCATTTGTATTTGAATCATCACCACCGATGATTACGATAGCTGTAAGACCGTTCTGCTTAGCAAATTCTGCTACTGTATTGAACTGCTCTTTAGTTTCAAGCTTTGTTCTTCCCGAACCGATGATATCAAAACCACCTGTATTTCTATAAGCATCGATGAATGCATCATCGAACTCAACATAGTCGTTCTTCAAAAGTCCGTCAGGGCCGCCCTTGAATCCAAGCAAAACGTTGTCCTTATTGGTTGCCTTAAGAGCATCGTAAAGACCGCTTATAACGTTATGTCCGCCGGGTGCCTGACCACCTGAAAGGATAACACCTACAACCTGCTTCTTAGCAGCAGATGTGTTCTTACCCTTCATAAATGTAATTTCGTTCTTACCGTATGTATTAGGGAAAAGTGCTTTAATCTTATCCTGATCAGCTACGCTCTCGGTAGCATTGCCATCCTTAACACAAATTTCTTCGATACCGTTTCTAAGCATTCCGGGAAGCTTAGGGCTGTACTCGTATCTTGCCTGCTGTAATGGTGAAAGATTCATAGTAAAACTCCTTTATATATATGAAAATTAATAACTAACCATTAGATATACTAATTTATTTCCTTCAAAAAGTAAAGGATTATCCGTCAAAGATAGACGAATAATCCTATATTTTTACGCAGGTACAAAAATATCAATACCGCTAAACTTATATCGGTACAAAGATATCATTAACCGATAAACTGATATGCACAGAATGCTGCATAAATGCAAAGCAGTAAAACGCCCTGCCATCTGCTAAGCTTTCCCTTAACGAGTACGGGGATTGTCATTATTCCCATAACTACGAATATAAGCGGTGTGTCAACCAGTAACGCCTTATATGTTTCAATTCCTGCAAATGTGGTTTTTGCAAAACCTGCATCCGCCAAACTGAAAGGTCCGATTGTAACCGAAAGTCCGGATACCAAAACCAAATTAAAAAGATTAGCTCCGCAAATATTTCCGACAGACAAAGCTCCGTGTCCCTTGACCAAAGATGTTACTGCCGTAACAAGTTCCGGAAGCGAAGTTCCCAGCGCAACAAAGGTAAGGGCTATAACTGTCTCAGGAACACCAAATGCCTCGGCAATAATGATACCGTTATCTACCAAGAGATTAGCTCCCCATGCGATAAGTGCGGCACCTACGACAAGTAAAATAAGAAGCAGCCATATAGGCTTTTCTTTTTCAGGTTTGGAATTATCGCTCGAAGCTGCTTTCGACTCATCCGAAGGCAGATTTGAAGCTTCGGCAACCGGTGATTCAACAGCCTGTTCAACGGCCGTCCCTGCATTCTTGGACTTCATGGCGCTCTTAACATTAATCACCATATAAATCAGGAAAATTGCAAGAAGAATGAAACCTACAGGTCTTGAAAATGTTCCCGTTACATATGCTGTTCCCGCATAGAATGCGGCCGAAATGAAATAGAATATTACAGGAACAATCATTGACTTCTTATCAACCTTGGCAGGCTTGATTGCAATAGTAATTGCCGCAATCAAAGAAGTGTTGCATATAATCGAGCCTACTGCATTTCCGTATGCCATCTGCCCGTGTCCTATGGCAGCCGACGAAGCCGATACCATAACCTCCGGCAGTGTTGTTCCTATGGAAACAACAGTAGCTCCTATAAGCAAATCCGGTATGTGAAATTTCTTGGCGACACCCGCTGCTCCGTCAACGAACCAATCGCCGCCTTTAATTAACAAAACAAGTCCGAGTACGAACCATAATATAGGTACTAACATTTTTTCCTCCATTTACATATATATTTTAGTTTGTCCAAAGTGTATACCTTTGTACAACAACATAATCTATAATAATCACTCATGTTGATTAAAAAAATACGTTACAACGTAAAAAATCATCCGTTGCATTCATAACTTCTTTCAGTGTATTAATATCTTTGTGAGCCTCGCCGCACTCAAGTGAATGGTTGCACCCGGGGTATATTATAAGTTCCGTTTCACGATTTTGAGCCAGGCGCTTAACCTCATCAAGACTCGACCAGGGATCCTCATCTCCTATAAATGCAATTGCATCCTTGGTTACAGGTACCCCAAAGGTCGCCTCAACCGGTGTATACAAAACAAGGCGTGCTCTAATATTGTGTTCATTGCAATATCTGGTTGCAAGTACCGTTCCTATGCTTTTGCCGACCATAAGAACTTCATCATATATAGTAAAATCCACAGCACTTAATCTCTCACATGCCTGCTCATATGCCATCTCCGCGGCCTGCATCATAAGTTCTTTATTCCCGCGGACTTTGGCCGGCAGGTCATGATATTCGACACATAACTCTTCATATTTATGGTTACGTGCTATCTTACGTGCGTAATATATCAAAGGTTTGTCATTCGTATATCCGATTCCCGGAAAGAATACAGCAAGTTTCATAAAATCTCCAAATTTAATCTCTATTCGGGCCCATCTTAAATTACCCGGTTATCAATTTCATATCCGAAGGCAGCGGTGCCGTCACCTTAACCCAATCCCCCGTAAGCGGATTGACAAGCGACATTCTGTGACAGTGAAGAGCCTGGCGTCTAAGTCCTTCTTTATCATAATTGTCGGGATCATACAGTCTGTCTCCCAGCAACGGATGACCCACATGCTTCATGTGAACACGAATCTGGTGGGTTCGGCCTGTCAGCAGATTAAACTCCACATACGATGTGTTATGTAAACCATCATATCTGATTACTTTATACCCCGTAACCGCTCTTTCACCATTTTCATAATCTACGAATCTTTCGATGGTGGAACCCGGAACCCTTCCTATGGGGGCATCGATTATTCCTTCTGCCTCTTCAAGTTTGCTCCGTACAAGCGCGACATACACTTTGTCAATCCGGCGGGCCTTAACCATGGTGGAAAGCATGCTGCCCGCAAGGCCGTTCTTGGCAACCAGTACTGCCCCTGTGGTATCCCTGTCCAATCTGTTAAGTGAACGAAAGACAAAGCTTAATCCCTGTTCCCTGAAATAATACGCAAGAGCGTTGGCAAGTGTATTGTCATAGTTATTCATGGAAGGATGTGTGGGCATATCGGCTGGCTTATTAACAATTATCATATCCTCATCCTCATAAAGTATATCAAGTTCCATCTTAACCGGAGGAATCTTGGGGGAGGAAAGGTCTTCACGATAATTAATTATAAGCTCATCCCCCGTCTTAAGTTTGTCACAGGTCCGATGACGCTGCCCGTTAAGCATAATTCCGTCTTCAAGGTACTTAATATATGTTATGGATGAAGTCGCATAATTCTTTTTCTTAAGGAAATCCGAAATCTTCATTCCCTCATATTCTGTTGATATACAATATACAAGCCTTCTGTCCATGGTAACAATAATCACTTAATTCACTTCATACACAATTAGATATTTTATCACATTTGGGCTTATTTTACGCGATTTATGTAGATAGCCGCAATTAAAAAAATAAAAAATGCTTGCATTCGGAAAACGTTTTCTGTATACTCGTTGCAGAAGCTACAGCCAGAAGAAATATCTTTTGGCATAAATACACGGTTATGGAGGCTTCTCATGGCAGGAGGTGTTTCATGAATACAAGATATGTTTTCGGAAATCCGATAGAAACCGAAGCAGTACTTACCAAAATAGAGCCGTCCTTCTTCGTGGACGGCGAATTTCTGACACTTGTACCGGATCATTCCGTAATAGATGAAGCCGATAAAGGATATCTTTTTACATTAACACTGGAGGACAAAGATATCGTCTACGGTTTAGGGGAAAGCGTTCGCGGAATTAACAAACGCGGTCATAAATACGTGAGTTTCAACTCAGACGACCCGTTACATACGGAAGACAAGAATTCGTTGTACGGCGCTCACAATTTCATTCTCATAAGTTCCCCTGCTCACAATTTGGGACTTTTCGTTGATAATCCCGGTCGTATTGTCTGGGACATCGGCTATCGTGACCTTAATAAACTGTATATCTATATTGAATCGGATTCTTTTGAAATAGACATATACTCGGGATTTGATACCCCGGAAGATACCGTACGTGCTTTCCGTAAGGATATCGGCCCAAGCTATATTCCTCCCAGGTGGGCTTTCGGCTATGCCCAGAGCCGCTGGGGATACAGCAGTTCTTCCGACATTCGCGAAATTTACGAAAACTACAAGGCAGCCGATCTTCCTCTTGATATGATTTACGTTGATATCGATTATATGGACAGCTACAAGGATTTTACCATTAATCGCAATACCTTCGGGGATTTTGAAAGGCTGGTATCGGAAATGAAGGAGGCAGGGGTTCACCTTATCCCGATTATTGACGGCGGTGTCAAAATAGAAAAGGGTTATACACTTTATGAGGAAGGTGTTGCAAACAACTACTTCTGCAAGGACGAAAACGGCGACGATTTCGTAGTCGGAGTGTGGCCCGGCGATTGTCTTTTCCCGGACTTCTTAAATGATGATGCCCGTGCCTGGTTCGGCTCAAAATATAAATATCTTCTTGATATGGGAATCGACGGTTTCTGGAATGATATGAATGAGCCCGCAATCTTCTATTCCAAGAAACATCTTGCGGAAGTTTTTGACCGGTTGGAGGATTTTAAATCGAAGGAACTTGACTTAAACAATTTCTTCGAATTCAAAGGTCTGGTAGAAGGAATTAACAATAATATCAATGACTACAAATCCTTCTATAACAATTACAAGGGTAAAACTTATAATCATTACGACGTACATAATCTCTACGGATATTACATGAGCCGCGGAGCCATGGAAGAAATTAAGAAACTGGCCCCGGACAAAGATATACTCCTAATCTCCCGTTCGTCATATGTCGGAATGCACCGTTATGCCGGAATCTGGCAGGGAGATAACTGCTCTATGTGGTCCCATCTTCTTATGAATCTTAAGATGATGCCTTCTCTTAATATGTGCGGTTTCCTTTTTACAGGAGCTGATATGGGAGGATTCGGTGCCAATACGACAGAAGACTTGATGCTTAGATGGACAGCACTTAACCTGTTCATTCCCCTTATGCGTAATCATTCTGCCCTTGGCACAAGGCAGCAGGAATTCTATCAGTTCGAGAATCTTGATTTGTTCAGGAATTTGATGTTTGCAAGGACACAGATGATTCCGCTTATTTATGATACTTATGTGAAGGCGGTCGAAACCGGCTCAATGATGTTCAAGCCATTAGGTTTTGAATATTCCGATGATGATATTGCACGGGAAATTGAAGACCAGCTATTGTTCGGAGACAAAATAATGATAGCCCCTGTCGTTAATCAGAATGTTTCCGGCCGAGTTGTATATTTCCCCGAGCCTATGAAAGAAATACGCTTTGAAAATATGCAGCGCATTGAAGGCCCCGTTTATGATAAGGGCTATCACTACATAGAACTGCCTCTGGGTGTTGTTAATTACTTTGTATATTAAAATAAAAAATGTGTCAGAAAGAACCATCCTTCTGACACATTTTTATTAGAATGCAATTTTTATATCACCGCTTGTGGTATCAATAGTGATTTTGTTATTTTTTCCGTTTTTAGTTACATATGTATGTTCCATCTCCATGGTGTCAACTTCAATATCACCCGAAAGAGTATTAATGGCATAATCATAATCCGATACGTTACCTCTAAGATCCATGTTTACATCGGCAGATGTGCCGCTAATATAAACATTCTTAAAATCGCAATCGGTTGCCTCAATTTCGCCTGATGTAATATTGGCATTAAGTTCATCGGCTACTGCATTATTTGCGATTAATTCTCCGGATGTGGAATTGAATATAATCTTCTTGGATGTAGTATCATTAAGGTTCACCGCGCCTGATGTATGATCCATACTGATTTCATCGATTTTGCATGAATTCATTACCGCATTACCGCTTGTGGAATCAAGTTTAAGATTGGCTGATGCAATATCGGTAACCTTTGCATCACCTGATGTCTGAGCAACATGTCCTTCCACATTTACACTTTCAATACTTATATCACCCGATGTGACCGTGATGTCAGTTTTGATAACCTCATCTGACGGAACCGTCAGTTTATAGTAAACACTTGCATTTATTACATTAACATTTCCAATCTTAGGCTGTTTTACAATAAGTTTTCCGCTTTGTTCCTTAACCTCCGGAATAAGTTCCTCGGGAGCACTTATTTCGAGTTCGTATTTATCACCTTTAAGGATATAAATATCAGTTAATGTTGCTTCAATCTGTAATTCCTCAAAGGGTGAAATTTCCTTTGTTTCTTTTATTATATCCTCTTCTGTTACGGTAATCCCGCTATATATACCAAAGATTCCGGGGCTGATCTGTCCGTTAAATACTTTTCCGATTGCAAAAATAACAATACCTGCAGCAATCAGCATCCCCGCTATAATACATAACCATCTAACTGTATTTTTCATTTATCTGTTCTCCTAATCATTTGTACTATGTTTCTTCGAAAAAATTCTACCCATCAAACCGGCTATTGCCTTACATAATTCAACCGTACCAACTACAGCAAGAATACCTATACCGGCCATCATAAAGCTTACTCCGATCCCTACAATAATTGACGCGATACCTCCAAGGAAAAATGCTTTGAAGAATCCGATAACCGCACCTACTGCCAATGCCACGCCCACAACACCAAGGACAAGCAGTAATGTAAATACTAAAACAGCAAGTGTCAATGCAAGGGCAAATACAGTAATGGCAAAGGGTAAAGATAAAGGAAGTGAGAAAATTCCTAAAATCACCAGCCATACTACTTTTCCGGAGCCTTTAAGACTTCTGTTTTCTTTTTGTTCCTCAACTGCCTTCGCCGTACAGTTTTCTATTATGCTCTTAGCCACTTCCTTGGGTGTTCCGAGTTTAACCGTTACATCCTCGTAATCGTTTATTTCCATATCTCCTAAATATTCTTCATAATAGGAAATTGCATCTTCTCTGTCCTCTTTAGGTAAGTGTCTAAGGCAGTCATTTAATTCTTTAATAAATTCTGTCTTATTCATTTTCTGTCCCTTTCTCCTCATCCACTGCATTAATCAGTTCATCAATTCGTTTCTTATAGTCTTCCCATTCATCACGGTAAAAGGTAAGTATCTCTTTACCCTTTTCGGTAATGGCATAGTACCTTCTGTTCCTTCCCTGATAGGGTACATCGTATGTTGTAAGGTATTCTGACTTCTGAAGTCTTCGAAGCACCGGATACAATGTGGATTCCGAAATATCAACAACCTGCTGTGTCTTTTGGGTTAATGTATATCCGTAAGCATCATTGTTATTAACTATTCCGAGAACACAGGCATCAAGAAGCGGTGCATTAATCTGATAAGTCATAATCTGTTCTCCTCTCTTTATACATAGAAATTTATCGCGCGTTCTTGTTTCTGTATAATACTATATAGCGTATAATATTATTTGTCAACATATATTATATTAAAATTTGATTAAAAGGAAATTAAAGAAGATGAGGCGCTTCATTTTGACACATTTTAGTTATACATAATACGAGCAATATTATCAGTATTCGAGTCGCTTTCGCTCCATTAGTCTTGCGTACGTTACTAGACTCGAAAGAACCTCGTCAAGTAACGCGTAGACTAAGGCTCTCATACTGACAATATTGCTCGTATTCAAATACACTCTACCCATGTCAAAACGAACCGTCTCTTTAATTCGAAGAAGCGGAAGGCGCTTCCCGATATCTACTAAACTTTCTTTGGGAGTTTGTGTGTATTTCTTAGTGTTGTAAGTCTCAGGCATGCGCATGCAGGAAGCATGCGCAAGAACTAATTGAGCCATGGATGGCGAATAGTTCGGTGCCGTGTCTATTAGAAAATCCAATTCACAACACTTAGAAATACTAGCAAACGTACATGAAAGTTTAGTAGATATCGGGAAGCGCCTGCTGTCTTTCAAATTAAAAGGCGACTCCATTCATAGGAATCGCCTCGAATACTGATAATATTGCTCGTATTATATATAACTATATTTTAATATTTACCCACTTACCCTGCTTAAATCTGATTGTTGCAAAGGTAAATCGTGAAATCTGATCCGCCAGAACTCCCAGCCAGATTCCCAGTATTCCCCATCCTAATGTATATCCGCAAAGATATGAGAAAACCGTTCTTATTATTGTAACGGATACCATTGAAGCTATAGCCGTATAAAGCGTATCACCTGCGCCTCTTAAGCATCCCATATAAACTACCTGAATAACCTGGAAGAGTACTATCGGAATAATAACTCTCATAATCGTAACCCCGATGGCAATTATTGATTCTTCCTCAAAGAACATACTCATCATCGGACGGGCTCCGAAGAAATATGCACCTGCCAGGCAAAGAGCAATCATAAGGGCAATCTTCTTACATATACTGCCGTATTCCTTGGCAAGTTTCCGGTCGCCCTGACCAAGAGACCTTCCTATTAAGGCAACCGCTGCTGCCTGAATTCCGTCGCCGAAGGAGAAGGTAAGACCCATTATGTTCATACCCACCTGATGAGCAGCCATAGCATCCGTACCCTGATCCGCCGCCATAATTGCCGTCAGCATAAATCCGATTCTCATAAGAATCTGCTCAAAGAATACCGAATATCCCAACTTTATAATCTGAACGCAGGCGCTTATCTTCGGCTTTATCTTGTTAGCTATAATATACGGAATAGATACAAAATCATAATTGATATTATATAAAGATAAGAAACTCATCACGCATGCAACTACCGTTCCCAATACAGTTGCAATAGCAGCACCTACAATTCCCATAGCCGGGAACCCGAAGTGGCCTTCTATAAGAAGATAATTAAACACAATATTTACAATACTTGATGTAATATTGGTTCTCATCGTTATCTTCGTATTGCCGGCTCCGCGCTGCGCGGAATTTATAACCATCTGCAGGCAGTTAAATATCATTCCGCCCATAATAATTCTTAAATAAATTACCGCAGTATCATGAGTATCTTCATTAGATCCGCACAAGGATACAATCGGTGATGCGAAAAATACAAACAAAAGGCTTACT
Source organism: Lachnospiraceae bacterium (assembly GCA_045629045.1). Lineage (GTDB taxonomy): Bacteria > Bacillota > Clostridia > Lachnospirales > Lachnospiraceae > JAILLW01. Next base: position 9,645 of record JAZQQM010000055.1, read on the forward strand.
ATAACCGAAAAAAACAGCACCATATATATTGCTGTCAGTAATAACTGATTGGCATCATCTTTACGCTGCTCGCCTTTTCTTCTTGCTACAAGTGCCGTAACAGCAATATTGATTGCAAAAAATATAGACAATCCCACGAACTTGGGCTGTGTCGTCAGTCCTACTGCCGCAACGGCGTATGCTCCCATTGAACTTACCATGTACGAATCAATAAGACCTGCCAGTGCCACAAAGAAAGACTCTAACACCGAGGGCCATGCCATCTGAATTGTTTCATTAAAATGTACTTTGTTTACTCTTAAAATATTCATATACTTTTTCCTTATATTAGAAACATTTTAGTTTTGAGACATAGCAAATTCTAGAGACATAATTCACAAAATTACAGTTATTTTCCCTTTTTGATTAATAATAATTTATATCTTTGCAAAAAAAGTCTCGACAACTTAGTGACTAAATTGCCGAGACCTTTATTCTTAGGAGTTTACCTCAAACATTATTCTGTAATAGTAACTGCGTGCCAGTACTCATTGTCATATCCGATTCCCACCGAAATCTTCTGTCCCGGATAAAGAACATGAGATTTATTTAACGCATCAAGCTTAATCTGCATCTCACCTTCGGCACACTCAAGATAAAGAAGGTTGCTGTTTGACTTGCTTCCTACCTTACCCTTAACAGTCTGTGTTGCTGCAATCTGTGTAGAAGGTGCTACATAAGATGATGTGCTTTCGGAACTGCTAATACTTGAAGTAGCCTGTGAAAACGAAATGGCATGCATATAAGAATCAGAGCCGTATGCAACCTTTACATTGTATGTGTTTCCTACCATGATGTACTTGATTGCACTGTAATCTGTTGTACTGTCAAGCTTCAGGTGCATTTCACCTTCGTTTAACTTAAGTTTAATTATTCCGTCTGAAATGATTCCGGTAATCTTACCTGTTACGGTAGTCTCTGAACTGTTATCAATAGTTACGCCAAGAGTAGCGCTACCGCCTTCGGTAAATGAAGCAATATGCCAATATCCGTCATTACCGTATGTAATCTGTACTGTTAACTTCTGTCCCGGTAATAAACACTTAACGTTACTAAAGTCGGTAGAGGAATCCATCTTAAGTTCCATCAAACCATCCGAACAGTTAAGTTTAAGAATATCATCATGTGAACCTGCATCAACCGTTCCAGTTACTGTAGTTGTATCTGCATATGCATTTACTGCTCCAGTGCCGAATAATGTAAGTGTCATACATGCTAAAGCAGCTGCGATTGCAATCAATTTTTTCATAATCTATATTCCCTTCTCTTAACATAATTAATTAACATAATATGTTTTACAGGTAAAATATACTATATATTGTGGTAGCTTGTCAATACCTTATACAAGAAAAGTTAACATAAAAATGTGACAGTGGGGACGGTTCTTTCTGTCACATTTTTGACTTAAATGGTAAATAGCGGTGCACATATATATTTTGTCGTCACCGTCACATAAGATGAAGTACGAAGTTAGTGAATTACTTCCAAGTAGTTAGTGAAAACACACAGGACGTGTGTTTTAGGCGTAACTTCGACACGGATGTCGAACTACGCCGCCCCGGGCATAGGTAATAGTAATTCACTTAGTTCGGACGCATCTTAAGTGACTAGACAAAAGATATATGTGCACCGCTATACTTTAAATTAAAAAAATGTGACAGTAAGAACCGTCCCTACTGTCACATTTTATTCTTATTATTTTATGCGTTAGCCATTTGGCATAATTCATCAAGCATCTTGGGAAGATCTGTCTCCATGTTGTCATTGGTGAACTGACATGTTCCGACTTTCTTATGTCCGCCGCCGTTGTACTTAAGCATCAGGCTGCCCACATTAACATCGCAGGTCTTATTGATGATGCTGTAGCCTACTGCTGCGGAACAACCTAAGCCGCCACGACCGTTAACAATCCATGCAGAAATATTCTGCTCGGGATACATACTGTAAATCATGAAACGGTTTCCTGTGTAGATAGGATCCACACCGCGAAGGTCCGTAATAATTACATTACCTTCTATCTTTGTGTGAGCTGTAACCATTTCCTTAAACTTCTCTGTCTGCTCGTTGTAAACTTCGATACGTTCCTGAACGTCGGGCATTGCCAAAATCTCTGCCGTTGACTTGTCTCGGCATGCTACCATAAGTTTTTCCATAAGCTGATAGTTGGAAATAGTAAACTGTCTCCAACGACCAAGGCCTGTTCTGGGATCCATTAAGAATCCTACAAGAATCCAACCCGAAGGGTTAAGAACTTCATCTACTGTCAGGTTGCCGGAATCGACCTTGTCAACTGCAACCATAATATCATCATAATTAGGGAACTTCTCTTTGCCACCGTAATATTCATAAATAATACGTGCACAAGAAGGTGTTATACGACTTTCGCCTTTATACTTACCGGCAAGTTCAAGTCTTTCATGTTCACTTGAGTGATGATCGAACCACAATCCGCAACCGGAAACATAAGGAACATTTGCCAGACAGTCATTCTCATCAATAGGAACAAGTCCATCCTGCAAATCCTTAGGATGAGCGAACTGCCAATGATCGATAATTCCGGCCTCCAGCAATAATGCGCCGCAGGCAAGACCATCAAAGTCTGAACGTGTAACCAATCTCATAGCCATTTCTAGTACCTCCCAAAATAACCTTGCAAATAGTATAGCACAAACTAATATGATTTTGTGATAGAATAATTAAGTAATTTAGCACTTTTTTGCTGAGGCTTTATGATTAAGAAACATTCAAACGCAATACTAATATTTGGGACCTTTAATCCAATTACCAATGCACACCTTAATTTGGCAGTTACATCGCAAAGCCTGATTGAGGACAGCGATGTTATTTTCATTCCTGCCAAGGATGAATTTTTACGTGACTGGAAGGGTTTCGGAAAAGATTCCATTCTCGAAAACAGAATATCTTTGCTTAATAAGGTCACTTCCGAATTAGGCTTTTTGGTGTGTGACATCGAAATAACAAATGTCGTTGACGGAAAATCCATTAACACCATCAATTACATACGAGAGCACTACGGGTACAAAGATATATATTTTTGTATGGGGACGGACAAAGTGTATGAGCTCCATAAATGGTATAAAGCCGAAGAATTGGTAAGTCAAAACCGCTTTTTGGTATTTACCCGCGGAAATCGACTGTCTGATGTTATGGATGAATTTACGAATAAATATGCCGACAGATTTCGCGAGATTCCCGAAGACGAAAAATATTTTGAAATGTCTTCGACGAATGTCAGAAATGCCTTAAAAAACGGCGATATAGACAGTATTAAAGATATGGTACCAACATTGGTATATGAATATCTAAAGGGAGAAAACAATGGAATTTGATGTGGCAAAAGTAACTAAAGAGTGTATCGAATGGATACAGCAGTTCTTTGAGGAAAACGGCAAAGGTGCCAATGCCGTACTGGGGATATCAGGCGGTAAGGACAGCTCCGTAGCCGCAGCCTTGTGCGTTGAAGCCCTTGGCAAAGACAGAGTCAAAGGCGTTCTGCTTCCCAACGGGGTTCAACCTGATATTGATGCGGCCTATTTGCTTGTCAAACATCTGGGTATTGAATACTACGAGATAAATATCAAAGACGCTTACGAGGGAGTTATAAATAACTTCCCCATTGATATGTCGAATCAGACTAAAATCAACCTTGGTCCCCGTCTTAGAATGAGCATAATTTATGCAATGTCGCAGTCCCTTAACGGACGTGTGGTAAATACCTGTAATCTGTCAGAGGACTGGGTGGGTTATTCCACAAGATACGGTGACAGTGCCGGCGACTTTAGTCCTCTTTGCCATCTTACGGTTTCCGAAGTAAAACAAATCGGTTCCTATCTTGGTCTTCCGGAATCACTTGTTAACAAGGTTCCCTCCGACGGTTTGTGCGGCAAGACCGATGAAGACAACCTGGGATTTACCTACGCCGTACTGGACAAGTATATACGTACCGGAGTCTGCGAAGATCCCGCCACCAGGGAACTTATTGACAAAAAGCATAAGATGAACCTGTTCAAGCTCCGGCTTATGCCCTCTTTTGATCCAAAAATGTGACAGTAGGGACGGTTCTTTCTGTCACACTTTTTATATTCACAACTCAAAAACGGATACAGTATTATCAATTTCTTTAGGGAGCGCTCTGTGGCTGTTCTTAGTGTTGCTTTTTATTAGGCATGAGCCTGCAGGATGCATGCGAAAGAACTAACTGAGCCATGGATGGCGAATAGTTCGGTGCCGTGCCCTTAAAAGTTATATTTGATTGCAACACTTAGAACTGCAAGAGTGCGGACGAGAAATGGATAATACTGTATCCGTTTTGCATTAATTAACAATTTTTCAAAAATGTGACAGAAAGAACCGTCCCCACTGTCAAACTATTATGTAAGTGATAAAGGCGAGGATATAAGCAATTACACACTGCCATACAACTACGCCAAGTGCCCACTTACGTCCCATCTCACGACGTATTGCCGAAATTGATGCGATGCACGGTGTATACAAAAGGCTGAACACCAGCATGGACGCTGCAGAAGCAACCGACATCACCGAACTGATACTGCTGCCAAACAGCACTCCGATTGTGGACACAACACTTTCTTTGGCCAGAAAGCCTGAAATAAGCGAAGTAATTATTCTGTAATCTCCAAGTCCGATTGGCTTAAATAACGGTGCTATAATACCTGCGATTGCAGCCAGCATACTTTGAGAGCTGTCGCTTACATGGTTAAAGAATATGCTGTAATTGCCAAGGAACCAGATAATAATGGTGGCAATTAGTATTACCGAGAACGCCTTTTGCAAAAAATCCTTCGCTTTTTCCCATAACAGCATCATAACATTCTTGATATTGGGCATTCTGTAATTGGGCAATTCCATTACAAAAGGTACCGCATCACCCTTAAATATTGTTTTCCTGTATAACAAAGCAACTATTATTCCAACAATAATACCCATGAAGTACAAACCTGCCATAATAATACCGCCGTGTTTAGGGAAAAATGCACTTACAAAAAACGCATAAACCGGAAGTTTAGCCGAACAACTCATAAAAGGTGTAAGAAGAATTGTCATCTTTCTATCACGTTCACTGGGAAGTGTACGTGTAGCCATTACGGCAGGAACCGTACAGCCAAACCCAATAAGCATCGGAACTATACTTCTTCCCGACAATCCGATTTTACGAAGCAGTTTGTCCATAAAGAACGCAACTCTTGCAATATATCCGCTGTCTTCAAGGAATGACAGGAAGAAAAACAGAGTAACTATTATAGGCAAAAAGCTTAGTACACTGCCGACACCTTTAAATATTCCGTCTATTATCAAACTATGCAATGAAGCATTTACATTAATTCCGCTAAGTCCCGCATCAACAATCTGTGTCAACATATCTATTCCGCTTGCAAGTGCAAACTGTAAAAATGCTCCGATTACATTAAACGTCAGATAAAATACCGCCAGCATAATCACAATAAACAACGGAATAGCCGTAAACTTACCCGTAAAAAGTTTATCGAGTTTTTCAGTTCTAAGATGCTCCTTGCTCTCCTTAGGCTTAACTACCGTTTCATCGCATACCTTTTTAATATAAGAGAATCTCATATCAGCCATAGCGGCACTTCTGTCAAGGCCTCTTTCTTTTTCCATCTGAAGAATTATATGGTTTAACATTTCTTCTTCATTTGGATCAAGTTTAAGCTGATTAAGAATCAGGATATCCCCTTCAATAATTTTGGAAGCAGCAAATCTAACCGGAATACCTGCTTCTTTTGCATGGTCTTCTATTAAATGAATAACCGCATGTATGCATCTGTGAACTGCACCGCCGTAATCATTTTCATCACAAAAATCCTGTCTTAAAGGACGTTCCTGATAATGTGCAATATGAATTGCGTGTCTTATTAATTCATCAACACCTTCATTCTTGGCTGCGGAAATAGCAACAACAGGAACTCCAAGCATCTGTTCCATACGGTTAACGTCAATGGAACCGCTGTTTCCCGTAACCTCATCCATCATATTAAGTGCAACTACCATAGGAATATTAAGTTCCAGAAGTTGCATTGTAAGATACAGATTTCTTTCGATATTTGTTGCATCTACTATATTTATAATTGCCTTGGGTTTTTCATTAAGAACGAAATTTCTGGATACGATTTCCTCGCCCGTATAAGGTGACATGGAATAAATTCCCGGAAGGTCCGTAACACGGGTTTTATATTTTCCCCTTATCTCACCGTCTTTTCTGTCAACCGTAACCCCGGGGAAGTTACCCACATGCTGATTGGAACCTGTCAGCTGATTAAACAAAGTTGTCTTACCGCAGTTTTGATTACCCACAAGGGCATATGTCAGCAATGTATCATCCGGTAATGGATTTTCATCCTTTTTGGAATGGTATTTACCTTCCTCACCGAGTCCCGGATGCTCACTGATTCTTTTACTTTTTTCCTGCTTTAATTTATCCGCTTTGTCCTGACGCAGTTTAAGTTCTTCTATTTCTTCGTCAGGTACCACCGACACCTGTATCTTGTCGGCATCCGACAGCCGCAAAGTAAGCTCGTATCCGTGGATTCGCAATTCCATGGGGTCACCCATAGGAGCAAACTTAATCACCCTGGCAATCGCTCCCGGGATAATTCCCATATCAAGGAAGTGTTGTCTTAGAGCACCTGTTCCTTCGACAGCTTCTATTCTTACGACTTCGCCTATTTTTCTATCCTTTAATGTTTTCATATCAACCTCTTCTATTTGTAGAGTTACCCTCGGCTAACTCCATTACAGATTATAGTTACCTATGGGTTACTTGTCAATATGAAATCTAAAAAATGTGACAGTAGGGACGGTTCTTTCTGTCACATTCCTTGATATTACAAGCATTCTAAAAAAAGTGTGACAGTAAGAACCGTCCCTACTGTCACATTTTAATTAACTTAATTTATCAAGTAAATCCATCTTGAGTTCATAAAAAGCAGGAGTCATATCAAGATAATGTTCATGAGGCGACTCGAAACGAAGTTCCTCTTCCCAGATTTCTTCATCAAACTGCTTCTTAACATAATTTCTGATTTCTTCAAGGGTAGGCAGCTTGGTTACCAGTTTACCGTCTTTTATTATAATTTCCTGAAGGCACTTCTTGGTACAGTTCTCGAAGGTTCTTCTCTTCCAGGGCTTAACAGGATCAACATATCTGTAAGGTTTCGACAAATCTATTTCCTCACCCTTAATTGCAATCAAATCGGCTACAGACTTTCCGGTTTCGTCATAAATTCTGTATACGCTTTTAAGACCCGGATTTGTAATCTTCTCAACATTCTCGGAAATCTTAATTCTCGGTTCGAATTCGCCGTCTTTTTCCACTGCCGAAATCTTATATACCGCACCGAATACCGGCTCGGATTTTGCGGTAATCATTCTCTCACCTACGCCGAAGGAGTCTATCTTTGCACCCTGACGAAGAATCGACTGAATAGTATATTCATCAAGGCTGTTGGATGCCACAATAATACAATCATTAAGGCCCGAAGCATCAAGCATCTTACGAATCTCTTTACTAAGATATGCCAGGTCTCCGCTGTCGATTCTGACACCCTTAAGACGCTTGCCCATAGGCTCAAGCACTTCCTTGGCAACACGAATTGCATTGGGAACACCTGACTTAAGAACATTATATGTATCAAGCAAAAGCACCGTTCCGTCCGGATAATTCTCGGCATAAGCCTTAAAGGCCTCGTACTCATTTCTAAAATACATAACCCATGAATGGGCCATGGTTCCGCTAATGGGAATATCAAACATCTGACCCGACAGCACTGTTGCCGTACCGTTAACACCGCCTATGTAAGAAGCTCTTGCCCCATAAACAGCCGCATCCATATTGTGTGCACGTCTTGCCCCGAAATCGGAAACGCCGCGACCTTCGGCCGCACGAACTATTCTTGCCGCCTTGGTTGCAACCAGTGACTGATGATTTACCTGAAGCAGAATTGCCGTTTCAACAAGTTGCGCATCAATAAGTGGAGCAACAATCGTCAATATGGGCTCATTGGGGTACATAATCGTACCTTCGGGAAAAGCGTATAGATCTCCGCTGAATTTGAAGTTCCCCAGATACTCAAGGAACTCTTCGCTAAAAATCCCGATTGATCTAAAATAATCAATATCCTCTTTACTAAAGTGAAGATTAAGAATATACTCAACAATCTGTTCAAGGCCGGCAAAAATAGCATAACCGCCTTCATCCGGATTCTTACGATAAAAAACATCAAAAGCAACTCTTTTATTTCTGTCGGTGCTTTTGAAATATCCGTTCGACATAGTCATCTCATAAAAATCCATAACCATTGTAAGATTTCTCTCACTGCTTTGAACCTTGTTCATTGTTTTCTCCTCTTTATAATGTATAATCCAACCTCGGCTTTGCGCCGATTGAAGCGAAGTTGTATCTTGCGGGTGACAGGGCGCACGAGGTCCGGGGGACCTCGGCTTTGCGCCGACCGAAGCGAAGCGTAGACCTTGAACCTGGCAGGTGAAAGGTCGTTAGCTTTGCTTGAAATACAAAAGAGATGGTCATGTCCCCATGAACCATCTCTTTTTATTTCATAGTGCGGGTGACAGGACTTGAACCTGCACGGTCGCCCACCAGAACCTAAATCTGGCGCGTCTGCCAATTCCGCCACACCCGCGAAGTCACAAGCGACTTAACTATAGTAACAAAGTGCGTTTTGAATGTCAATTATCAATAATGTGACAGTAGGAACGGGTCTTTCTGTCACATTATTTTTGTAGGTATATAGCGTGTAGCAGATACGGTGTTGTCTGTTACTTTAGGAAGGTTTTGCAGCAGTTCTTAGTGTTGCACATTTCAGGCAGGCGCTTGCAGGACGCAAGCGCAAGAACTAACTGAGCCATGGATGGCGAATAGTTCGATGCCGTACCGCTTCAACGAACTATCTGCTTGCAGCACTTAGAAATGCAAAAAAACTGACGCGTAACAGATAACACCGTATCTGCTACGCGCCATATAGAATACTTCTTAATAAAATGTGACAAAAAGAACCGTCCCTACTGTCACACAATCAATACACCGTATCTATATCTTCCTGATATGTCATACCGCCATTATTTATTGCTATACCGTAAATACTTGCAAGCATGGCATTACTCGGGCACAAATACCACTTATTACCGTATTTCATGCAATCCGCCATGAAATAGTAATCATCGGATCCTATAGAAAACGCAACAGCCGACGGCTCGTAGTCATCCGCACCATATATCTTTTCGAACTTTTTCAGTTGTTCCTCGATGTAATCTTTCGACAGACATTCTTCTATTATCTCATCATCACTGTCGACCACTTCCACATCATCAATTTTGCTTAAGCGCTTTGCCATATCTGACGGCAACCACTTTTCAATTACATCCGATGCATCCTCATCATCCTCCATAGCATATGTAAGTCCTTCCGAGATAATCGTATCCCCGTAAAGATACCAGCTTCCATATCTGATAGTCCTAAATACATGCGTACGTAAACACTCATTACTTAATGCTGTCGAAAATTCATCCTCGGTATTAATAAAATCAAAAGTAGGTGTAATGCATTGCATTCTGTCAATGTATGCTTCCATATCATACTTTTCGACAGCAGTCTCGATTGCATAGCAGCTAAGCATTCCCTGATAGTCAGCATTCTTCATATATTCCATATATGCTTCCATACATTCTTCCGGCGAACCGTATCCTGCACCCTCCGTACGGGCCGTCTTTGCAGTTCCAAAACCGAGCTTAATAATTCCCATGAAGTTAAGCACGATAAAGGCAATTGCCAAAAGTGCAACCACCAATGTGATTAAAAAAGCCTTTAACAATCCCTTTGAAGATTTCTTTTCTTTGGTTGATGCATTTGCAACATTGTTCTCATCAACAACCTCTGCTCCACAATTTGGACAAAACATAAATTTCCCTCCTACAATCTGTCAATTATCTTTCTTTTTATCCTCATGAAATAAAATGTAGTAGCTGCAGCAGACATAACCTCAGCTATAGGGAATGCCCACCATACCAGATCAACATTATTAAATGATGCAAGTATAAGTGCCGCAGGAATCAATACAACTACCTGTCGCATAATTGAAACAACCATACTGTATGTACTCTTTCCCAGTGCCTGGAATATGGTTCCGGTAACGATACAAAATGCCGCAACCGGGAAGTGCACACCGATAATTCTAAATGCCGTAATACCGATTCCCAGCATTGTTTCCGAAGCATCAAACAGCATAAACATATATTGCGGAATAACCTCAAATGCAATTGTACCCACGCACATAATAAGTGTTGCATAAAGCCATGAAAGCTTCCAGGCTTTCATCATTCTGTCTTTCTTACGAGCTCCGTAGTTAAATGCCACGATTGGAACCAATCCGTTATTAAGTCCGAATATCGGCATGAATATGAAACTCTGCATTTTATAATAAACACCAAATACAGCAACTGCCGTAGATGTGAAGCCAATAAGAATCTTGTTCATAATATAGTTCATTACAGAACCAATTGACTGCATAATAATTGAAGGAATGCCGATTTTATATATTTCACCGATAAGAGCTCCGTCAGGCCTGAATCCCTTCATTGAAATCTTAATATCGGGATTCTTCTTAACATTCATAATATATGCCAGAATAGCAGCACATATCTGCCCTATAACTGTTGCAACGGCTGCACCCGTAACTCCCATCTTAGGGAATCCGAAAAGTCCGAAAATAAGAATCGGGTCAAAAATTATATTTATAATGGCACCGGTTGCCTGAGTTATCATTGTATAGAAAGTGCGACCTGTGGATGTTAAGAGACGTTCAAAAATAAACTGACCGAACAATCCGAATGAACATGTACATACAACCGTCATATACTGGATTCCGTATTCAATAATCTCTGTATCCGTTGTCTGGGATTTGTAAAAGGGACCCACAAACAGCAAGCCTATTATCAGGAACAGTCCATAGCTTAGTACGGACAAAAATATACCGTTTGATGCCGTTAAATTGGCTCTTTCGTAATCCTTTTCGCCAAGTGCCTTTGACAAAATAGCATTTATACCTACACAGGTACCTCCCGCAATGGCTATCATAAGACACTGAAGGGGAAACGCCATTGAAACGGCCGTAAGTGCATTTTCACTTACACGTGACACGAAAATACTGTCCACTATGTTATACAGTGCCTGTACCATCATTGATGCCATCATAGGTAACGACATACTAAGCAATAATCTGTTGACGGGCATATAGCCCATCTTGTTTTCTTTAATTTCTTCCATTAGTTAAACACATACTCCTCATATACTTGATCTTCGAAGAAAGTCAGCGATACTTTGAAGTCACTATAATCCGTACTGAATTTAAGGAACCAGTCCTCTATTCCTACCATATCAGATGCACGATTGTAATTGCTGACATAAGCATACACTTTACCGTTCTGGTAGCTTAATATGACAACGTTGTCATATTCGGTTTTTATAATTGCTTCATTCTGACCATCCGAATTAAGGTCTGCATATTCCATTTCGATAACTGCATCCTTTTCATCCGAAAACTCATCTATATTGCCACCCTCTAAGAAGGTTTCAAAATCCATTTCCGGTAGCGGCTCCCTAAAATGCTCTATCTGACTTGCATATACAAGGCCGTTATTATTTACGGTATCAAAGAATACTTCTTCTACCTGGGCATTATTCAATATGGGGTCCGCAGTCGAAACAAGCTTGGTTACCGCCAAAAGGGGCAAATCAAGACAATAGCAATACATCGTTTTTTCATATGCACCCGGTACTATTTCAGACACAGGAGTATAGTCAGCCTCAGGATCACCGTTGATATCTTCTTCAAAGACAGATTCCATGGAAAGCTCCATATCATCGCTTAACTTAACAATATACATTGCCTGGCATCCCATATGTCCCCATATCGAAACAATTCCGTCGTCAGGCTTTCCGTAATAGCAGGTGTGACCGCCCGGAAGTTCTCCAACCTCCAAAGCCTCTCCATCAACCGATGTATATACCAAATCATGGAAATTAGCTTCGCAGTTACCGAATCTTATTATAAGTTCCGGCGTAGAATTACAATCTATGTCATACAACCAGTATCCGTAAATGTCTTCTGCTTCGGATTCGAACACTTCATGTCCGCAGGATCTTAAATTTCTGTAATTATCAAGCACAGATTTATAAGCGCTCTGCCAATCTTTTGAAAAATATGATTCAATTGACAAGTTTTCCGAAAACTCCTCGTATTCCTCATAGTCTTCGCCACCGTCTGTCTCCGGATATGATTCAAAGCCTTCTTCTACCTCTGACCATTCCTTGCCGTCATAGGACTGGCTGAATGTATCGGCGCATTCGCCGCCCCACATTCTGTAGAACAAATCAGGCTTCTTAAATCCGTCAATCTCAGTTTCACGGAAATAAAAATAGTCCGGGACGAAACCTTCTTCATACGAAGCCGTTATTATATACTTTGAACCCTGTTCCTTGCACTTAAACTCTGCTTCAACTTTCTCATCCTTCTTGTCCTTAAGGGTTCCGGTTCCGTTTAAGCTCTTAACATCATCGCCGTAGCCGCTCAAAAAAACATAGCCCTCATCGGCCTTGTCACTGTCAAACTGAAGTTCAATTTCATCCTTGCCCACAATAATCTTCTTAAGACCGAAAATATTGTCGTCATCATATTTATATTCTGCCACAACATCGCTGTCGCTCTTTTTGTCTTTTTTATCTTTTTTGTCTTCTTTATCAGACTTATCATCCGAAGCATTGCAACCCGTAAGTACCGTTGCAAGCATCATGCACAATATAAGAACCAGACTCAGTAACCTTTTTTTCATAAAATTCACCCTTATTCAAACCATATTCTTTGTGAAACTTATCCATATTACAAAAATGTACACAAAAATAGCGGGGAACTAAATTTTCCCCGCTGATACTATACCATTTTATTCCTCAATTGGAAAGTAAACTTGGTAATTTTCATACCCTATATCGTAAAAAGGTATAAAACGTATATTCTTTTCCTGATATCGCGTAATAAATGTATCTTTCCACATTCCCCACTCTCTTTCATTCTCATGAGTAAGTAAATCCGCAGCTTTATGGCCTTTAAGATGAAGCATACGTTCTTCTTTGGATAATCCCGCCAAAACATATGGGCCATAGGAAAACGCCACCATACTCTCATCCCCCGGAAGCGGAGTTTCGTATACATCCATGGGAAGTTCTATTTTTACCTTGTCACCCTTCGAATAAACACGGCTCAGTTTCACAAATCCATCCTTGTTTAGCGGTGTTATGTTAACCTCTTCATCATTAATCCATACAGACACCTCGGAGTGTACCCACTTGGGAATTCTTAAGTTAAGTGAAAAGTGTATATCTTTGTCCGTATTAATATCGAAGCATTCCAGCATAATATCCGGTTGATGCGCAAAGATATGAGCATTCGCACCTATAGCCTGTGTAGCCGATGACATACTTCCGTTATGAAGGCTTCCGCTAAGGGTATCCCTGTACTGGCTAATTGTCACATTAGCACCGTCAATCGTCATTTCAAGTTGCGATGCTGCATATACGCCGGTATATATTTCATTCCCATCCTTATAATAAAGATATCTGTTGTGGGCACTGTTGGCCTGAACCAAAGTTCCGTGACAGCAGAAGAAATCTTCAAACTTCCCTGCCCATGCCTTACGTGAACCTGCACGCAGGGGCTGGAAATATGTAATAAGACCGAATTCCGGATATTCGGCTTCCTCGCCGTTGGCATGCCCGCCCCTAAAATATCCCTGGGAAAGAATTCCGTTATAGAGATTCTGCTCAATATAATCAAGGCATTCCTTATCCCCTGTCCATGTATAGATAATGTCCGCAAGACGCATCATATTATAAACGGTACAGTGTTCCTGATTCTTGGAGCCCAGTCTTCCGATCATTGAATTAAGAGGCGTCCATATTTCACCGCAGGTCTGACCGCCGGTAACGGATGTGCCGCGCTTGGTATAAGCCATATCCCAATACGCCAGAGCAATCTGCTTATATCTTTCGATACCGGTAACTTCATATACTCTTGCGGCACCGATTGCCTCCGGGATTGTTGTATTGGCATGCATATTGGTAAGCACATCCTCCCCCCGAAGAAGGGGATTAAACAATCGACGTCGGTCGTACTTATCAATCAATGTCAAATACATATCATCCTTGGTAAATTCATAAAGGTCGGCCCAGATTTCCAGCATTCCTCCGGTCTCCACGTCAAGGATATTGTCCATTTCATCCTTTGCCTTATCCTTGACGAAATCATAGAACCACTTTGAGAAATTGACAGCAACCTCCAGAGCTTCCTTATTATCCGCATATCGATACATGTCGCACAATCCCAGGAAGGTCTTATGAATCGTATAATGGGGTGCCCAGACCTGTTTACCCCGTGCTATCCAATGGATATACTTTTCCGGAATGGAAGCGGCCCACTGTCCGCCGTTTTCAATCTGACACCTATGAAGTTCATGAATGATGGCATTACCTTTGGCAAGAAGTTCTTCATCACCCCATTCATAATACCTAACCGCGACAGCACTTAAATAATGCCCCAGGAAATGACCTCTTAGCTGACAGGAGGGATCTTCCCACCCTTTATGGGCAATAGGCTTTTGACCATAAACCTGATTAAGCCCTGCCTCCTGATAATAGTTCTGCAGCAGTGCAGCCGAATTAAGTTCCATAAGGTAATCCCTGTTTGCATACTCTTTGTTTAAAAGCTGACCATCCTTTAGTTTTACTTTGCTACCTATTATTCTTTCCATAAGCACCTCTTTAATGTTTTGGGTTGTTATATACGCTTTATAGATATATTATATTCGTATAAATCACTAATATACATGGACTTTTATCGCATAAATATATAATTTAGTCGTATTGCAAGTCGGATTATCACAAGAAAGGATAGCTTATGACAGACTCAAGAATTCATCTTCCCATAGACAGACTTCCTCTTGTCAGCAATTGTGATTATATACAATGTCGGGAAGGCTTCGTGCATCCCGACAGAATTATGGACGTTAATGTACTTCTTTATATAGAAGAGGGTTCCTTTCATCTGTATGAGGACGATGTGGAATACAATCTTCCCGAGGGCAGCCTTACTTTTCTTAAACAGGGGCTTCACCACTACGGTGATACCAAATGCCCCGACGGTACGAAGTGGTTCTTTATACACTTTTTCCTTCCGGATAATAACAGCGGAAGTCCGATTGAACCCAACAGGGCATATAAATATCTCGAAGGGAAAGCTTCAAATTCCCATGAGTTCTACTACACTCTCCCCAAACAGATTATGCTTCATAAGGAAAGCGATATTTTTGCCAAGTTCCTTAAGTTCAAAGACAGATATCAAAGCGCCTCCTATGATGACCACCTATATCTTAATAATTATTTGTACGAAATTCTTCTTGATATATATAAGAAAGATGCTTCAAGCAACTACGAAACCCCCGGGGAGCGTAAGGTTGCCCTGATAAAAGAATATCTTTTTGAACACACCTGTGAACCATTTAATTCCGGACTTATCGAAAATCTTGTGAGCTTAACCTACAAGCATATGAACCTGATATTCAAAAACATCACCGGTACAACTATACAAAAATATCACTTTGGCTTAAGAATGGAATACAGCGCCCGTCTGTTAAAAGAAACAACCCTGTCGGTTGCGGAAATATCTGAAATACTGGGCTATGAGGAAAGCTTCTACTTCAGTAACTCCTTCAAGCGTCACTACGGCATGTCTCCTGCCGCCTACCGTAAAAGCCTCCACACCAAGATTTAATGTGACAGTGGGGACGGTTCTTTCTGTCACATTTTTTGAATATGAAAGTAATAAACAAGTTTTCTGGGGATACATACTAAAATCATCAAATAGTGCAATTTGATATGTAAATAACAAGCAATTTTGAAAAGATATACATACCAAATGGGGCATACCACATCATTTGGTATGTATGCGATACGTTTTATCATGTTAATATACATACTATTTTGTTCTATTCTACAATTTAATATGTAATACAAACATTGCTCCCCCTGCTATCGTTATGTTTTATGTGGTCAGACTTACCAACGAAAAAAGTGTGACAGAAAGAACCGTCCCCACTGTCACATTTTTTCATAAAAAAAACAGCAGGAACGTCCTACTGTCAAATTAGTGAACCACGCGGGAATCGAACCCGCGACAACTTGATTAAAAGTCAAGTGCTCTACCGACTGAGCTAGTGGTCCATATATAAAAAAGCTGGGCTAGCTGGATTCGAACCAGCGAATGCAGCAGTCAAAGTGCTGTGCCTTACCGCTTGGCGATAGCCCAATGTTCACCAAGCTTGTCCCTGGGACAATCCCGGGTGATTATATGGTAAATCCATACGGGTGGGTAGAGGGACTCGAACCCTCGGTCTCCAGAACCACAATCTGGCGCGCTAACCAACTGCGCCATACCCACCATAAAACGTGAAGTTCCCGTGGTCATCGGAAACTTCGCGCGTGCCCGAAGGGATTCGAACCCCCGACCCACGGCTTAGAAGGCCGTTGCTCTATCCAGCTGAGCTACGGACACATAGCTGGTGTTAAAAACAGCATTTATATTTATATCATAATAAAGATTAAATTTCAACAAAAAAGTTAAATTATTTCTTCTTATAATTAATTGTATATGCTCTCGTAATCATACGAGCCGTAATACTCCCGTTCTTTGGCTATCTTATCAAGGTAATTTTCGGTCGTAACCAAGCCATCGCCATCCTTAATCCACCTTAAGATATTGTCATTTGTATCGCTCAAATAATGCTCTTTGTCTCTATACTTGGATACATCGGTTATCAGATCATAATGATCCGCAAAACTATATAACTTAATATTGGGACATTCCAGCAATAAGGAGGTTGCAACTTCCTCTGCCTTAAGCTGTCGTTCCAGCGTATTTGTCAAATTCACCTCATCCCAATAGCAAATACTGTAGGGAGGGAAAAAGAGTATAAATTCAACATTGGGATATCTGTTGGCAAGCATCACTATATTATCCGTCACATTGCCCACTACCGTTGATTCATCTTCCGCAGTAAGGGTAGACGGCAAATCCTGTTGAACATTATTCCTGTCATATAACTTAAATATACCGTCGAGTCCCGTGTCCTCGGCCTCCCAACTTGAATACTTATCCATTGTAGTGCTTTCCTGCCCTGTTATGGTCATTGCAAGATTATTAAGTACGCCGTGATACAGTATATCTTTGTTAAAAATATACGATACATCATTAAGCAGACTATCATCATATAAATATGTAGGATAATTGTCATATCCTGCCCAATGCTTATCACGAATTAATCCGTTATAATCAATTCCCCAGATTACTGTCTTCAAATCAGGATTGTACTTGATTGTTCTTTCTATATTCTGAGCAACTTCTTCATAACCTGCCCCCGAAAATGTTTCTTTGACAAACTGTCCGCCAAATAATTCCTCAGCAAGGGAAGTCTTAAAATTCTGGTTCATTGAAGAGCCCGTAATCATTGAATCAAACTCAAAGTGTCTTGATATCCCGTCATTGGTATATCTTTCGTCATAAAGCCGGTAAGACAAGCCCTTGAGCGGCTTATGGAAATGGAAGTACGGATCCACCACAACAACGAGCGCTACTATAAACGCCAGAACTATCAATATGGTCAACAGACATTTGCGTAAAAAGATATCAGTTTTCACTAAATGCTCTCCATAATCAGAAATTAAAGTAAACGAATGCGGTTATTTGTGAAAGTGAAATAATACTTCCAACCAAAAATACCGTAATCAACACTATTTCTTTTGTGTTGAATTTCATTGCTGCAACCTTCTCCTGGGTATTTCGGGCTGCGAAGCACATTATCAATACAACTATCAAATATATCAGCATAAATACCCATGGAAGTGACGTGATTAATCCGCCAAATCCAAGCCTGTACAAGAACTTAACTTCAACTATCGAATTAAACGCATCCGTAAGTATCGGTGAAATTCCGCCAAAACCGCCGGTAAATATCTTTCCGAACATATTGCATGCGCATGAAATATTCTCTGCACGGAAGAATATAAAAATAAAAACAAACAACAGGAAATTAACCGCTACCCCAAGAGCCTTCGGAAGTTTCATAAACACCTTGCGTCCGGCCCTGTTAATACATACTGCGATGCCATAAAGTCCGCCCCATACAACAAAACTCCAATCGGCACCGTGCCAAAGTCCGCTTATCAAAAATACAACCATCGTATTAATGTAAGTTCTGCAGGTTCCTTTGCGGCTGCCCCCCATAGGAATATAAACATATTCTCTGAAGAAACGATTAAGTGTCATATGCCATCTGTTCCAGAACTCACCTACATTGGATGATTTAAAGGGTGAATTAAAGTTAATGGGAAGTTCGATATTAAACATATATCCGATACCATATGCCATATCACAGTATCCGCTAAAGTCAAAATATATCTGCAGGGCATAACACAGCACCGTTACAATTGCACTAATACTGTTAAGTCCAAAGATATCGGAATATCCCGCATCTACTACCCGTCCGAAGATATCAGCTATAAGTACTTTCTTGGCAAGACCGCAGGCAAAAGCATACAGGCCTTTTGAAAAGTTTTCGGAAATAAACTTTCGCTTATCGGCATCCCTAAACTGCGGTATAACCTCCGAATGATATGCTATGGGTCCCGATAATAAAGTAGGGAAAAATGATACATAAGAAGCGTACTCCATAAGGGTATACTTTTCACATTTACCATGATAGTAATCCACAAGATACGAAATCTGCTGGAATGTGAAGAAACTGATTCCTATAGGCAGTGCCAGTCTTAAGAAAGGCATATCTTCCGCTTTAATAACGGAATTAAGATTGTTCAGGAAGAAATCGTAATATTTAAAGAAAAACAGAATTCCTATATCAATGACCGTTCCGGAAATCATAAATACTTTCTTATGGTCTGTATGTCTTTCCATCAAAGTTACTGCCAAATGGTTAAGAATTATACTTCCCACAAGAACAAACAGATAATACCAATTATTATATCCGTAGAACCAAAATGACATTAGTGTCAGAAAAGTGGTTGCGACCTTTGGTCTGTTAATTTTGTTTAACAGATAATATCCCGCCAGTACAAGCGGCAAAAATATGAAGATAAAAATATATGAATTAAAAAGCATATTAAATCTCCATTGAAGCAACTATGATATTATATCATATTTTGGTAGCCCGCTCTAAAAAAAAACGGGTTCGAGGTCTCCCCCGCTCTATCCGCGGGCTCCTCTCGAGGTTATTGCTTCGCAAAACCTCTTCCGGACCGCTTTTGATAACTACTAAAAAGCGGGTGATGGGGCGCTAGACGTCCAGTGGACGTCTGTTCAGCGCGGACCGGAGTGAAACGGAGACACGAACCCACTGGGTTCGAGGTCTCCCCCGCTCTAAAAAAAACCTCAGGTTTTAACCTGAGGTTTTTTAGAGCGGGTGATGGGAATCGAACCCACCTATCCAGCTTGGAAGGCTGGCGCACTAGCCGATGTACTACACCCGCATGTATTTAGTTAATCGAGGTGACAGGATTCGAACCTGCGACCCCCTGCTCCCAAAGCAGGTGCTCTAGCCAAGCTGAGCCACACCTCGTCAGCAGTCACCCTTTCACAGCGCAAGGTTTATTATACGAAACCATCACCTATGTGTCAACAAAAATTTTAATTATTTCATAAATACTTTACTTCAAATTTCGGTTCACCGTCATCTTCCAAGTTCATAACAATATATGACGGTCTTCTGCCATCCTGTCTGGGATAGGATACGGATCCCGGATTAATAAGCCACATTCCGCCCACGCACTCCGCAACAGGTCTGTGTATATGGCCAAACATTACTATATCAGCTCCCCGTGCTCTTCCCTCCTGCCTTAGAAGTTCCAACCCTGCAGAAACTCTGTAAGCATGTCCATGTGTCAAAAAAACATTAAGATTCCCTATTTTAAATTCCTTCTCGGCAGGCAAATCCGAAAAGAAATCATTATTTCCGGTTATAAGATGCATAGGGCACTTAACTACCTGTGAAAAGATATACTCCGACCCTTCAATATCACCGCAATGAACCAGCAAATCAATCGGGCTCTCTTTGTCCAGAACTTTCATGAAATTGTAATTTTCACGATGAGTATCGCTTACTATCAATATCTTCATTATGAATTAAATACTTCTTCCAATAATGCTCTTGTTTTGCGAAGTGCCTTACCTCTGTGCGAAATAGCATTCTTCTCGTCTTCCGAAAGTTCTGCGGAGGTCTTTTCATATGGCGGAACTAAGAAAATAGGATCGTATCCAAATCCGTTTGTACCCTTTTCTTCATATGCAATTCTTCCTTCCATGGTCTCTGTCGCGTTAAGAAGTCGTCCATCGGGAAGTACCGTAGCAATCGAACATACAAATCTTGCGCTTCTTAAAGGTCCTTCGGCATCCGCCAATCTATCGATAATACTCTTGTTCTTAATGTGATACGAAGTGTCTTCACCCAGGTATCTTGCCGAATATATTCCCGGCTCTTTATTAATAAAATCAACCTCAAGTCCGGAATCATCAGCCATTACAATACTTCCGGGAAGCAGCGCTGCAACAGCCTTTGCCTTAATAGCCGCATTCTCGGCAAAAGATGATCCATCTTCCACTATATCAATATCTATACCCTTTTCCTTCATGGAAAAAATATTAACTTTATTCCCATCAATGGCAAAATCTTCAAGAATCTGCCTGATCTCACGCATTTTGTTTAAGTTACCCGTAGCAAATACAATATCCATCTTTTACTCCATCAAATACATATTATCGATTTTCGTACATCTTAATAACACCGCCATAGATTCCCTGGGCAATCTTTGCAATATAGTCATCACGCCCAAGCAGTATCGCTTCCTGTTTATTTGAAACACATCCCACCCTGATGGTGGTTGACGGTACCGTTGAGTGAAGCAGTGTATAATCATTGTTCTTGGACGCATAAATTCCCAAAGCCTTACCCTTAACAGCTGTAACAACTTCCGATTCCATAAGGTCGGCCAATTCAACGTTACCGAAGCCCGGTATGAAATACTCGTCATTATAAAAAGTGGTTACCCCATATACTGCGCTGTCATTTACATTATCAACTTCAATTCTGATATATGCATCGGCACGTATTTTATTGGGAAGATTAACCCTGAGTTCTTCCTTGGGATTAACATCATCCATTCGCGTATAATAAACCTTTACCGAACCGTCGGAATCAAACAGTTCTTTAATCTTTTTGGTAATTGCCAAAGTTATATCTTTTTCGGATAATTCCTCTGCCGTGGCGCCCATATCAAGTCCGCCCCGGGCAGGATCGATTACGACAATCTTGTCATAAAGTTCGCGGGGTGAATAACAGGTCACATAAAGGGAATTATTCTCCAACACTGTCTTAAACTCATATATACCGTTCATTACGAATTTAAGGGCCAAGCCATCCTTAGTTTCTTCATAGGTGCCCTCAAGAATATTGTCCTTATTTCCGCTAAGGGCATGAGTCTTATAAAAAGACTTATCGGTATCCCTGATAATAATATAGAATTCCGAATCCATATAGTGATTTTCAATTGTAATATCATCCGGCAACACGTTAGGGTCAAGAGGAATAGTCAAATAATCCGTATACTCCATACTTGTGTCAAAGGACAGCATATTAAGCATCACTAAATCATCCTGCTCTTCTGTCACCCCTGACGAAAGCTGCACATCGTCCTGGGCAACCCCGGAAATTTCGATAGTTTTGGTCATACCAAAATAGACAATAGCCAAAAGCGCTATTGCCCCGAAAGCACATCCGAATACAGTTGTCTTTCGCATTAATGCTTCCACTTAATATATCCTGTCAGAATCAATTATTTTTCTTGGGCGGTTTGGGACCCGGGAACTGATAAAAATATGTTTTCATCATTCCGTTATATATTTTTCTGTTCTTCTCAGCCTTGAGATTAAGAGCCTTTTCAGCCTCTTCATAAGCCGTAATCATATACATTGACCAGGAATCAAGGGCTCTGTATCTTTCGCCGATAACCTTGTACAAAGGAGCCATAGACGCCTTATCCTCAAGCCTTTCGCCATAAGGAGGATTAGTAATGATAAATCCGTATTTCTTTGCATGGGACAATTCCGCAACGTCTTTACGTTGAAAGTGTATAAGTCCGTCAACACCGGCCAATTTAGCATTGGCTCTTGCTATCTTAACCATTTCATCATCTATATCATAACCCTGAATATCTGTTTCTATATTCAAATCAATAAAATCGTTGGCTTCTTCTACCGCATACTTCCATTCCGAAGGCTCTATAATATGTTTCCAGTCCATAGCCGTAAACGTACGCTTCATACCGGGAGCAATGTTAGCCGCCATCATAGCAGCCTCAATCGGAAAAGTTCCGGAACCGCAGAAGGGATCAACAAGAATTCTGTCCTTCTTCCAGGGTGTCAGCATGATAAGGGCTGCAGCAAGATTCTCTGCAATGGGAGCCTTGGCCGTAAGCTTACGGTACCCTCTCTTATGAAGAGAATCTCCCGTGGTATCAAGGCCTACCGTAACCTCATCCTTATGAATAAACACTCTTACCGGAAAATTATCTCCGTCTTCTTCAAACCAGCTTATGTTGTATACGCTTTTTAAGCGTTCAACCATAGCCTTCTTCATAATGGATTGAATGTCCGAAGGCGAAAATAACTTGCTCTTAACAGATGCAGCCTTCGTAACATAAAATCTGCCGTTTGCAGGAACAAATTCCTCCCATGCTATTGCTTTCGTGCCCTGAAATAAATCCTCAAAGGTTTCCGCATGAAAACTGCCCACATTAATAAGCACACGTTCGGCAGTGCGCAAAAATATATTAGCTCTGACTATAGCCTCGGCATCTCCGATAAAGTATACACGTCCGTCTTCAACTTTGGATACGTCATAGCCCAAATCTGTAATTTCTCTTTTTAGCATCGCCTCAAGTCCGAAGTGACAGGGCGTAATAAGTTCATATGTCTTCATAACTAAATCATTTTAGCAACTTTATTATCACATCTCAAGTAAATCATTTATCCTGCAAAATCATATATCGGTATGACTTCATCTATTTCTCCGGCCTCCACTATTCTGTCCAATTCCTCTGTGGTTCCCGTATATTTGTATCTATAATATGAATTGAATCGGGTATGATACGCATACTTTGAAAAACGTGTCTTAATACCTTCCGTGGTCCATCTGTCATACCATACTCTTTCACGATTTTCCCCTTCATGATGCATATATACCGAAGTACCGAAAAGACTGACATCTTCTTCGTTATTTTCATCATAGCAGCCTATATTTTCCAATATGGTAGGAATAATATCCGTATGATAAATCGGCGCATTATTTATTGCAATACTCTCATGTGAAGAATTCGGTTCCTTAATCATTACCATAGGGGTTGCGGCAGCGGGAACATCGTAATCCGTATCCTGTTTACCATGGTCCGACATTATCAGAATTGTGGCATTATCATACACACCCAATTGCTTCATTTGATCTATATATTTAGCTGCAATACCAAGACAATATTTCGTTGTTCCAAGAAAATCATCACAGGGAGTATGTGTTCCTTTAAGATGTTGATATATCATCAAGGGAGCTGTATTATCCGCTAACTTAAGCTGACAGTTTTCATCAAATTCTTCATTCAAAAAGCTCGGATCCACATATTCGCCTATATCGATTAATTCTTTAAAAGATATGTCAGACGTATCAATCAATTGCTTAATTACATAGGGCGATAACCTATACGACGAAAGTTTCAGCATATTTTTGTTATACACGGGATAATTGATATCTCTGATTCTTACCTCTTCTACAGGAACCATATTATCTACACTTCCCATCAATTCCACAGGATTTCCCGCCTGAAAATTGTAAAAGTGTGTTTGGTATCCTGCATCATGAATCCTCGAGTAAAACTCCGTCGTCTTTGGTACCGTCCAACATTCGTGATACCAATCCACCGCAGAAATATCATTATGATATTCGCCTCCGGCAAAGGTAGACAATGTGGAGGGTATTGTCGAATCGTACACCGAACATGTATCCGTATACATTGTGAAATCCTTAAAGTCGGCAAATACCTCCGGATTTTCTTTATATATTTGTTTAATGTACTCGTTATCTATTGCGTCAATAACAAATACTATAATATTATCCTCGGAAGATACGCAGAATTGCTCTTCTGTGGAAAGATATGCAAAAGATGCTCTGCTTTCCTGCAAAATGCAGGGGATTGCTATAATTGTCAATGTAATAACATGAATTCCAAGAATAAATCCCGGAATAATAATTATGGCACGTTCCCATATTTGACCGGCCAATTTGTATATTACAAAGGGTATCAGAATTATAACAGCCCATAGTAAACTGTTTAAAACAATATCCTTAGTATGCTCACTCCAATTGATGGTAGAACCGTCCAAAAGCATAGTCAGCTGATTGGCAAACATATACTGTACATACATTGCCAAGGTTACCCCGCACACACCGCATGACACGGTATTTACAACAGGACGTTTACAGGTACTTGCCCACCCCGAAAGCAAATATGAAATAATAAAAATCAAGGGTATATATACTATAACAATACATTTGAAGCGCAGATCAAAATCTTCCATATTGCTAAAATAGCTTTCACAGGGAATGAAAACAACGGAAACAAACCAAAAGGTGAGCCAGTTAACAAATACTTTGCGGAATTCGCTTTTTTGATATTTATTAACATCAATACTCTTGCCGATAATGCCAAAGAATATAAACAGAAGATAAAGCATCACTATAATGACGGAAAGGACTCCTGCCGTTCCCATCCAAAAAACATCTTCCCATTTTTTAGTTAAAGGATCTATTATGTTTTTGGCCAAAACCAACATTATCAGAATCGAAGATATGAATCCCAGAATTGATATATTTTCAACAACCAGTTTATATTTGGCTGACAAGATAAAAACCGCTAAGACAGCGGCAGCAATAATAAATGCAAGAAACGGGTTCACTACCCGTGTCAAAGAAAACCCTGCCATAACAGCAGCGATAATTGAAATAACCAATCCTCCCTTTTCAAAGGATTTAGAAAAGGAAAATACCGATTTCATTTTATCAAAGCAAAATCTATTAATATAGTTATTCCAATTCAAAATAAAGCCTTCTTTCTTACTTGAAAACAATCATATATATAGGGACGTTCTTTATACAAGACCGTCCCTAATAATTTACCATAATTGTTCAAAATTTCCTAAACAATTCTATCCGAGTACTACCTCAACCTCGTATGATGTCTTACCATCAGCGAAAGGAACTACACATCCGTCTACAGCCTTACCGTCAACAGTCATAGACTTAACACCCTTACATACGTGTGAAGGATTCTTGATGGTAATCTTGTAGTCAGCGCCACGGAACTTACGTGATACTGTAAATCCGTCCCATGAAGCAGGAATTGAAGGATCTATCTTAAGTCCGTCAAAGTCAGCTGCAATACCGAGAATATACTGGGAAATTGCCACCATATTCCAAGCAGCTGTTCCTGTAAGCCATGAGTTCTTACCCTGACCGAAATGATTGCCGGGCTTACCGATATCGGAACCTGCATCCTTACCGCCGATCATCTGGCCGTATACATAAGGTTCTGTCTTGTGTATATCGGATGTATCCTCTGTGAATGCAGGAGCAATCTTTGAATAATATTCGAATGCCTTGTCGCCACGTCCCGCATAAGCTTCCGCACAAATAATCCATGCATTGTTGTGAGTAAAGATACCGGCATTTTCTTTGTATCCGCCGGGATATGTACTGATTTCACCGTACTGAATGTGATACTTGGTGAATGCAGGATTATTAAGTACAAGACCAAACTGTGTATTAAGATACTTGTCGATAGAGTTAAGGGTCTTAATATCAGCACCTTCATCCTTACCGATTTCGGACATTACTGCAAATCCCTGTGGCTCAATGAAGATTTTACCTTCTTCATTTTCCTTAGAACCAAGTTTCTTGCCTTCCGCATCATATGCTCTTAAGAACCAGTCGCCGTCAAATGCAGAATCCATAACGGCTTTCTTCATCTTATCGATTTCATCCTGAGCCTTCTTGGCTTCGTCATCCTTACCTAAATGCTTTAATATTTCAACATAGTTAGGACCTGTATAAGTAAATAATGTAGCAACCATTACAGACTCGGCAACCTTAGAATAACCGCCTTCTGCAGCGAACTTAGGATTGGTGTATGTCTGGAAGCTTTCACCGGGTGTGTCCGAATAGCATGAAAGGTTAAGACAGTCATTCCAATCGGCTCTCATTGCAAGAGGCAAACCGTGAGGTCCTAAATTATTAACGATATGATAGAAAGAAACCTTCAAATGCTCAAGCATAGGCTGAGCGATTGACATATCATTATCGTAAGGAACCATCTCATCAAGAATAGACCAGTCGCCTGTTTCCTTGATATATGCAGAAACAGAAAGAATCAGCCACAAAGGATCATCAGAGAAATCTCCACCTATATCGGCGTTACCCTTCTTGGTAAGAGGTTGATACTGATGATAGCATCCACCGTCGGGGAACTGAGTTGATGCAATATCAATAATACGTTCCTTAGCTCTGTCGGGAATCTGATGAACAAATCCGAGAATATCCTGGTTGGAATCTCTAAAGCCCATTCCGCGTCCGATACCCGACTCGAAATATGAAGCAGAACGTGACAGATTAAATGTAACCATACACTGATACTGATTCCAGATGTTAACCATACGATTAACCTTATCATCGGGAGTATCTACGTTCAAAATACCAAGAAGCTTATCCCAGTACGCCTTAAGATCGGCCATACCCTTCGCGAACTTCTCGGGAGTATTAAACTGTTCAATCATTGCATTGGACTTAACCTTGTTGATTGTCTTGCCGTCAGCTTCGAACTTCTCCTCCTGAGGCATCTCAACATAGCCAAGTACAAATACCAAAGTCTTGCTTTCGCCGGGAGCAAGAGTAATCTTCTTGTAATGAGAAGCAATAGGTGCCCATCCGTCTGCGAAAGAATTGTTTGCCTTACCTGCTATAACAGCCTGCGGATCACCGAAACCATTGTACATTCCGATGAAGGCATCTCTGTCTGTATCATAACCGTCAATAGTGTCATTTACCGAATAAAAAGCGAAATGATTACGACGATCTCTGTATTCTGTCTTGTGATATACTGTTGAGCCGACTACCTCAACACGTCCTGTAGAGAAGTTACGCTGGAAGTTATTGCTGTCGTCCTGCGCATCCCATAAACACCACTCGGCAAAAGAGAATAAGGAGAATTCCTTTGCAGCAGTTCCTTCGTTGCTTAAAACAACCTGCTGTACTTCTCCGTCATAATCCTGAGGTACGAAGAATGTAACCTCTGCCTTTAAGTCATTTTTCTTACCCTTAATGATGGTGTAGCCCATACCGTGGCGACACTCATACTCATCAAGTTCTGTCTTGACAGGTGACCATCCGGGATTCCAGATTGTACCGTTGTCGTTAATGTAGAAATAACGTCCGCCCATATCAATAGGAACATTATTGTAACGATAACGTGTGATTCTTCGAAGACGGGCATCTTTGTAAAAAGAATATCCTCCTGCTGTATTGGAAATCAGCGAGAAGAAGCCCTGTGTTCCAAGATAGTTAATCCACGGATAAGGTGTTCTTGGTGTGGTAATGACATATTCTCTTCTGTCATCATCAAAGTAACCAAATTTCATACATGTTCTCCTTTATAGTTTTTTAGGCGGTCAGTTTCAATACATCCTCTTTTATATTTTCCTTTTACGCCAGTAAGAAAATTATATAAAAATACCCCCTTAATTGCAACTGATTTTCCTCCAAAAATATCCCAAAAAAATATCAAAAAATCCCGTAAAATCAAGGAATACGTTTTCCAAGAGGTGCTGCCTCGGCACTTAAAATATCATGCCGAATATCGCATTCAAAATTGCCTACATAAGGGGGGCAAGGAGCCTGAATATTCTTCCTATGGCTCTCTTCATTCTTGGTATGCTGTTGTAATATTCAATCGTCACTTCCTGACACTTATCAAGTGTTTCGTTAAAGTCTTCTTCTATATCTTTGATAGCAGAGCTCTTGTGCATATAAACTCCGCATTCAAAATGATGATAAAAGCTTCTGTAATCAAGATTAATAGAACCTACTGCCGCGCGCTTGTCATCCGACACCACTACCTTGGCATGCACAAAGCCCGGTGTATATTCATACACTTTGACCCCGGCATCCAGTAATTCACGATAATACGACCTTGCTATGGCAAAAGCTATTTTTTTATCCGGAATATGGGGAAGTATGAGTTTGACATCGACACCGCGGTGTGATGCGAATCTTATATTCTCAAGGAATTCCCTGTCTACGATGAAGTATGGCGACATTACATGAATGTATTCGTTTGAATGAACGAACATATCCTCATAAACGTCTTTACCCAGTTCATACTTTGATGTGGGCATATCACCATAAGGGATTACGAAACCGTCATGGGCCATCTTGGCTCTGTTAGGGTCCTTAGCCAGATACTTTTCATATTCTAAGTCATTATCCCCGTAAAGGTTCCAGTTCTGAATGAACATTCTGGTCATGCTCATAACGGCGCGGCCTTCTATTCTAACACCTACGTCTTTCCAGTGACCATAGACCTCTATAAGATTTGCATACTCATCAGCCAGATTAACTCCGCCGGTAAATGCCACATGGCCATCCACAACGACTATTTTTCGGTGATCTCTGTTGTTCTGGGCAGTTGATAGGAACGGGATAATGGGAGCAAACATCTTCGCATCAATTCCCATCGCTTTAAGCTTGGCAGGATATCGGTAAGGCAGTTTGAACAAAGAACATAATCCGTCATACATCACCTTAACTTCAACACCTTCGGCAACCTTCTGCTTTAATATTTCAAGAACCGAATTCCATACCTCGCCCTCGGAAATAATGAAAAACTCAATGAAAATAAACCTCTTAGCCTTAAGAAGTTCTTCTTTGATTGCCTCTATCTGCTCTTCACCGATGGAATAATACGTAACCTTCGTATTATGATAAACAGGATAATGACATTTCTCATTCATATAATACGAGAATCTTTGGAACTCTATGTCTTCCCTGCTTAATGCAGCCATTGTACCATCCGAAGGTTTTACCAGCTCCTGCGAATTCTTAATTTCCTTATCCGCCTTAATCTTTAATCTAAGCATTCCATAGTTACTCTGATTAAAAACGTACAGCAAAATACCAACAATGGGCAACAGCAGAATTGCAATTGCCCATGTAAGTTTGAATTCAGCAGGCTCATCCTTATTAATTACCGAAATAATAATGATGGCACCCAGTACATCGAGCGCATAGTATGAAATTGGAAACATATTGGCCAGATAATATCCTCCCCCCACAATCATCATTATCTGGAGGAGAATCATAATAATTATCACCAGCACACGGCTGAAGATAAGTTTCGAGGCCGCACTCAAAAACCTTTTCATACGATAACCTGACTAACTTATATTTTTGTACAAAGATATACTTATAACACCTTATTTACTGCAGAAACCAATGCAGCCACAGATGACTTGATGATATCCTGGTTAAGGCCTACGCCCCAGAACATCTTGCCACCATGCTCGATTCCCACATAAGAAGCCGCCTTTGATGAAGTACCTACCGATACCGCATGCTCTTCATAAACCTTAAGAGTATATTCAACACCGAAATACTCCTTGAAAGCATTTGAAACAGCATCCAGACGTCCGTTACCTTCGCCGGAAATCTTTTTTTCGGCTCCGTTATCGTTAATAATAACTCTTGCGAACATCTCTTCTTCGCCTTCCTGGGTGAAGGTAGAGCCTGTTACATCGAATCTGTTTCTTGACTTAATATATGTCTTTTCAAAGATTTCGTAGATATCCATAGGTGAAAGTTCCGCATGACGTTCATCGGAAACACCTTTAACAAGATATCCCACTTCTTCTCTCATCTTCTCCGGAATCATTAAGCCGTAATTCTGCTTAAGGATAAATGCCACACCGCCCTTACCGGACTGCGAATTAATTCTGATAACATCCGACTCGTATTCTCTTCCCAGGTCTTTAGGATCAATAGGAAGATAAGGAACTGTCCATCTGTCTCCGGACTTGCCTTCGTCTCTCCAGGCCATACCCTTTGAGATAGCATCCTGGTGAGAACCTGAAAATGCGGTAAATACCAGATCACCTGCATAAGGAGTTCTTTCGTGAACCTTCATTCCCGTAAGTTCTTCATAAACCTGTCTTATTTTCATCACGTTGCTAAAGTCAAGATTAGACTCTACTCCGTGAGTAATCATATTCATTGCAAGAGTAACGATATCAACATTACCCGTTCTTTCACCGTTACCAAACAATGTACCTTCGACTCTGTCAGCACCTGCCAAAACTCCAAGTTCTGCATCGGAGATGCCGCATCCTCTGTCATTATGAGGATGAATTGAAATTGTCACACCCTCTCTGTACTTAAGATTTTTGTCAAAATATTCAACCTGGGATGCGAATACATGAGGCATTGCAATCTGTACCGTAGTGGGGATATTGATAATCGCCTTATTGTCCGCTGTGGGTTTCCAAACATCAAGCACCGCATTACATACTTCAAGTGCATAATCAACTTCAGTACCCGGGAAAGACTCCGGTGAATATTCGAATGAGAAGTTACCCTCTGTTTCATTGGCCAAATCAAGAAGCAGTTTAGCCCCGTCAACGGCAATCTTAAGAATCTCTTCCTTTGACTTCTTGAATACTTGCTCCCTTTGAGCTACAGAAGTAGAGTTGTACAAATGTATAATTGCATGAGGAGCACCCTTAACTGCTTCAAAAGTCTTTTTGATGATGTGCTCTCTTGCCTGAGTAAGTACCTGAACCGTAACATCATCGGGAATCATATCTCTTTCGATAAGCGCTCTCATAAACTGATATTCCGTATCGGATGCAGCAGGGAATCCAACCTCGATTTCCTTAAATCCTATATCAACGAGTAGCTTGAAGAATGTTAGCTTCTGCTCTAGGCTCATAGGCTCGATTAGTGCCTGATTTCCATCACGTAGGTCTACGCTGCACCAGATAGGTGCTTTAGTGATAGTGTCCTTTTTAACCCAGTCGTAGCAATCGACGGGCGGCATGAAATACTGCTTGCCATACTTCTTACTTACTTCCATTTTAGTTCTCCTTAAATATATATTTACAAAGATATAAAAATATCCTGTATTTACTTACATTTAGATATTGTGGTCTTAAGATCCTCCACACTGAAATTATACGCTTTATTACAGATTTGGCACTTGATTTCTATATTTTTGCCTTCCTTTATCATAGAATCAAGTTCTTCCCTGCCCAAAGATATAAGTGCTTTTTCAACTCTGTCCTTATCACAGTTACAATAAAACTCACAGGGCATTGTATCAGTAATTTCAAGCCCCATATCCCCAAGGATAATTTCAAGCATCTGCTCCGGAGTATTACCCTCATCAAGTATCTGGGTTACCGATTTAATATTCTTAAGCTTTTCTTCCAGTTTATCAAGCACCTCATCGGTTACAAAAGGCATAAGCTGAATGATAAATCCGCCGGCCTGTTTAACCGTGTTGTCCTTGTTCATCAACACTCCGAGGCCAACAGAAGATGGCGTCTGCTCCGATGTGGCAAAATAATAGGTTAAATCTTCCGCTATTTCGCCTGTTTGAAGTTCGACAGTTCCCACATAAGGTTCCTTAAGTCCAAGGTCCTTAATTACTCTAAGATAACCTTCTCCTATGGCACCGCCCACATCAAGTTTGCCAAGAGCGTTCGGCGGCAGCATAACATCCGGGTTCATACAATACCCATTAACCTGTCCCTTGCCGTTGGCGCTTGAAGTTATACCCTTTGCAGGTCCTATCCCACGCATCTGCAGTGTTGTGACATCTGTGTCATTTTTCATCATAGCACCCATCATGACAGCACCTGTCATCAGCCTCCCCATTGCAGCTGTCATTACAGGGGATGTATTATGTGCGTTCTTGGCGAATTCCGTCAAATCCCTTGTTGTAGCTGCAAAGGCCCTTATCTGTGCATCTGCTGCGGTTGCTCTAACTAAATAATCTGCCATTTATTTCCTTGCGACTATGTAAATCCTTTCGGAAATACCGGTCGGTTCCTTTCGTGTCGTTTCATCAAGAGCCGTAACGAATTTAAGCCCTGCTTTTTCTATGAAATGCTTCATTTCATCAAGAGTATAACCTCTTTGAATATGTGTTTCCGTAAATCGTCTGAAAGTCTCATCTTCGTATGAAGAAGGCGTATCTGTTTTTGAAAAGAACGTAACGTCATACTCATTAAGATGATCCTCGCTACTATAAAAGTTCTCCCATATAAATGCGCAATCCTCGCGATTTTCGGCGATTGTCGTATCGCCTATTACCGTCTCGTATTTATAAATCGTATTAAAATCAAAAATAAACAAACCGCCTTTGTTAAGGCACTTGCTTACGCGTTTAAAGGTCTTGATTACATCTTCATCAAGCAACAGATAATTGATACAGTCGCAAATCGACACTACCGTATCAACCTTTTCGCTTAATGACAATTCCCTCATATCCTGATTGATATAAAGTATATCTTTGCCTGCCTCATAGGACTTATCGGCTGCCACCGAAAGCATATCCGCCGAATAATCAATGCCCATAACCGTATAGCCCAAATCATAAAGACGCATGGTAAGACTGCCGGTTCCGCAACCTAAGTCGATTATGGAATTGACGTTTTCGCCATAGGCCTTAATAAGCGAAGAAAGGAGGTCTGCCCACTTATCGTAAGGAACATCCTCCATAAAGGTATCATATAGGTATGCAAATTCAGAATATGCTTCCATATCATCCTCACATCAGTGATTTAATCAAACAAACGAGAACAAAGTTCCGAATACTCCCATTGAAAGTACTCCCATAATAATACCTGCAAGTACTACACCAAGCATTACCGCAAGTACACTGCTCTTAAAATCCATATCAAGTATTGAAGCTGCCAGTGTTCCCGTCCATGCACCGGTTCCCGGAAGCGGAATTCCTACGAACAATAGCAATGCCCAGAAAAGACCTTTACCTGCTTTTTCTTTAAGCTTCTCACCGCCCTTATGTCCCTTTTCAAGACAGAAGGTGAAGAATTTACCGATAAACTTCTTATCCTTGCCCCACTCAAGTACCTTACGGGCAAAGAAAAAGATAACCGGTACGGGAAGCATGTTTCCAACGATTGCTATAACATAGCAAAGCGGAAGACTAAGCGGACTTCCTGCTTCAATAAATCCTATTGCATAGGGAATAGCTCCACGAAGTTCAATAAGTGGAACCATTGAAATAAAAAATATAGCTAAATAGTGTTTAAGCATTAACAATCTCCTTTAGTGCTTCTATTAATTTTTTCATATCATCATCGGTACCGATGGAAATGCGAAGATAATTTTCAATCCTTGGCTTATTCCAGTGACGAACATATATATTTTTTTCCTTAAGCTTATTAAATATCTCGTCTCCGGAGACCTTTTCATGCGATGCGAATACGAAATTGGCCTTGGAATCTCCGAACTTAAATCCAAGTTTCTTAAGTTCCTTTTTGGTCCATTCTCTTGTTCTTATAAGCTGATTTACCGTCTTGTGGAAATACTCTGTATCCAGTACTGCTGCCGTAGCAATTTCAATTGCAGGATAATTCATCGTATAGGAATTAATAGAGAATTTAACATCCTTAAGGTACTTAATAAGCTTAGGATTTGAAAAAGCCAAACCGATACGAAGTCCCGCAAGTGCACGTGACTTCGAGAAAGTCTGAACAATAACAACATTCTCATACTTATCAATAAGTGATAAGCAGCTGTTGGCTCCGAAATCAACATAAGCCTCATCTATAATGACTATGGAATCCGGATTCGCCTTAATGATTTTTTCGAAAAAAGATACATCCTCGGCAATACCTGTAGGGGCATTGGGGTTAGGAATAATAATTCCACCGTTGTTGTTATCAAGATAATCTTCCACAATGATATTAAAGTTATCATCAAGTGCTTTTGTTTCATAAGGTATCTTAAAAACATCAGCCCATACATCGTAGAAGGAATATGTTACATCAGGAAAATAAATAGGTTTTTCCGAATTGAAATATGTAAGGAACGACATGGCAAGAACATCATCCGAACCTACGCCTACGAAAATCTTGTCTTCATCAAGCTTATATACTTCCGAAACAGCTTTAACAAGATTGGCGGCATCCATATTGGGATATTTACGAAGCATGCTTGATTTATCAGCAATTTCAGCCTCTGCCAAATCATACATTCTGGTAGCTACCATAGGTGAGGGCGCATAGGGAAATTCATTGGTGTTTAATTTAATAACATCTCCCTGAGGCTGTTCGCCTGCCACATAGGGAACTACTTTTCTAATATTGTCTTCAAAACTCATTTTTTCACAACTTTCTATGTTTATCCAAGCATCTTCTCATATTTGAGAGCCTCTTCCACAAGGCCCAGATTATTATATACATCCGCAAGACCCTGCAGGGGATATTCTTTTTCGTATTTAATATTAAGAATGCTATGACATTCAAAGGCGGCGTTGTAATACCATACCGCAGCCTCTTCGTAATCTCTCTGGTCCTCATAATAGGATCCAAGTAAAAAGCATATTTCAGAGCAGGGATCCTGTGCCACATCTTTTATTGCATAGCGGTACATCTTAAGGTAATCCTTGCGCCAGTACGCTGCCTTAACAACTATACAAAGAGCACTCTTCATAATATCTTCATTCGTATCGGGGCTGTCAACAATTGAGGTAAAATAATCCTCGGCTTTTCTAAAGTCTTCAGCCTCCCCGGAAACGAACAATTCTTTGGCATAAAAATCAAACAGACGAGGACTTAATGTCTCCCCGTTATTTATCATATCTTCAAAGATACCGTAATCTCTTGATGCATGATTGGTAAGAGGCATATGGGTAATCTCAATGTCCGAATCGTACACCAGGGGACTTGTTCTTACAGTCTCATGAACCCTCTCAACCCACTTAAAATTACGCACTCTCTTAAAGAGCTTGGGGCGCAATTCTTTATCGAAATTGTAAACCGTACCCTTATCAAGCTGATTGCCGTAATACATCTGAACTATTTCGATTTCAGGGTCAAGACTCGTCTTAAGGAACTTGAATTTATTACGGTTTTCCTCGTTTATAACCTCATCGGCATCGGCACAGTATATGTAGTCACAGTGGCAAAGGGAAAAAGCATAATTTCTGGCGGCACTAAAATCACCTATCCATTCAAAATCGAATACCTGTGATGTAAATGCACGTGCTATTTCCTTGGTATTATCCGTAGAGCCTGTATCTACTATGATAATTTCATCCACCAAATCCGCTACCGAATCAAGACACCTCTTAAGTACGGCTGCTTCATTTTTGACAATCATACAAAGGCTTATTGTAACCATCTTATTCCCCCATGTTCAAAGATATACTTACAGTACCTTAGACAAGAACTCCTGCAGTCTCGGTGACTTTGGATTATTGAAAAATTCCGCAGGAGTATTTTCTTCCATAATATTTCCTTCGTCCATAAACAGAACTTTGGTTCCCACCTCTCTGGCAAATCCCATTTCGTGAGTAACAACCAGCATGGTCATTCCGTCATCTGCAAGTTCCTTCATAACCTCAAGAACTTCGCCAACCATCTCGGGATCAAGTGCCGATGTAGGTTCATCGAACAGCATTACCTTGGGATTCATAGCCATAGAACGAACAATTGCGATTCTCTGCTTCTGACCACCCGAAAGTGAAGAAGGATATGCATCCGCTTTTTCTCTTAAGTTAACTCTGCCAAGTAGCTTAAGGGCATTCTCGTTTGCTTCCTCTTTGGTCATAAGTTTTAACTTAACGGGAGCAAGCGTAATATTATCCATAATGGTAAGGTTATTAAACAAATTAAAATGTTGAAAAACCATACCCAGATTCTGTCGTATTTTGTTTAAATCAGACTTGGGATCCGTAATGCATTGACCGTCAACCCAGATTTCACCGGATGTGGGTGTAACAAGCATATTGATACATCTTAGGAATGTACTTTTACCCGAACCCGAAGGTCCTATAATTACTATCTTTTCACCGGGATCCACATGATAATTAATACCCTTTAGGATAGTAACACCGTCATCAAATGTTTTAACAAGATTCTTAACGTCTATCACTCTTACGAAGCCTCCTTTCCAGTAATGAAGTAAGGTAGCTTATAATCAATACCAAAATCAAATAAATAACAGCTACTCCAAGTAAGGGAAGGAGCGCATCAAAGGTAGTTCCTCTAATGATATCACCGCCACGGGTCAGTTCATTAAGTCCTATATATCCACAAATCGAAGTTTCCTTCAATAATGCAATAAACTCATTTACAAGTGCCGGAAGGCATGCCTTCATGGCCTGAGGAATAACTATAAAGAACATGGTCTTCACATAACTGAGTCCCAGACTTCTTCCTGCTTCCATCTGGCCTTTATCAATTGACATTATTCCGCCTCTTATTATCTCGGCAACATATGCACCGGAATTAATCGAGAATGTTACTACCGCAACAGTCACCTTAGACTGAGACGACACGAGAATAATGAAATACATAATAAGAAGCTGTACCAGAACCGGAGTTCCGCGAATAATCGTAATATACAACTTACATATCATATTTAATATATTAATGATTGCACCGCCGAGACCTTTACGTTCCGCTTTGGTCTGTTGGTCGTGTGCACATCTTATTATTCCTATTACAATACCTATTAAAATACCAAAAATAAGAGCAAGTGCCGTTACTTCAAGAGTAATACCCAAGCCCTTTACTATAAACTTCCAACGATCGTCTGTTATAAAATCCCGGACGAATTTTTCTGTGAAACTGTTCATACCCCGTTACCTTCTAATAATAGAAGACAAGCTCCGGGCAATAGTCCGGAGCTTGCCAAATAAACTATTACTTACTTATCTGAAGAAATATACTTACCTATAATAGCATCTAAAGTGCCGTCAGCCTTAAGCTCTGCAAGTGCTTTATTAACTGCTTCAAGTAAAGCTGTGTTTTCTTTGTTAAGTGCTGCTGCATAATCTTCTGTTACATATTCCGTATCAAGAATCTTAAGTCCTGTGTTGGCAGCCACATAACTCTTGGCAGGCTCGTTATCGATTACTACTGCATCAATCTTACCTGAAATAAGAGCCATTACAGCATCATTACCTTTGTTATATTTCTCAACGTTATCTGTACCGAAATCATCACAGCAGTAGATATCGCCTGTTGTAGCAAGCTGAACACCAATCTTCTTTCCGTTGGCAAGATCATCAATTGAAGCAATATCGGAATCTTCTGTAACAATTACTACCTGAACACCTGTTGCATATGTATCAGAGAAGTTAACATTCTGCTTACGTTCTTCAGTAACAGTCATTCCTGCAAGACCCATATCAACCTTGCCCATGCTGACAGCCGTAATAATTGAATCAAATTCCATATCCTCAATCTTAAGTGTTAAACCAAGCTTCTTGGCTACCGCATCGGCTATCTCGGCATCAATACCTACGATCTTTTCGCCTTCGTAATACTCATAAGGCGGGAAGTATGCGTTAGTAGCCATTGTAAGATAACCATCGTTTACTGTTGTAAAATCACCTGTAACGGTAGCTTCTGCTGTTTCCGTTGCAGTCGCTTCTGCTGTTTCCGTTGCAGTCGCTTCTGCAGTCTCGGTTGAAGAGCAGGCGCACAATGTGCTAAGTGTCATAGCACAAACCAATAAAGTTGCTAAAATCTTTTTCATAATTGTCCTCCGAATCAAAAACATGTCGTGTGCAAAAATGCACACCATTAAGGAATTTTAGCACTTTTGGGGCTTTTGTGCAAGGAACAGCTATATTATTGTCTCTATAATTCCGGACAATTTGACAACAATACGTTTATCCTCCAAAGATATCAATATGTCCGTATCCGGCTTGCGTCCTATCATAAACATTTTCATAAAGAAAGCATACCTGTTGGTATATGCCTTTTGACTGATACTTTCGGGGATTTCAAGGCAATATCCTTCTTCCTTAAGTGTTACCTTCACAATTCCGATGATATGCCTTTTTCTGTCGGTGTCATCATTAAATACGATCACCAAATTTCTCAGCAAATACAACAATAGGAAC
Organism: Lachnospiraceae bacterium; assembly: GCA_045629045.1. Lineage (GTDB taxonomy): Bacteria > Bacillota > Clostridia > Lachnospirales > Lachnospiraceae > JAILLW01. The sequence continues at coordinate 48,118 of JAZQQM010000055.1, forward strand.
AATACTCCAAGACCCGCTACGGTGCCCAAAGATATAGTAATCATTTTACCTTTGGGAGTCTTAATAAAGTCGCCTAATTTCTTAAAGAATCCCGAAATACCCGATGTTGAAACAGTCGAATCAACTTCCATCGTTTCATCATTATTACCGTATGTAATTTCCGTATATACAGTTTCTTTTTCTTTTTTGGGTGTCGGCTTTATTATGTCTTTGTCTTTAGATTTCGAAGATATATCCTTTGGTTCTGCCTCGGTGTCGGTTTTCTTCCGAATCGGTTTACGTGTGTTTTCCTCGGGCACTTCTTCATCCGTAGCTGCCGCATCAATCGTTTCCGGCGTCTTAATCGGAATCACCGTAATATTTTCGTTCATATTCTCGGACAAATTCTCTTCCGTATTACCCGTTTCGTTCCCTATGCCCGTTTCCTCCGTATCCGCATTTTCGGGAGTATCCTGTTCTTGTTCCCTGTCGTCCTTTTCATTATGGGGATGCGCCGACGGATCATAAATATTATTTACGGTCACTTCCCCTTTTAAAGAGTTTTGATCAACGCAGGGATTATCAATAATAACTTCAACCTCATATGTTCCGTTTTGAGTTATTGATACACTTTCGCCGTTTCCTATATCATTCCCGTCTTTGTCATGCCAAATAAAAACAGCGTCCTCAAAAGATATCTTACCCTCCGTAAGATCTTCGATTTTTGCTGTCACATTAACCTCCTGGGTAAGTCCGTTCCCATCATTGCTAACAACCACCCCGGCAATCGGAGCGCCTTCATCAATTCCGCAGCCCACTTCATAACCGTCAATATCGTTGCCTGTTTTGGAGCAGGTTAATTCATATCTTATTATTGTTCCCTCAAGATTGCACCCCGGTTCATAATGGTCCACATCCCCTTCGGTATGACCGCACCCTAAAACATATCCTTCAACCGTTCCGGGAGGAATAGTACATGTCAGCTTACTGTATTCGTGCGTATATTTCTCAGGCAAATCCGAACCGCATGTGGGGCAGACATCAATTATGTAACTGGTCCGGGCACCGCAGCCGTAATGTTCTTCAACAATTTCATATTCCGCAAAACTCATATCCCCGTGATGACTGCAATACTTATCATGATTGGTAATATAGTTCGTAAAAAGAATAACTTCGCAGGTACCGTATTCATAACAATGGGAGGAATGTTGATGTTGTTTTGCAACATAGCAGCCGCCTGCCCCTGATGAATCCCCTGTATGATAATGTAATACCGGAACCGTATAACAACCGCCGCATACGTTGGGGCTTCCTTCGTGAGTATGATATACGGGGCTGTAGCACTCACCCCCTTCAATTGAATGTGTATGGTATATCGGAGATGTATAACAGCCGGTACCAAGAGAAGAATCTCCCGTATGAACATGTTTAATGTAAAAAGCTGTCTGTGTGTCCGCGTAAGAATTTACGCTGAAGGATGTACTTAAAATCAAAGAACATAAAATAAGCAGAATTGGAATAATTTTATTCTTCATATATTTCCTTTCTATAAACGAAATGATGCGAGCACATACTGCGCTCGCATACACATTCATCTTTCAAAAGGAAATTTGGATTAGAATAGCATAATCAAATTATAACGTCAATAGATTTTCCAAAAACTTCTGACATAAAAATTATTTAAGTGCTATAATAGTATTTACTAAGGAGGAACTCTATGTACAAAAAAGGTGAATACATAATTTGTGGGAATAACGGTGTCTGTCAGGTTGAGGATATAACCACTCTTAATCTTGACGGAGTTGACAAGAAACGTAAATATTATCTTTTGAAGCCCGTTTTTTCTAACGGCAGCACAGTTTACAGGCCCGTTGATATGGAAGACCATACCATTCGTCCTGCTCTTAACAAAGCCCAGGCCGAAGAACTTATTGCTCAGATTCCCGCAATTGACACCATTAATGTCATAGACGAGAAAACCCTGGAAAAAACATATAAGGACCTTATTCATTCATGTGATCCGAGGTCACTTGTTACTCTGATTAAGACAATACATTTACGCAAAGAAAAGCGATTACTTAAAGGCTTTAAAGTAACCGCTCTTGATTCAAGATATTTTAAACAGGCCGAAGACTTCTTATACGGGGAATTAGCAGTTGCACTTAGCATTCCCAAGAACGAAGTCAAAGAATACATTTTCAGTAAATGCGAATAATCTTACGAGTTTCGCAGTATTCGTATTTCCACAAGCAAACTGTCTACCAAATCACTAACCTTCTCGGAGTCAAAATTTTCAACCGCTCCCCTAAGGTCGGTGATTTTATTTTGGATATTGTCAGGATATAGATATGTCTCTATTTCGTCCAACGCCTCCAGGGCATTATCCTTGTTCATATCATTCATTTCAAGTCGTACCATCTCAACAAGTGCCAGTACCTGAGGGAAATCAATATTGGGATTCTTCGTTACCTCACCGTCATCGAACTGAGATAGTCTGTCCACAAAGGTTCTGTAATAATTAATCATATACGGATACTTCTCATTAATAATCGCAAGATTGTTTTCTTTGGCCGCCTCTTCAAGTTCCTTGGCACCTTCATAAAGCATCTGGGCACCTATCATACCTGCCGAACTCTTAATTGCATGGCACTTAATTCTGAATAAATCAAGGCTTTCTTCATTTTCCAGGTCTTCGAAATACTCATCAATTATTGCACTTTCGGATTCAATATTTTTCCTAAATTCCTTAAGAGTAGCAACAAGTACTTCCTGAGTCGGAAGATGTTTAAGTGCCTCGGTCCAATCAATGCCTCGTATCTTCGGAAGCTCATTCTTCCAATTCTCGGGATCAAGTTCAACCTTATAAGTTGCGGCTTTCTTAGCCGGAATAATTTTAAAGGACGGTAAATATGTCTTGATAATCTTATCAAGCTGCGAGCTGAATATCGGCTTTGTGATGTATGCATCAAATCCCGCCTGCCTATATAATTCTTTAGCTTCACCTGCGGAATTTGCGGTTAACATAACAATAGGCGTGTTTATATTCTGATGTCCGGTATCCTCTTTAATCATTCTTATGGTATCAATACCGTCCATCTCCGGCATCATATGATCAAGGAATATAATATCGTATTGTTCGGCATTAATCATTTCAAGACACTTCTTACCGCTGTCTGCTTCGTCAATTGCTATTTCGTTACGTGAAAGCAATGATGTAAACACACGTCTGTTAAGTGCGTTGTCATCAACAACCAGCAATTTCGCCGAGGGTGCCGTATAGGTGACCTCGCTTGGTACCTCCTGAGCCTTCTCGTACTTATAATAATCGCCTATCGCCTCATGATTTACTATTCTTTGAGTAATCGTAAAGGAGAAAATTGTACCTTCACCATATACACTGCTGACATTAAGCCTTGAACCCATAAGCTTAAGAAGTGTATTCGTAATATTCATACCAAGGCCTGTACCTTCGATGTTACGATTACGACTCTCTTCTATTCTTTCAAAGGCTATAAATAACTTACCAATATCTTCTTCTTTGATTCCGATACCTGTATCTTTGATTTCAAAGAACAAATCAACCAAATCGCCTCTAAACTCTCCGTCAATAGTAAGCTTGATAAATCCTTCATGGGTATACTTAACTGCATTGGATAAAAGATTTGATATTATCTGTTTAAGATGTACGTCATCACCGTAATATACACTGGGAATCGAAGGATTAATGTCTACGAAGAAATCAAGCTGTTTAGCCTCTATTCTCGGTTTTGACATGGCAACCACATCATAAATCAATTGATTTAAGTTATACTCCACAGGGAATATATCCATTTTGCCCGATTCCATTCTGGACATATCAAGTACATCATTAATAATTCCATACAGGGTATGTGCAGCCTGGGAAATATCTGCGGCATACTGTCTGGATTTTTCTTCCTTAGACTCCCTTATAATCATCTCATCCATTCCGAGAATTGCATTAATCGGAGTACGAATTTCATGGGAAATATGGGCTATGAAAGATGACTTCGAGGCATTGGCCATAGTCGCACGGTCCTTCTCATACTGCAGTTGTTCAATAAGCAGTTGATCGGGATTTTCCAAAATTACATACAAAGATATAAGCATCAGAGTATTTCCCAATGCAGTGATTATATTATTTATATCAAAGAGCTGAACAACAAAGACTACCGCTTGTACCACAAGGGAAAGTAAAAGGGCAAGAGCTTTTCTTGTAGTAAGATATCTCCAGTTAATAGCAAGAATGATCATACAGTCTGCCATGAACAGTCCAAGACAGGCATGAACCGCCAATATTACCGATCCATCCGAATAATACCAACCATTTCTAAAGTAATATTCAATATTGCCGACACTGGCAAATATAGCCACAAATATAAAAACCGTACCTATTGCAGCCGTAGATATATATGTTTTACCCCCAACCTCACGGACACTGAAGGAAATATAATCTCGCACCAATACAAGGAGCAGGCAAAGCGTAATCAAATAAAACCTGGTTAAAATGTCACTCCACTCATCTTTAACCACATAATAGAGCACAAGCGTATAATCTACTACAAGGTTAAGTATGGTTGCACCAAGCATAGCCGAAAAAGATATATGAGTTTTTGTTTTTCTTCGTTTGGCAGATAAATAATCAAGTGCTATAAACAACGTAATTATTACAGATGCCAGCTGAAGTCTTAATGCATTTGTCATAGGCTTTTATTTATTCTTTGATATATTTCTTAATTTTCTCTTCAAGTTCACCGGGCACAATAGGCTTTGCTATGAAATCATCAAAGCCTTCTTCCATATACTGCTCTTTGGCGCCGCCTACAGCATTTGCCGTAAGCATAATAACCGGTGCATCTATGGACAGATTTCCTTCCATGGTCTTTAACTTATGAAAAGCCTCAACACCATCCATTCCCGGCATCATATGGTCCATAAAAATGATATCGTATATATTTTTGCGTACCATATTAAGGCATTCAGCTCCGGATTCAGCCTCATCGATATCAAGTTTGGTTTCTTTAAGCAAAGCTCTAAAGACCTTACGGTTCATGGCATTATCATCAACCACCAGAACCTTGGTTGTGGGTGCTTCAAAAGTTTTTTCGTAGGAATAGGTTTCAACATCTAACTGGGAATCATGTCTGAAATCTCCAAGTTTCGTTTCGTCCCAGATAGGTTGAAGAATATTAAATACTATCTTCGTACCCACACCGTAGTCACTCTTTATTACCATCTTGGAGTTCATCATCTCAAGCAGCTGCATTGTAATTGTCATTCCAAGTCCGCTACCTTCGACATTACGATTTTTACGTTCATCAAATCTAAGATATGCCTGAGTTATTCTTTGAATATCTTCTTCCTTCATTCCTATACCGGAGTCTTCAACCTCAAAGCATACTCTTTCGTTTTTATCATTCTCGCGCATTCCGCGAATCGACAATGAAACATAACCTGTTTCCGTATATTTAACCGCATTACCTAACAGATTGGTAAGAATCTGCTTAATACGTGTCTCATCGCCCACAAAACCTGCCGGCATTTCCTCATCAACTTCCACCTTGAATTCAAGGTGTTTGGCATCAGCCTTAAGCTGAATCATATTAATCGTATCGTTAACCAGGCTTCGCATATTGTACTTGACCGGTACAATCTCCATTTTGCCGGATTCAAGCTTTGACATATCCAGAATCTCATTAATAATTCCGTGAAGTGTCTGAGCAGCCGACTTAATATCGTAAGCGTACTGTCGCGTATTATCTTCTTTTGTCTCACGAAGAATCATTTCGTCCATTCCCAGAACCGCATTGATAGGTGTACGAATCTCGTGGGATACATTGGCAATAAAATCCGACTTGGCCGTGTTTGCAGCATCTGCCCTATCTTTTTCAACGCTAAGCTGTTCAATTAGTTTGACGTCTTCATTCTCAAGCGTCATATAGAAAGAAAGAATAACAAGAATCACCCCGATAGATGACAGGAAGAAATGCGGGTACCAGCCCTGTATTACAATAACTATTACCTGACAGCTGAAATTAAGAACTATAATTTTCTTACGTTTTTCATTAACATTTTTACGATTAACCAAAAAAATGTATACCGTAAAAAGTTCAAATGCCACAAGCAAGACATAAGCAAGCAACACATATTTTTCAAAAGTAAAGTGACCGTTTACTTCTCTTAATCCGGTAATCGGAATCACTTCGGTAATAACAAGAATTCCGGCAACCACAGCGTTAGTCCACCTTCCCACCTGTCGGTTACCCGGAAGATCAACATTAATTAATCTTCGCATATATTCATATGATATATAGAATAAGCACAGTAACGATATGAAATATATTTGCATGGAAAAGAATATCCAGTCCAAAGAAACCAATTCGATGTGAGCAAGGCTGAATGATACCTGCATTTCGGCAAGCATATTAATAAAAGAACCAAAGACCAGACGAGAAAACATAGCATGCAGAGAATCGTTCTTATCGAGCTTATTATTACTGAAAAACATAATTGAAACAAATCCAATAATAATCAGGCACATGATTTCAAGACTGATTTCCGGCATGCTGTCACTCCCTTCTTCACTAGTTTAGAACGTAAGAAAACACGTTATAATATTATATCATATTTAACAAAAAAGGGCATCCACGTTAAGTGGATGCCCCAATCATTTAATACTAACTTATGCGAAAGGATTTTCTGTCGGATAAGGAAGTGACTTAGGCTGATTGTAACCGATTTCGTCGATTGCAACACCGATGTACTTGAATACTTCGAATAATGCCTTTCCGTAGTGACCGAATGCAACAGCACCGTGGTGAGGATAATTCTTTTCGATAAGAACGTGACGATAGAAACGTCCCATCTCAGGAATAGCGAATACACCGATACCACCAAATGATCTTGTTGCTACAGGAAGTACCTCACCTTCTGCTACATATGCGCGAAGGATATTGTCAGCTGTTGACTGTAATCTGTAGAATGTGATAGGTCCGGGAGCGATATCACCTTCGAGTGTTCCGTTAGTAACCTCGATAGGAAGTGCACGAGCCATAATAGCCTGATGCTGCATAGAGCAAGCTGCAAGCTTCTTAGAGCATGTGTTACCGCAGTGGAAGCCCATGAATGTATCCTTAAGAGTATAGTCGAACTTGCCCTTAATGTTCTCTTCGTACATGATCTTAGGAACTGAGTTGTTGATATCAAGTAATGTAACGATGTCATCAGAAACAGCCTGACCGATAAACTCTGATAAGCATCCGTAGATATCTACTTCGCAAGATACAGGAATTCCGCGTCCTGTTAAACGGCTGTTAACATAGCAAGGAACGAATCCGAACTGTGTCTGGAATGCAGGCCAGCACTTACCGGCGATTGCAACGTAGCTCTTAGATCCCTTGTGAGCCTCAACCCAGTCAAGTAATGTAAGCTCGTACTGAGCAAGCTTAGGAAGTACTTCAGGCTTGTTGTTACCTGAACCAAGTTCAGCTTCCATATCCTTAACAACATCAGCAATACGAGGATCACCTGCATGCTTGTTGAAAGACTCGAATAAGTCAAGTTCTGAGTTTTCTTCGATTTCAACACCAAGGTTGTAAAGCTGCTTAATAGGAGCATTACAAGCAAGGAAGTTAAGAGGACGAGGTCCGAAACCGATAATCTTAAGATCCTTAATAGCTGCAACGGCTCTTGCAATAGGAACGAACTCGTTAATCATATCAGCGCAATCCTCAGCATCACCTACAGGATACTCGGGGATATATGCCTTAACATTACGAAGTGCCAAGTTGTAGCTTGCATTAAGCATACCACAGTAAGCATCTCCACGACCTGCTGTTGTAACAGAGTTGTAATCTTCCTCTGCTGCTGCACAGAACATCTTAGGGCCTTCGAACTGCTGAGCAAGCATTGTCTCAGAAATTTCGGGACCGAAGTTACCAAGATAGATACAAAGTGCATTACATCCTGCCTTCTTGATATCCTCAAGAGCATTCTTCATATCGATTTCGCTCTCGATGATAGTTACAGGGCACTCATAAATGTCTGCTGCATCATACTTCTTAGCATATGCATCGCAAACAGCCTTTCTTCTTCTGATTGTAAGTTCTGCCGGGAAACAGTCACGGCTTACGCCTACAACACCAATTTTGATTTTAGGTAAGTTGTTCATTGGTTATAACCCTCCTTAATAATTTGGTAAAAATATATATTTTTATTATTATCCGAATAAAAATAACTTATTTAATAATCTCGAATACAGGCTTGCAAGCAGGATAAATCTGCTTGAACTGCTGATAACGAGCTTCGTATCTGTCTACCAGTTCCTTAGTAGGCTCTACGGTATCAATAATCTTAACAATCTTGGAAGCTGCATCTTCAACCGAAGCATACTCGCCGTTAGCAACTGCAGCTAACATAGCACCGCCGAGAGCCGGGCCTTCTTCAGATTCGATTACATCAACCTTAAGATTCATTACGTTAGCAATAATCTTCTTCCAAAGAGGAGACTTGGCACCGCCACCGCAAATCTTGGTACGCTCAATCTTGATTCCCAAAGACTTAGCTACCTCAAGGGAATCACGAAGGGCAAATGCAACGCCCTCAAGAACTGCCTGAGTCATATCTGCTCTTGAATTATCCATTGTAAGACCGATGAAGGTTCCTCTTGCATTAGGATTATTATGAGGAGATCTTTCACCCATTAAATATGGTAAGAAGTACACATGGTTGTTACCAAGCATATCATCTGTGATATCTTTCTGTTCTGCGGCATAATCCTTTGTTCCGATGATTTCGTCCATCCACCACTTGTTACATGAAGCAGCCGATAACATGCATCCCATAAGATGATATTTACCGTCGGCATGAGCGAACGAATGAAGTGCATTGAACTTATCAACACCGAAATTCTTGGAAGAAATGAAGATTGTTCCACTTGTTCCAAGGGAAATGTTACACATTCCGTCACCAACAGTTCCTGTTCCCACTGCAGCTGCTGCGTTGTCGCCTGCGCCTGCTGCAACCTTACATGTTGCGGGAATACCAAGTTCCTTGGCAATATCTTCTTTAACTGTGCCTACGCACTCATAACTTTCATAGAGCTTAGGAAGCATATCTTCCGTAATTCCGCAGATATCGCACATTTCCTTCGACCAGCATCTGTTCTTAACATCCATAAGAAGCATTCCCGATGCATCAGAAACATCTGTGCAGTTAACGCCGGTAAGCATATAAGCTATATAGTCCTTAGGAAGCATAATCTTCTTAATCTTCTTGAAGTTCTCGGGTTCTTTATTCTTAACCCAGAGAATCTTGGGAGCTGTGAAGCCTGTAAATGCAATATTTGCAGTATACTCGGATAACTTATCCTTACCGATTTTATCGTTAAGATAATCTGTCTCTTCAAAGGTTCTTCCGTCATTCCACAATAAAGCGGGACGAATAACCTTATCGTTCTCATCTAAAATAACAAGTCCGTGCATCTGGCCGCCAAAAGATATACCGGCAACCTGAGACTTGTCAGCATCTTTAATAAGTTCCTTAAGTCCGCTCATAACGCCGTCATACCAGTCCTCAGGCTTCTGTTCAGACCATCCCGGATTAGGGAAATAAAGAGGATACTCTTTAGATACTATGTTTTTAATCTGTCCTTTTTCATCCATCAGAAGTAACTTAACAGCTGATGTTCCTAAATCAATACCAATGTAAAGCATAGCTTACTCCTTATCGTAAATATTGGTTATTTGTCTCCACATTCTCACGAAGACACTCGCGTATCATCATTTTATCATTGGGGGGCATTATCAACTACCTAATTCTTGCTATATTAGTATTCGATTATTGCCGTTTTAGACCACAAATACGGCTACTGTTAATACCGCAAGATTTGTGCTATACTATGTCCCATGAGCGATTTTGGAAAGATAGAATCTTCTTCCGGTTTTAACAAATTCAAAGTGATTTTTGCAGCCGTTTCATGGGGTACCATGGGGCTTTTCGTGCGTTTCATAGATATGCCCAGTTCCCTTATTGCATGCATCAGAGGCTTCATTGGAGCACTCTTTTTATTTGCACTTGTTAAGTTTTCAAAAAAGAAGCTTGCTATAAAAGCAATAAATGAGAATCTAAAGTATCTAATTTTGTCCGGAATTGCTCTGGGATTTAACTGGATTCTTATTTTTGAAGCATACAAACGTACTTCTTTGGCAATAGCTTCTCTTTGTTACTATCTGGCCCCCGTAATAGTAATCGTAATGTCCCATTTCCTATTTAAAGAATATCTTTCCTTCAAAAAAATAGTCTGTGTTGCATTGGCACTGCTTGGAATGGTATTTGTATCCGGTCTTTTGCAGGGTGAACTGGGAAGCGGTTACGGCGTAATCGGAATGATTTGCGGATTATGTGCGGGAGTCCTGTATGCAACCGTCACCCTTTTGGGCAAAAAAATCAAAGGCATCTCTGCCTTTGACGAAACAATAGTCCAGCTTCTGGTAGCTGCCATTGTACTTATTCCTTATAACATAATCACCGTTGATTCAAGCGATATCAAACTGACAAGCATGTCGGTAACCATGGTAATCCTTCTCGGTATGATTCATACCGGAGGCGCTTTCGGTGCGTATTTTAGTTCACTGCAACACCTTAAAGCTCAGACCGTTGCTATTTTTAGTTATCTGGATCCTGTTGTATCAATCCTGGCTTCTGTCTTTATTCTAAAAGAATCCATGGACATTCTAAGTCTCGTGGGAGCCGTATTGATTCTTGGTTCTATCCTATTCTCTGAGTTATCTTCGGACCCCCAACGCCATTAATATAGTCCGCTGTTATTGTCACGGTTCCTATATTGTCATCCTTGGGAATCTCATACATAATATCAAGCATAAACTCTTCGATAATAGCTCTTAATGCTCTGGCTCCCGTTTCCTTGGCCATTGCCTTCTTAGCTATTGCCCTTAGAGCTTCGTCTTCAAACTTAAGTTCAACCTCATCAATTTCAAGAAGCTTCTGATATTGCTTAAGGATTGCATTCTTAGGCTCTTTTAATATTTTAACAAGCATATCCTCATCAAGAGCCTTGAGAGTATATACAACCGGAAGTCTTCCCAAAAATTCCGGAATAAATCCGAATTTGCGAAGATCTTCATTGGTAACCTGCTCAATAATGTTCTCATCGGAATCATATTTATCCTTAAGTTCTGCAGAAAATCCTATTCCTGTCTGCTTCTTAAGGCGCTGCTTTATTATCTCATCAAGATCCGGAAAAGCTCCGCCGCAGATAAAGAGTATATTCTTTGTATTAACAGTAGTCATGGGAACCATGGCATTTTTGTTGGAAGCACCCACGGGAACTTCAACATCAGCACCTTCCAATAATCTAAGGAGTCCCTGCTGAACACTTTCGCCGTTAATATCTCGGTTGTTGGCATCCTTTTTCTTTGCAAGTTTATCTATTTCATCAATGAACACTATGCCGCGCTCCGCTTTATTCACATCATTGCCCGCTGCCACAAGAAGTTTAGATAATACGCTTTCGATATCATCACCTATATATCCTGCTTCCGTAAGAGATGTGGCATCAGCTATTGCAAGAGGCACATCAAGAAGTCGGGCAAGTGTCTTAACAAGATACGTTTTGCCACAGCCCGTAGGTCCTATCATAAGCATATTTGATTTTTCGATATCGATGTCGTCGGTATGGCCTGTTGCCACGCGCTTATAGTGATTGTATACCGCAACCGAAATAACCTTCTTGGCCTTTTCCTGGCCGCATACGAATTCATCAAGTTTAGCCTTTATCTCATGGGGCGACGGAATCGACTTCAGGTCAATGGGTTCGGGATCCTTTTTCTTCTTAATCTTCTGCTTGTTCGGTATTCCGCCCGTACCCTGAAGATCGTTAAGATTAACAAAACGAATATTGGGAAATCCGCTTCCTATATTCTTTGTTACCTCATCCATCATCTTAGGGTCATCCAGCATTCCTTGATAGTCAAACTGCGAAACCGCATCCATAGTCTTATGCATACAGTCATTGCATACGCACATATCATTGGGGAGCCTGAACATTTCTCCCGCCAGGCTTTCGGGCCTACGACATACGAAGCACACGCTTTCGTATTCGTCATCATTTGTAAAATCTTCTGACATAATCTTCTCCTTGCCATAGGGACGGTCCTTTTGGCACACGTTAATTAAATATTCTTCTTATGGTAATAACAGGTTTATAAAAAATCTGCCCTGTCTTAATTCCCGTACGCTGGGTACTTGCATGTATTATCTGACCGTTTCCGGCATATAATGCAACGTGACCTGCATAACACACAATATCTCCGGGACGTGCTTCATCATAAGACACTTCCCTTCCTGCCGAACGCATTGATGTACTGGTTCGCGGCAACGAGCGACCGAAGTCCTTATATAATCTCATAATAAATCCGGAACAGTCACACCCGTTGGTAAGGCTCGTGCCTCCGGACACATAGGGATTTCCGATAAACTGTCTGGCATATGCCACAATATCCTGTCCTTTGTCGCCGGAATTATAACTTGAAGCCGGACTGTATGACTTATTGCCGCCGGTGGGAGCTGTACTTGAACTTGAACCGCTCGACTCGGCAGCACGCCTTGCTGCTTCTTCTCTTGCGGTATCTATCTGCTTTTGCTTAGCGGCAGCGTCCTGTTCCAGTTTCTTAATTTCATCGTTTTTCTTCTTAATATTAGCTTTATATACCGCCGCTTCTTCCCGGGCAGCTTTTAATGCCACAGCATAGTTATCGGCTTCTTCCTGCTTTTGGGTAAGCAGTTCATCCAAATAATTTCTCTCTTCCTCAAGATTATCAAGGTCAGACTGCAGTTCATCGTATTCTTCTTCCAGTTGTTCCTTGACCCTTAAGGTTTCTTCCTTTGCCTCCTGGTACTGCAGCAACAGTCTTCTGTCATAATCATATAACTTTTCTATATATTCGGCCTTGTTCATCATATCGGAAAAACTTGAGGACTCAATAAGGAGCTGCATATAGGTGTAATCTCCCTTTTCGTACATAAATCTAATTCGCAGCTTCATTGCCTCATACTGTGCTTCTTCCGTGGCCTTGGCTTCTTCATACTCGGCTTCGGTAATTGCTATCTCTTCTTCCTTGGCGGCAATCTCTTCTTCCATAATCTCTATGGCCGCCAGGGTTGTAGCAAGTTCTTCGTCCACTTCTTCTATTTCGCCTTCAACTTCCTCAAGCTCGTCATTTATCTCATCCGCTTTTGATGTGGCCGCATCCAAAGCCGCCTGTTGCTTCTTTCTTTCTTCGTCGGCTTCTTTCTTTTTTCTTTCCAGTTCCTTCTTTTCGTTTTCTAAATCAGAAATAGTGGTAGCTTGTGAAGGCACAGAAACTACCACTAAATTCGTCATAACCAAAGATATCAATAATGCAATTTTAATAATTACATTCTTTCTTTTCATTATCCCCTTTAGCTGCCGGACAAAAATATACTGTCAGGCCGCACATTATATTATTGAACAGCTGCCTTTGAAACTATGAAGTCCTCGACCTTCATAACAAGCATGTTCTCTTTATAAGCCTCAATGAAGTCCATCTGTTCTTTGTATTCTTCAACAGTCATATCGGAACCGTTTGAAGTAAGCATCTCCTGAATATCGGCATCAACCTCTTCATCAGTAATTGTAATGTTATTTTCGGCTGCTATTGCTGCAAGCATAATATAGTTCTCAGCCATTTCGCTTGCCCATTCTCTCATTCCGGTTTCGTAATCATCTTCGGAAACTCCAAAGAAATACGCAGCAACCTGACCTTCAGTAGCACCTGCCTGAGCAGCATACTGACTAAGAGATTCCATATACTGAGCATACATCGAATCCACATATGCTTCGGGAATATCATGGAAGGTCGAAGCTTCCTTAACCTGCTTTTCAAGGTCATCCATAAGACGGCTTTGATAATCGGATTCCGCACTCTGCTCCATGCTGGTCTTAATTGCGTTTCTTAATCCTTCAAGATCGGTCTCTCCGAGGCTTACCGCAAACTCATCGTTAAGTTCGGGAATAACTTCCTCTTTTAATGAGTTGAGTTTAACAGTGAATATTGTTGTCTTTCCTGCCAAATCTGCGCTGCCGTAATCTTCCGGGAAAGTAAGTTCAAGGTCTTTTGTTTCACCTACCTTCATTCCTACTACTCCCTCCTCAAAGCCGGGAATAAAAACTCCGGAGCCAAGCGGTAAGTCATAACCCTGAGCTGTACCTCCGTCAAAAGCCACACCGTCAAGCTTGCCTTCATAATCAATATTGGCTACATCACCGTTTTGGGCAACATCACGGTCTGTTATATCCTTTTGTTCCGGATACTGTGCCGGAAGGCCTTCCATGTACTGCTGTACCTTCTCATCCGTAATAACTTCTTTTTCAAATGTAGGCGTTAATCCTACATAATTACCAAGTGTTACATAATCTGCGGGATTAATATCCTTAAGATAAATTCCTTCTGCTGCATCGGCCACTCCCTGGGCTACAGTTGCAGCATCCTGTGCTGTCTTCTTTGCTTCGTCCGAGCAAGCTGTCAGCGTAAGCATCATGGCAGCAATTAATGTTGTTGCAATAAATTTTTTCATATTTCCTCCATACTACCGGGTTATTTCTATAATGCACAAAAATATGCCTTATCCCTTATTAAGTTTACCTCGCCTATTTTACCACATGGTATATAGAAATAAAACTTAAAAGACTTCTCTATAATGTGAAATCTTTGTGAATTGACGTCACCGTACTTTCATACTATAATTGCTACAAGTGTGCACTTTGTATACAATATTCTTAAAAATACAATCTGTACACCTACATTATATATTATTTAAGAAAGAATATTCGAAATGATTTCTCGCAAAGCCTATGCCAAAGTAAATTTGTGTCTTGATGTACTTAAGAGACGCGATGACGGCTATCATGAAGTAAAAATGATAATGCAAACAGTCGATATCTACGACACCCTAACATTTGCTATTAACGAAAATATGCCGCAATGCAAAAGTGCGGATGCCGTCAATCAAATTACCCTTCAGGTTCTCGGCGTGCCTGCGAATGCCGATTTAGGGCCGATTGAAAAGAATCTTATATACAAATCTGCTCGACTTATTCTTGATACATATGATATTAAAACAAATGTTACCATCACTCTCGAAAAACATATTCCGGTTGCTGCCGGAATGGCAGGAGGCTCTACGGATGCCGCTGCGGTTTTCCATGGTCTTAATGAATTATTAGATTTAAAAATGTCTCTTGAGGATATGATGAAACTCGGAGTAAAAATCGGAGCCGATGTGCCATATTGCATAATGGGCGGCACAGCTTTGGCAGAAGGAATAGGTGAAATTTTATCCCCTCTTCCCAATCCACCTAAGTGTTATCTTTTGATTGTAAAGCCCGACATCAATGTGTCGACCAAATTCGTATATGAGAATCTTCATGTAGAGACAAGAACCGAGCATCCTCCCGTAGATACAGCGATTCAAGCGTTATCAAATCGTGATTTAACACTGCTTGTCAACAGCCTCGGAAACATCCTCGAGACAGTTACGATTCCCGAGTACCCAATCATAGATAGGATAAAAGTACTAATGTCTGAAGGCGGTGCACTGGGTTCTTTAATGAGCGGTTCCGGACCGACTGTTTTTGGTATATTTGACGAAAAGGTCAAAGCCGAATCGGCTGCTATTTTATTAAGGGAATCTAAGATATCGGATGAAATTTTTGTAACCGACTGGGTTAATGAAATTAATTGATCAATAACACTTATAAGGAGTATCAATGAACGAAGATTTTGATGTTTATATGGAAGAATTTCTTCCGCTCAGAGATGTAGTATTTAATACTCTTCGCCGTGCCATTCTCACCGGTCAGCTTAAGCCCGGCGAGCGTTTAATGGAAGTGCATTTAGCTAATAAACTGGGAGTTTCCAGAACTCCCATAAGAGAGGCGATCCGCAAGCTTGAGCTTGAGGGCCTTGTTGTTATGATTCCAAGACGCGGTGCCGAAGTTGCCCAAATTTCCGAAAAATCTCTTCAGGATGTTCTTGAGGTAAGACGTGCACTTGATGAATTCATCGTGGAGCTTGCAACTTCAAGAATAACCAAGGAGCAGCTTAACCGACTTAAAGAAGCCGCATCCGAATTCGAAAAGGCAACCAAAGATCAGGATACTGCTACTATTGCCAAAGCCGATGTGGCATTCCACGACATAATTATGGAAGCTACAGGCAATCTTCGTCTTAAACAGCTTGTTAATAACCTTGCCGAGCAAATGTACAGATATCGTTTCGTTTATCTTAAGGACAACAGTATTCATTCTCAGCTGGTTAAAGAACACAAGGATATATATCAGGCTATATCCCAAAAGGATACGGAAGCAGCCAAGAAGGCGGCGCGTATCCATATCGACAATCAGGAGAAATCAATTATCAATCATATAAGAACCGAAAACGGAGGTGACATTAATGATTAATTCTTCATCTCCCGTCGGAGTATTCGATTCTGGTGTTGGCGGCCTTACCGTTGTAAAAGAAATAATGCATCAGATTCCCAATGAAAAAATCGTATACTTCGGTGACACGGCACGAGTTCCCTACGGAAACAAATCTAAAGACACCGTTACCAGATTTAGCGAGCAGATAGTTCACTTCCTACAGACAAACGAAGTTAAAGCAATTGTTGTCGCCTGCAACACAGCTTCTGCTTTTGCACTTGATACTCTCGAAAAGGAAATCGACATTCCCATCATCGGCGTTGTAAAACCCGGTGTTAAAGCAGCAGTCGAAGCAACCAAAAACGGAAAAATCGGCGTTATTGCCACACAGGGAACAATAGATTCTCACATTTACGGCAAATACATTAAAGAAATCACATCAAATGCACAGATTTTCGGCAAGGCATGTCCTTTGTTCGTTCCCCTTGTTGAAGAGGGCCTGCTGGAAGATCCCGTAACAGACGAAATAGCCAGAAGATACCTAAGTGAATTAATCGACATCGGTATCGATACACTGGTGCTTGGCTGTACGCACTATCCGCTTATCCGCAAGACAGTGGGAAAGATAATGGGCGATGATGTCACTTTGGTAAACCCGGCATATGAAACCGCCACAGCCCTTAAAAACTTACTTATGGACAAAGATATACTTAACAACGAAAGTCCAAAGCTGGGTGAAGATCAACATAAGTTCTTCGTCTCGGACGGGGCCGAAAAATTCAAAACCTTTGCAAATTCAATTATTAAGTACGGTATATTATCTGCCAAAACGATTAACATTGAAGAGTATTGATTTATGACCAAAGATGTCCATGTAAAAATTACAGGTTATCAGACAGTTGATGATAATCAAACAGATGTAAATGAAGAATGGTTTGACGCGCAGTATTTCTTTAAAGGCACAGCTCATTATCTTATGAGTGAGAATGAAAAGACGGCTCATACCGCAAGATACAAGTTCAATCATCGTATGCTGGAAGTTATAAAGGACGGTGACATTCACGGTAAGCTGACCTTTGAAGCCGGAAAATGCTGCGATGCCATATACAGAACGCCCTACGGGCGTATGCCCTTTACCTTTGACACCAAACAGATATCCTTTATTGATGAGCCTAACAAAATGACTTTGGAGGCCTGCTACGATATCTTAAACAACGGAGTCAAGGTATCTGCCAACAGAACAGTAATGGAAATTACTCCAATAAAAAACGCAGGAACATAAATTCCTGCGTTTTGTTTGCTCTTATTTAAGTGGCTTTGCGCCGCCCTTTTCCTGAATCTTTTCAACAAGCTGGGCATATTTGCTCTTTTTCTTTTTAGGCGCAGCTGCCTGTTTTCCGTGAAGACCTTTGACATCTGTAATATAAATTCCCGAAAGAACAGCCTTAACTTCCTTCTTAACAGGAATTGCATCAAATATCTTGGCGTCACACACCAGTGAAAGAACCTGGGGACCTACCTTGGCTTTGACAATCGGAAGCTTTGAATTTCGCATAAGCTTCGGTGTCTGTTCAATAACTGCCTGAGGAAGACCTGCATTCTTAAGTCTCATTTTCTTTTTATCGATAATAAGCATCGAAACAGTCTGTTTCATGGCATCAATCTGTGCCTGCTGTTCATCCTGTTTCTTCTGTGCTTTCTTTCCTAAGAAATAAAGTGCAATGACAATGCCGATAAGCACTACCGTTACAATAATAAAAATAATCCAACCTGTACTCATTTAAATAAACCTTTCTAGATATATTTGCGTCACAACAAATAATATCATTAATCTACTTAAGATACAAGAATATCCATTATTTTCAATGATTAATTAACCGATTCTGTATACTTTTCGACAGCATCCAATATCTGTGTCAATTCCGTAAGTGTAACATCTGTATCCAAAAGCCCCAGAAGGATCTTATTAATCTGTGTCATATATTCATCCAGGTACGGATTGCTCTTATAATCAGGAATTCTTATTAAGGTCTCGTTTTTAATCAGTTCAAACAAATCCATCGGTACTTCCGAAAACTTATTAAGTACATTCCTAAGGGGTGCCAAAAAGCCCACCTGAAGAAAATAGTATTCCAACTCATTTCTGAACTTATCAACAAATCCTCTGTTACTGCACTCGTTCCAACTGATTTTATCCGCTTCAACCACATCATAATGCCTTTGCGAATTAATTTTATTGACTGTGCTTTGATCATTCACATAGTAATAATATAAGCACTCACCTATAATAACAAACTTAGTTGCGTACAGATAAACCAGTGCAATAAACACATGGTCTTCATAAGATACACCCTCAGCGAACCAAATATCATTATCAATAAGAAAACTCGTCCTATACAATTTAGCACAGGGACTCGTCCCGATACTCATGCAGGTTATAAATGTTCTACGCTTTTCATCGTTGTCTATAAGATAATGTTTGGGAATCACGGGCTCAATCGAAACCTGAAAATCACTTGCGGTCCTACCGTAATAACACATTGAAAAATCCACATCTTCATCTGTGATTTCTGCATATAGTTTTTCAATCATGGCAGACTCAATCCAATCGTCCGCATCAACAAACAATACATAATCGCAGGAAGCATATTTCAAACCAATATTTCTGGCAGTCCCCTGACGTGAATTATTATCAAGATGTATAATCATCACATTTTCAGGAAAATTTTTCTCATATTCCGTAAGTTTATCCCATGTATCATCGGTAGATGCATCATCAATCATAATCACTTCCAGCATATCAATGCCAATTGTTTGGTCAATTATCGATTTAAAACATCTGTCGATGTATTTACTTACGTTATAACACGGAATAATTACGCTTATTCGTTTCGCCATTTTATAATCACTTTCACCATGCAAAATATATCAAAACATCCCAGGCAAAACCCGGGATGTCTGATTCATATTAACAACTCTTAATAAGTATATAACTATAATAAGTTTGAAACAAGGTTTACAATTTGAAGAATTCGATTGCCGAACTCATATCCTGATTAGCACTGCGCATTTCGGAAGTAGATTCCTGCGTATCCGTACAAGCGCTGGTTACAGTCTGACATGAAGCAGCAACTTCCTGCGCAGAAGCACCAAGTTCTTCGGATATAGCACCGAGTTCGTTTGTTGTGGCCGAAAGTTCTTCCTTAATAGTATTAAGTTTGCCTGTCATTTCCTTAATTGTGTTAATTTCGGAAATTGAAGTTTCAACAGAATCGGAAAGGATATTAAACTTCTCCTGAGCCTCAGCGATATCTGACTGTTCCTTGCTTATTACATCAAACACTCTTCCTGATATTTCAACGGTTCCGTTAGAAAGGTTAACAACTTCTTCCATAACCTGCTTGATTTCTTTGGCAGATAATGCTGAAGAATCGGCAAGTGTTCTTATTTCATCTGCAACAACCGCAAATCCGCGACCTGCTTCACCTGCTCTTGCAGCTTCGATTGAAGCATTAAGGGAAAGCAAATTGGTTTGAGCTGCGATACTCTCAATTGATTCAACAGCTTTGCCGATAGCTTCGATTGCTTCGTTGGTTTCGGCTATCTTTTCATTGATATGCTTCATTGCATCAACAGATTCATTGGCACCGGAATATACATACTTCATGCATTCGGTTGCTTCGTTATTGGCATTCTTGATAGTCTGTGACGCATCATAAAGATTAATAACGTTTCCATTCAATACTTCGATATTATCGCCAAGTTCCATAGCCTTTTCCTGCATAAGCTGTGCATTTTCCGCTACAGACTGTGAAGTGGTGGCAACTTCATCAATAGCACTGTTAATCTGTGAAATAGATTCAACATTATTTCCCGTCATATCATCAACGCTAAGGATTGCTTTATTAAGAATAAATGCCGAATCTTTAACACTTCTCATCGAATTATTAAGTGCACCTTTTAAGGCCTGGAATGCATTAATTACACTGACAGTCTCTTTAATATTAGATACTGCATTACATTCAACCGAAATATCACCTGTGCTGAGTCTTTCCGTAGCATCTGCTATCTGCGTAAGAGGCTTAGCAACCTTCTGAGCTATAAGAAGCGAAAGAGCAATGAATATAATGAGTACAACTACCGCAATTATGATGGTAATCGTCCTGACACTATTAATACCACCTAAAACATCAGTTTCATCAGCCGTAAGCACTGCTATGTAATTTTCGCCCTCGCCTACATAATAAGCTGCATATTTTTGCGCCCCCTTGTATTCGTAATGAACACATTCCGGTGAAGGATGTTCTCCTGCCGCAAGCTTCTCAACCAGCCCCTTAACTGCTGCGTTTTCAACAGGGTTACCAATCTTGGACTCATCCGGATGATATAGCATGGTTCCCTGCCTGTCTACAAAATAAATATATGCAGAACCAAGTCCCAATGACGATACATCCGAGAACTTGGAAGCAATTTCATTAACATATGTGGCTGCACCTATATAACCTATTGGTGTACTTCCATCATATATTGGTGCGTAAAAAGACATAATAAGCTGTCCTGATGCCGGTGAAGTCATAACGCCTGTATTATAGAAATCACCTGCATCAACCATAGACTGTTGAAGTCCTGCCAGGCTGTCGCCTTCTCTTAAAACCTTACCTATCATGGCATCCGAAGGATGAGTAAGTACCTTGGTTCCCCAATCAGCAATGTACAGGCCTTCATAACCTTCCAATTTGCCGAAATAATCAACTGTATATTTTTGTGCCTTGGCAGCGATATCTGCATCGTCGGGATTAGCCAATGCTTCCCTGACAATCGGTGCCTGTGCAAATGCCTGCATAGTCACCCTTGCATTATCTGTTGCATAATCGAATGAATTACCTGTCTGAGTAATAATAGAAACAAGAGAATTGTTAGTAGAACCTGCCAGTTCAGACTTGCTTTCCTTAATTAAGACAAGACATAAAATAATTGTGATACAAATCATCGGAATTGCCGCAAAGAGAATAAGCGTTAAACGCATATTTATCTTTGAGGACGCTTTCCCCATTTTAGTGTTTTTTGCCATACAAATAGCCCCTCCTTAAATTCCCCTCTACCTATGGTCTCCCAAACAGCGAAGGTGACATTTAATTCATTATACACTAATTTTGCATAAAATACAGTTAAATTTGCGCGTTTTTATTGAATTATCTGATAATTTCCATCAGGACTTGATTTTTTCGTACTTTGGTACTAAAATATATGTACGTTAAAAGTGTCCTTTTGGCATTTAGCCGGATAAGGAGGGGATTTATGGCAGGTATTCAGAGCGTAACTAACAGCTACAGTAATAATATATATGGTTCTATAGCAAGCGGTAATCGTATTAACACAGCTGCAGATGATGCTGCAGGTCTTGCTATTAACGAAAAGCTGAAAAGTCAGGTTAGCGGACTTGATCAGGGCAGGGCTAATTCCGACGAAGGTGTTAAAGCTCTTAACATAGCAGACGGTGCTATGGGCCAGGCAACAGAATCTTTACAAAGAGTATACGAACTCAGCGTCAAAGCCGCCAACACATTTATGTACGGTGATGAAGAGCGTAAGGCTATGCAGGATGAAGCATCCGCTTTACTTGCAGATATCGATACCATGGCAAAGAACACCACCTATAACGAGCAACAGGTTATAAACGGTGGCGATTCGATTCACATTGCATCTAACCCTGACGGTTCAGGTACTGATATCAAAAAGGGAAATATATCTTTGGAAGCATTGGGGCTTAAGGACTTTGATATTAACTCTCCCGATGCCATAAGCAAGGTATCCGAAGCCATCAAGAACATTTCCGGTCAGCGTGCCGACGGTGGCGCTGCTACAGCAGGTCTTGAGTATGCCAAGAACTACAACAGCATCGCTTCCGAAAATACTCTTTCGGCCAGCAGTAAATTAGCAGACCTTGATATTCCAAAGGCTGTATCAAAGATGAAACAGGATGAAATTCTTAAGAGCTACCAGTTCATGCTTCAGAAGAAAAAGCAGGAAGAGGAAGAAAAGCAAATGCTCGGATTATTCTAAACAGTAGTTTAACAGGCGCCGTCTCATATGAGGCGGCGCCTTTATTATCCTATCAGATCTTCTACACTGCAGCTTAGTGCTCGCGAAATCGCAATAATGCTGTCCACTCTGGCACGTCGTATATCCTTTTGACCCTGTTCATACTGTTGAATAGTCTTTAGCGGAATTCCGGTTTGCTTGGCCAATTGTGACTGACTAAGCAAAGCGTAACTTCTTAATCTCTTAAGTGCAGTCCTGTTCCATTCTTTTGCCTTTCTATCCTCCAGTGCATCAAAGAACTGCTTAATATCCATCTCATGATATTTGTCATACATAGAATTGACGTATTCAATATCCGCGAAATCATCTATCCAACCAAAAGACATACCGGAATGGCACTGATAATATGCCAACGACCATCCTATCCAGTATTCTCTGCTTCTTTCGATATATCTGTCCGCATTTGACAAAGATATACCATTCCTGCCTTGATCTACAACATAGTATGCCAATTCCCGGCCTGACATTCCTTCAATCACAGAAGCATCACCACCGGCAAAGAGTTTGCAATATTTCGATCGAAGAAACATATCATAAAATTTTCGCAGTTCAATTCCATAAACATTTACACCAAAATCCAACATCCACGCAAGATTGGTCTGGGCCTTAGGTAATAAATTAATATCATATGATAAGGTCTGCATTCTGTAATCCTCTTTCTATAATCTGCAGCATATATATTTCTCCTCGTTTCCAAGGTTCGTTTCTTTTTAAAGTGTATGCTTCTCTGGCTTCACCATCACGCTTTTTCTTCCTGGGATACCAGATTTTTGATTCTGTTTTTTCACTATCGACAAAACTTATATATTTAAAGGCTTCGGGACTAATCAACACAATCTGTTCCCCCATTTTGCCAAGTTTCATAGCATATTCTAAGGTTTTGATTGAAATTGCATTATTAAGAAAATCCTGAGCAAAGGCAAAGTATCTGTCATCCGCCCTATATCCGCGAATAACATCAACATCATGATAATTAACACTAAAGTTATCAAGAATATACGCTTTCGATTCTTTAGCGAAATCAGTCTGAATATCAAACGAGCGGTTATCCAGTAGAATCGCCAGCCAATTAAGGATCGAATAATTCTCTGAATTCAAATTCAGTATATTTAATTCTTTCGTATCAAGTTCATATGAATTAAGTACCCCATCCCTGTCAGCCTCTACAGACCATTCTCGTCCCATATCGGCATCTTCGGTACAATAGAATCCTCTGCCATAATCATTATATAGTTTGCCTTTTCCATATTCGGGTTTAACTATTTCAAACTCAGAGCCGTGATATATCCTCATGTTAATATCCCCCTGTAGGAGTACTTTATTATTAATGTACTCCTACAGGGGGATGGTTGTCAATCAGTTGTGCATTATCCCACCAGATCTTCTACTTTGCAGCTTAGTGCTTCGGCCAAGGCCGTAACAATATTTACCTGAGCCTTTGAAATATCTGCCTGTTTTTGTTCGTATAATTGAATCATGCGAAGTGATACTCCCGACTTTTCACTAAGCTGCTTTTGTGTCAGCTCATAGTACTTTCGTAATCGCTTTAGTGTAGATTCTTCGTCCGTTTGGGACTCTTCTATAACAGAATCTGCAAATTCAAAAAACTTACTGACATCAGCCTCATGAAGAATGTATCTGGACGCCACCTTAGATGCCGTCAATCCATGATCAATCAAATATCTAAAACTAACGTTCTTTGTCCATTGATATTGGGCCAACACCCATCCGACCCAGTATTCCAAAGAACGATTAAGTGTAATCGTAGACTCAACAGGTTCATCCCATTCCCCGAAAACCTCATACAGTAATTTCCATGCAAGTTCAGGTCCGGATACTCCTGCCACATATTTGGGATTTCCGTGTCCAAAGCTTTTTCCTATATTCGAACTTGCCAATAATTCAAATGCCTCATCCATCTTATAATGCATATCTTTGGTCATATAATCAAAAAATTCGCCAAGAATACTTGAAGCATCATATACGTAACATTCGTTGTAAGCGTTCATCGTCATTCCTCCATTCTTCGCGAATAATATCAAGAATATATGTCCCTTCGGATATATTTTCTTTTATGTTCCTAAAAGAATTACGTGCATTTTCATCCCGGTTCTTCTTAAAGGGATAATATTTGGTGCTGTCGGCCCTTTCGGCATTAACGAATTTCATTCTGTCAAAGGCACTTTTGCTTTTTATGGCAAACTGTTCCCCCAATGCTCCAAGCTTCATCACCTCACCGAATTTTTCAATAGATAAACCGTTATTGAGAAAGAGATTGGCAAATGAAAAAGAAGAATCATCTGCCCTATATCCTCTGATGCAATCATATTCTTCGTATTCCGGCAAAAAGGTATTAAGCACATAAGTCTTCGCTCTGTTCTTTACATCGGATTCTATTCTGAATTCCCTATTAGCAAGTAAAATAGCCAGCCAGTTTAAGATATGATAATCTCCGTTTTGAAGATCGAGTATTTTAAGTCCCTCACCATCAAGTGCATAGCAATTGGCATAACCGTCACAGCCTTCATCCACTGCCCATTCTTTAGCCATCTTAATTGATTCAGTGCAGTAAAATGCCCGTCCGTAATCATTATGAACATTACCCATTCCGTATTGCGGCGCACGCACTATTTTAGGTGAGCCGTGATAAAGTGTATATATCATCGTTAGATTCTCCGTTAGAGCGCACCATGATGCGCAAATCAAAAATATCGTCCTAACGATATTGTATCGTCAGGACGATAGGGTGTCAATGGTGTCATGCGCGTGTCATGTGTACAAAAATGCTAACGCCTTTTCTACTATCTGATCCATATCATAGTATTTGTACTCGCCGAGACGTCCGCCAAAAGTAACTTGTTTTTCAGAAGCTGCCATATCTTTGTATCTTGAATACAGTTCATTATTTTTGGTATCATTTACGGGATAATAGGGTTCATCACCCACTTTCCATTCTGAACTGAATTCTTTTGAAATAACCGTACAGGGAATATCATTGCCTTCCGAATCTTTGCCGAACTCAAACCATTTATGCTCAATAATTCTGGTCCAGGGAGTTACTGAATCAGTATAGTTTACAACAGCGTTCCCCTGGTAATTTTCCTCATCTAGTTTATCTGTTTCAAATCTGACTGACCTATACTCAAGTGCTCCCAATTCATAGCCAAAATATTCATCAATGGCACCTGTATAGATTACCTTATCAGCCTGTTTATTAAACATCGCCTTGTTTTTAAGATAATCCACTCCAAGTTCTACCGTAATACCTTCCAACATCACTTCAATCATAGCCGTATACCCGCCTTGCGGAATTCCCTGATATAAAGCATTGAAATAATTATTGTCAAAAGTAAACCTGACAGGAAGACGTTTAATAATAAACGCAGGAAGCTCTGTGCAGGGACGGCCCCATTGTTTCATTGTATAGCCTTTAACAAGTTTTTCATAAATATCAACTCCAATCAAAGATATAGCTTGCTCTTCAAGGTTCTTCGGTTCCAAAATACCCGCCTCAAGTCGTTGTTTCTCAATTTTATCTTTTGCCTGAGAAGGAGTCACTACTCCCCACATTTTGTTAAAAGTATACATATTGAACGGCAATGAGTATAACTCACCATTATAGTTAGCTACCGGGCTATTCGTATAACGATTAAAAGTGGCAAATTGATTCACATAGTCCCATACTTTTTTATTATTGGTATGAAAAATATGAGCCCCATACTTATGTACATTGATTCCATCAATACTCTCGGTATATATATTCCCACCAATGTGACTTCGTCGATCTATAACCAGAACACTCTTTCCTAGTTTATTTAATTCATGAGCACACACTGCTCCATATAGCCCTGCACCTACTATTAAATAATCATACCTATTCATTCTGCAATATCTCCCTATCTTCACCTGCTCCAAAACGAACAAATTGAAGTTTCCCTAATTTATCAATGCACATAACATCCCATAAATCTTCAGAAACTGTCCCTAATTTACGAGGGTATGTCGTAGTACCATCCGGTTTCTTGTCCTCAAAGTATTCACACTTGTTGCACCCTAAAGAAACAACTTTTACACCACGTTCATTCCAAATTGCATCCCCGTGATTATGTCCGTGAACCCAAGCCAGAACACCGATATTCTTTCTCGACCCATTAAACTCAATAAGCGAATTCATCATTTCATCACCATTTCGCATAACATCCGACCAAAAATGATACTTTGCCATAGGCGGAACATGTGAGAATACCATAACCTTATATTCATCCGGGGTAGTATTCAAAATATTCTTAAACCATTTTAGTTCTTCATTAGAATACCCATATCGATTCTTTTCCCTATAATCATGTGAGTGCAAAAATATCATTCTAATTTTGCTTTGAACATCATCGTGATAATAATACAGTTTATCAGAAGAAGCATGAATAGGCGACAAATATATATCATTCTGTTCTTCTTCCGTAAATGTATCAGGATTATTATGAAAATAGTTTGAATCGTGATTCCCTAACGTTACGAATAAGGGAAGTTCCAAGCTTAGCAAATCATCATAAGCCAATTTTACATATGACTTATTAATATCTTTTGAAACTAATCCATCAGTAAAATCGCCCAGGTGAATTATTCCGTCCAGTGAAGTTTTTGAAACAACTTCTCGAATATTTGACATGGTATTTTCCCATGTTCCATTTACAACATAATGGGAGTCTGTCAAAATAAGATATTTCTTGCCATCGATCTGATTTACTGTATTTATAGTATCTTCGATTTCTTTTCTAAAATAATCTTTGGGATTATTTACTGCGGCTTCAAACGTGGATACAAGATGAACCGGTGTGATACATTCCGACATATGTTCCCAATATTGTTCGAAAGAAATTCCAGCCAAAGCCTCACTATCTTTTCTTCGTATATTTACCCTAATATAGCATTCCTTAGTTATTTCATATTTCCCCGAAGAATATGAATCAGGTGTCATGTTATGACAATAAGTTGTCCAATTCTCTTCCGGTTCATAACAATATGTGTATATTAATTCATCATTAACATCCATAGAATACTCTGCAACCATAAATTCATATTCATTAGACAATTTTTCTGAAACAAACTCTACATAATCGCCTTTATATGCACGATAAAAACGTTCTGATGACCATCTGTCATCAAAACCTTTTTCAATCATTCCCGTATATAAAGAAAGACGGCATCCCGTCTTTCCTACAATTGCGATTGTCCTAGCTTCATTCATCTTTATTATTTACCCTACGTATATTTGAACTGCTATTAGCACGTGAATATTTAAAAAACTTCATCGTTGCCCCTACCTGCGCCAGTTCTTCCATATCTTTATCCCACAAACCGACATGATCGTCACCCGAAAAATGGCAATCAAAATGATACAAATTCCACGCATCTATCTTTCTGGTGTTTGAGAAATCAACAGGAACCGTCCTGTCTACGAACCTGCAAGCATCGACAATTGCATATCTTTGTTCAAAAGGAATCACACACTTCTTATGTTTAAAATACTCATATAATTCATCGGTAAGTACCCCAGCAATCAAATACTCACAGCATGTTTTCGCATTACGTAATAAGTTTAAATGGCCCGCATGAAATAAATCAAACGCCCCCGGAACGTAACCCACTCCGTACGACTTTTGTCTGTTACTTTCATCAGTTTCAAAAAGCATATCATGTAACTGAGACGCTTCCGTTTCAACTGTCAAGGGAACATATCTTTGAACATCTGTAATGTTCATATCCTTTAACTGATTAAATATCGGTTCGTAATCACGTGCGCACACTACAACATAAAAGGTACCCAAAACCAAATTATTAAGCGAAGCAATATCATTAATCATCACTCCCAGTTTAACACTTCCTACTTTTGAAGCATCATTGTCAACGGCAAATAAAGGCTTTTCAAAAAAGCCTTTACACATCATATAATTTTCAAAATACTTTCCCGTGCCAAACACCACTACATCTTTTTTAATCATAGATGCTTTTCTCCCGCTTGCTCTTCAGACTTAAGAATCCATTCCATCTCCTGTACATAAATTTTATAATCTGTTACTCCCATTGAAATAAGTTGGGGTTCTATCTCTTTATAATAATAACTGCAAATAATAACCAAACGTTTAGACTCCGGAATCTCAAGAATCGCTTCCGGCTTTTTTATTTCAAAACCTAATCTTGTTCGTCCCCACTTATTGGCATCGTTATCAACCAAAAATGCAGGCCTGTACTTATCACCATACTTCTTCATATAGTCTTCAAACATTAACCCTGAACCAAACAGGATGATTTTTTTTCTTTTTGCTTCATTAAAAATACCGACAAGTTTCTCCTGGTATGCAGAATAAGGTCTGTCTGGGTCAAAAATCCCCCTGTGTTTAGGTTTACGTTCCTCCTTCGGAGGGAACTTCATATAATCTCCGCCCAGACTTCTAAACAAATAATCTTCATATCCGACAGGTGCCGGAAGTTTACGCCCCTCAAATTCCAATAATAATGTATGGTCAAAGATATCTGCATCAAACGTCTTAAGTTTCTGATACCCGGTAAAAATAGCTACTTCAGGCGATTCTTCGGTATACAGTTGCATAGTTTGGTTCAGTTGTTCGCATAGCGAAGCCTTCGTCTTAAATATTGAAGCTAACTTATAACCCATGGAACCGATTCTGTTTAAATCACCAAATGTAGAATTGTCATGCCAATATATTTTGGCATTAATCTTCATGTGAAGATGCCTAAGCTTCTTAAGTTTTTTCTTAAGCAGCACTTCGTTCTGAGTACAATAATCTATTGGAAGGATATCAATCCAAATTCCCTGATGGCCTTCTTTCTCGATATTACGCGGAAGCATTGCTGTTGAATCAAGATTCATAATTCTAGCAAATGGCCCCCACCATAAATTAGGTTCATTCTGCGGAAGAATAAGGCTCAAAGGCTTACCAAGTTCTTCGGATGCTACATTTAAAAAGGTCTCATAATCACTTCGTTTCATAGCAATATCAAGATCATCATCCCAAGGAATGAAGCCCCTATGCCTTACTGCCCCCAACAAAGAGCCATGCACAAGAAAATATGTCAGATTGTACTTTTTGCATATTCTGTCCACCTCATCAAGCATGCTAAGTTCTATCTTCCATGTTCGCTTCATCTTATCCGAAATATTATAATCATCTTTCTTTTCAGCCTCAGATGCCAACTTATTTATATTATCACGAATAATATTTTGATCAGTTCTAGCAAAGCTGTAGAACCAAGAATACTTGTGATGATTCCGCACTTCATCGAGAAATGCTCTTTCCATTCTAAGGTAAGTATCCCAGTTCAGCATAAGGTCATATCGCTCCTTCATCTTATCAATCGGGTAATATGCCTCTGCATTTGGGGTAAAACAATAAATATAGTAAATTGCCCTAAACATAATGTACTTAGCAGGACAGTTTTCTTTGACAAACTCCTGGTCAAAAAAGATATACTCATCCGCGTTCTCATTGTAAAAACAATTAAGCGGTATTAATTCCATATATGCCTTGCTCAGAATCGGGCCGTCATCACCTTCGGAAACCACATCGGAAGACTGCAAAATGAATTCGTAAATTCGGTCCAGTATTTTATATACCTGATTAATGTCAACCGGAAATATCTTCTTAATATAGTTGGATAATGTAGGATATGAAATATACGGCATGCGAATCACACCGTTTGAGTCAATCTCTTCATCAATCACCGGAATTCCTCTGGTTCGAAGTTCCTCTATATTTTCGAATAATGTGTAGGCAGCGTTTTGCCCCTGGGCAAACATCGGCGTTTTAGTTACAAAATTATCGGAATTAATTGCCGTTATAAAACTGCGTTCTGTGCCTCTGTCAGTTGAAAGAGCAGCATACTTGATCGGACAAAAATCTACAACATTTGTTGCACATTCTACAAAATAGGAATTTGCAAGGGCAGGAAAAGCACCTGCTTTTACAACATCTGTATAAAGCTTCAATTCATCGAAAACCAGAGTATCTTTTCGGAAATAGTATGGAATCAGCCTCTCTTTGACATTTTCTTCAGGAAGATATTCATCCGTATAAATTAACTGAGAAAAACGATAATCAGGAAGCGGATAATAATATTTCTTATTAGACAATCCTGCACTCTCAAGAATAGAATCGAGTTCCGGCTTGGTAAAACTCCTACCATGAGATTCATCGGGATAATTATTGATTCCCCAGAAGGGTTTTGATGTATGCGAATCTACATTTCCAGCTAAAAACCTAAGACCGAGCCTATTGTCTACAGCAAGCAGAACTTTACCTTCAGGATTAAGCATAGAAGCAAGCATCTTAAGATAATCAGAATAAACCGATAGAACAGGGGTTCCGTTACCCACTTTTTCAAGTACTCCAATTAAAATAATATAATCGAACTTTTGTTCAAACTTCATATCCTTAATATCACCTACAAAAATATCAAGTTGGCCGTTTATCCTACGAGCAAGTTGTTGTGCCCTAAAAACAGATTTTTCTGTCACTGTAACTTCAAATCCGCGCTCAACAAGGTTTTCTGTAAGAGCACCGAAAGCAGCCCCTATCTCCAAAATAGAGGAACCCTCTCTAAAGGAATAAAACCTCAGCAATCCGCTGCGAAGATTTGACAAATTCTGCAAAACAACAGAATCTCTCTCCTCTGTAAGTAAATCGTCAAAATCATCTGTCTCGGAAGAAACATATCGATCGATATATTCCCTGAACTTAAGATTTCGACTATTTAAAGGCGTTTGATATTCAGTTGATGGTGAAAAATCATAGTAAAGCTTCGCCATATTTCTCCGTCCAAATACTACAGCACTGACTTTATTTTCTCATGTACTCTACGTCCACATGTTCCATCCGCATTGATAACTCCGTCACAACTGGCTTCATGCTGTTTCACAGAATCCCAACCTACCGGATTCTTTACAA
The DNA here is from genome assembly GCA_045629045.1 of Lachnospiraceae bacterium. GTDB lineage: Bacteria > Bacillota > Clostridia > Lachnospirales > Lachnospiraceae > JAILLW01. Next base: position 79,642 of record JAZQQM010000055.1, read on the forward strand.
ATTCTACCATATCATTAAGGGTACAATGTGTACCGTTTTCTCTTATATAATAAGGAGATTTGTTACCGTCGCGTGATGCTTTTTCTGCCACGGTTAGTTTTCCGGATTCATATAACTCTTCAGGTATCAGACACTCCATTATTTCTGTTTCTTTGGTATTCAAATTAAGTTTAACTATATTTTTGTCATATGCCGTCTGCATAATAAGTGTCTGCTCATCCACCCTCATCAGTGACAAATAATTGTTTCTGTCATTATAGTATGTGGCACGACGTTGCCCCTCCTCATAAGGAAGATCAATCACATAAGGGCTGATTTCATTAGTATCTACATTAAGACTCATAATCATATTGCCAAGGAACGGTAGAATAATTAATTCTCTTCCATGCACAACACCTCCGGCAATGGCATATGTCCCTTTAGCAAACAATGTACTGCTCATACCAAAATACCCTTCCGGCATCTTGGTTATCTTAGTAAGTTTATTTTCCTTCGGTTCCCAAATATCTATGGACTTTCCATTCCAGTCAAAAAGGTAGAATTTCTCTTCAAAATAAACAAATCCACTATAATGACCACTTCCGTCACCGATAAGCACCAGCTCTGACGAATTCGCTTCAAGATCAGTTATCATCATCCGACCGGTAGCATATGCCAATTGATATACTCGTGAGTTAAGCCTAAATATTGCACTCGAAAGTAGTGGATCACCGGTATACTCGCAAAATGGATGCAGCTGGCCATTCAAGTTATTGGTATATAAACGTTCGCCATTCTCCTTATTAATCCGCGTTCCTACCGTCCCCTCGCGCGGTGTTACGTACCAGGAATTCCCTATATCCAAAACAGGCCCTCCTTTTTGTAGAAACATATTATCAAAAGTATCCTTCTCACTTACAGTATCCGATGCGATATGGTATTCAACTGTCTTATGAGAAACATCCGTTGGAGCAAAATAAATGACTGCCTTGTCAGGATTATTTGCCTCGAACGCCTGTATATAGCAATACTCATCATCGAATTTTCTAACGAATCGGAGTTCCATTGTATTGGTATCAAGAAGACACAATGCTCTATAATCAGTAGCATATACGTAAAGTTGGCCGTCCTTTTGAGCCACACCATTATAGTCTCCAATTGGGAATCTCAAGTTAACTTTTCGTCTATCGTTTTCAGTCGGTTCATCCATGGATGATGTATCCATCAGGAAGATGGGTTTCCCCAGTATTCCGTACAGACCGCACATAGATGAATAATCTCCTATAAAAGCATCAGTTGCCGCTATCGCGCGATTACTATCTAAGGTAATATCATAAATCCCAATCTTCTCAAGAAGGAATTTACGTTCCATAGCTTCATAAGCCCCCAGAAGTTCGGGGTGCATGGTCTTAAGCGTACTCTTAATCAGCGGATGCGGGCGCCACCACAAAACTACATCCTGATGCTGTTTGAAGTAATTGAATATATACACCATTTTCAAAATAGTCTGAAATCCGTTCTGAAGAATAGAATTAAGCCCAACATTATAAAGCACCGATCTGCGTCCGCGAATTCTACGTTCCCATTCTTCCGGTAATACATAGTTCTTTTCCATCCACAACATTCTGTCGATTTTAGGTGAACCATATGCCAGTATCTTATTAAGTCCTATATATTCGCCAATTTGATTTGCTGCCATTTGTGACGGAACTACCAAATAATCATAATTATCATATGTAGGTAATTTTCTATGAATACCCGGAAATTCAGCATTAGTAAAGAAATATGGAACATAAACAAGTTTTCTGCAATGTGCCTTCAGATTATCAGAATAATACTCTGTTGGTACCGAAGTAACCGAATTATAACCATCGTATGGATTATGAATATATATAACATCGGGTTTCTGTTCCTCAATCTTAAAGTCCCGAAAAGAAATGGCCTGCATATTGCTATATATTTCCGGACCTTCATATATCCACTGCTTTTCCTTACCTTCTTCACACTCACTGTATGGAATTGGCATCAGCACAGCGTCCCAGTCAGGATCTTCTTTTACTGCTATGTATATTGACTCAAGGCTGTCCCACATGCTGAATTTGTACGGCAAGAATAAGGCCATTCTGCGAGTTGGGAGTTTTGAAAGATAGTCTAATATCTCTCTATGTTTTTCACGGAGCAGAACATTTTGCTTGCGAAATGAATCTTCGCTTCCATCACATTGTGAAAGCATATAAATATCTTCGCAATACTGTTCAAGAACAGGAATAATCATTGCCTGTTCTTCTTCATTAAGTGAGTTCTCCAATTTAGTACCAACTGCAATAACAGCATCCTGATATTGTTGTAGAGCGTCAGTAAAGTCCGCATTATCAACATTGCAGTAATTTGCGCCCTTCTGCTCTAGCAGTTTTCGAATTTTACCAATAACTTCCCAAATATTAAGTATTTCTCTTTTTGAACCTTCTGTCATCCTTGCTCACTTTCATATTTATCTATATATTTTTCGGCAGATCTATCTTTACACTCTTCCAAACAATCATTGTTAAAGAAGCTGACATTATCCTTTGACCAGCAAACGTGTTTCCTGATAATTTTCGCCGGATTTCCTGCAACGATAACTTCGCTAGGGAATGACGATGAACTTACTGCCATCGTTCCAACAATACTGTTACAGCCCACATTGAAATTTCCCAAAATAGTAGCTCCGTAGCCAATCCATACGTGATTACCTATACTGATGTTGCCGGGGTAATTAATTCTTTTGCCAGTAACAGAGTCAAAAATGTGATGAGAATCATTATTTCTGATTATCACATTTCCTGCCAAAAGACAATCCTCTCCGATTTTGATTTGTCCATCAGTTGCAAATATTTTAGTCCCAACTATCTCAGAATTATCTCCAATGCTTACCTCAACATTATTGCCACACTCGATATATAACGAGCCAACTCTAACATTTCTACCTATAGTAATATGGTTATTACTTCCATTTAAGCAAATTGTAATTGTATCTTCAATATCGCTGTAATATTCAATGTAATTATTACGCCCATCTTTATATGGAGCAGTCTTTCCTTTGAGTTCACTTCCTGTTATTGAGTAATCAATTTCTTTTAAGCTATTAATATGAATATAATCATGCCCCATTTTTTCTATTGAGGAACAGATAGATTGATAATTTCTGCTACTTCCTGTAAAAATAACCACGAGTACGTTTTTCAATCTGCTAAGTTCTTCCGGAGAGATAACATCTACTCCATCCTTTTGGGGTCCAATTTCCCTCCAGTTAACATCGCAGAGAAAATCATATTTAGTGTCCAGTTTAACTCTTTGATTAATGTATTCGTAATATTGCCCTATTCCATACCCTACTATATAACTATATCTTGAATAATCTATTACTTTCATGCAAATCCTCTTAAATACTATATATTTATATCAGCGCAATCGCACCGCATATTTCATATATCCTCGTATAGCACTTTTTATCTAAACCATAGTATTTTATGTCTCGGTATTCCTGTGTCAAGAAGTTCATCAGTTATATTTTGCGCCAATTCCACAGAAGCAACTGTAATCACAATCTGATCGTATTGATTATTGCACAAGGCCTCAATTCCTGTTACCGGAAGCCCATCCTTTTGAGCAGGTTCAGGCTCCTTATCTACCCAAGCTACTATATTTAGATCCGTCATTTGTCTAAATTGCGTAAAAATCCTTCTTCCACGTTTACCTGCGCCGTACAAAACTATATTTTGCGCTAACAAATCGCGCATTTCCCCGTGAATACTTTGTCCGGAATTTTCCCGTAATTCGCACATGTTCTCTTTAGGAAGATTCTTATAATACTCAACTAATTTCTTCTGTTCCGCAGTAAGACGTTTCAATGAATAATCCAGCAAATATCCCGAATAGTATTGAAGCACAGGCTCATCCCTGTGATCGTAAAATATAGACTTAATATCTTCATCCTTAAGTTTGGGGGCAAATGATGTCACCTCGCCCTCTACACCCCTAATTCCGTATGGCATTTCGGTAATATAATCATACAACTCTTCGTTTTCAACTTTATCTAGGAGACTAAAGAATCGAATTGGAAATGCAAAATCCATTATTGTTTCATCAAAAATCGAATCAACAGTCATAATCTCAGGAAGGAAATTCTCCAATCCTCTCCTATATTCGCAGAATCCATATGCATCCAAGTGTTCGCCTTCATCATGACCAAATACAGGGATCCACTTACCTTCAGGCTCAAGACAATAGTCCAATGTTTGCCCATGATTCGCCCCGCACAACACTTCTATTATATTTCCAAATGGAAGTTTGTTTGAAAAAAAAGAGTAATTGATGTTCCCCGAATACTCCCTATGATCATCCAATCGGTAGTAGAATGTCTCAATAGGATTATGATTCCAGCCATTAACTAGTTTTGAAAGACATTTTTGAGTTGATCCGCTGCCAATCAACTCTACAAATGCGCAGTGTTCTGTAGACAATTCCGATGTCTCCTGGCGCAAATATTCTATTGCACGCTCACGCTTATCTTTTTGCTTGGCACAAATATATGATGCCATTTTACTTTGCTCAGAATATAGTATTTCAAAGATATACTGTTTGATATCATTACCAATCATGGTATTCTCATCAAATTTAAACGGGAAAATTTTTTGTAATTCATCTATATCCAGTTCAAAAATGTCAGCTAACTTGCTGTAAGATGTAATAAGTCTCGGGTAATTCCATTTAATGAAAGATCGAATATCAAAATCGTCTTCCGTAACAGAAGGTAATCTCCATGCCTTACGAGACCCATAAATATATTTTGTTTTAATCGGTAAGTGACGCGAAGTAATAATATTGTCCGCAATCAACTTAAGTAAATATCCGTCTCTTGCCACAAAGAAAAGTGTTCTTATCCCCTTGGAAAGTGACGAATTCAAAATCCACAAGACATACGGATAAAACAAGGGACCGACGATGGATGCCCCTACCTGATAAGATAGTCTATTATTATCAGACTGGTTTTGAATTGCACGATATCCTGCACCCATAAGCAATTGAGCCGCCGGATTGCTCTTTAAATCATCCAACATTATTTTGTTCCACATAACATCAGTAGCGAAGGAAACCTTAACAGTATTTATGCCCAACGAAGAAGGTACACATACATCACTGTATTCATTATCCCCATAATGAGTCCATTCACTGTATGGTTGCTTCAATGTATCTCCAACAAATCGAAACAAATCTCCGGAGTTCTTACTTTTACGGTATTCCGAAGAAATATATATCTTTATGTCAGCCAAACATTCGTCTACACTAATAAGCATTTTCCTAATTATAGTTTCCGGCAAGTACATAAATGAAATAAGAACCACTTCATTGCCTTCATCAACAAATTTCTTAAGCAAATCTATATTAGAAGTAATCGGAAGAACATTCGCAAGCTCGGTATCAATCTCCAACTGCTTAACAGCATTAATCTGTTCACCGGTAATCTGTGTCATTCGTCCAAAGCACTCATAAATCTCATCCAGCGTAACATCCTGACACTCATCATTAATAATGGCACTTCTTGCCTGTTCTTCAGCCCATATCCTAAGCTGATAGAAATTATTAATCACATAAAAAGGAAGCTTAGCCGCATAGCCGCGCACTAAGGCTTCCTGCATAAGAGCAAAAATCCCCCGTGGAGTTCTTACTTTACGTGTTATGATAGTGTCAAAAATGTCAAATGAAACAAGCATGTGTTCATCCCTACTATTTTATTTTAAATAATCTGTATTCTCGCCCAATTCGTATAGAATTATGTCCTTTGAATCTATTTCCAGTTCTATTAATTGTTCTTTAAATTCCGTATAGTATTTTTCGCTCGCCACAATATATAATGCATTCGGAAAGCGCTTAGTTGTTTCACATACAGACAAAATAGTATGTGAAAAAAAATGCAATCCTTGTTTATCAGCTGAATTATCGCAAACAGCTAGGATTTCACCCATATTATTGCGACGGATTAATGCATATGGATACTTACTCCTTATGCCACTTCCAACTATCACACATCCATTATGTTTGACAATATCTTCCGCCAAATTATCTATTCTAAACTGATGGGGCATGATATATGCAGCCGCCGAGCCATATAGTGCTATTGGATTAACCAAAAAAGTATTGAATCTAATCCATTCGCCGTCAGAATAAAGTGTCCGATTCGCATACCCTTGAGTTGTAAGTTTATTAAACAATTCTTGCAGCTTATTAAGTTCAGATAATGTATCCTTCCAAAAAGTTCCTTCAAGGGCCATAACGAAAAATCTCTTTTGAACTTGCATATACATTTTACGAAGATAATACTCTACAAAACTTTTATCTAACGACAATAATAGTTCGCGATTAAGCTCATATTCTTGAAGTATATATTTAAAAGCATTATGGCTCAAAGATGACGAATTCGGTTCCCCAACACGATAATGGTACACAATTTTGTCTACGTAAATAGCTGATGTGGCCTGCGCAAAAGTTCTTAACAGAAATCCCACATCTTGAAATGCAGCTCCGGGAGTTTCATTAAACTTAATGGATTTAATAAATGATTTTTTGTAAATCCCAGCCCAAAGATAATAGTCCAATGTAAGCAATTCCGGATGCGAAATCGGATTAATAACTTCACCTGATTTCAATGTGCTAAAATCCCATATTTTATGCCCTATATATTCGTCATCTAATAGATAACAATAAAATTCACCCTGCCCTTTTACATAATCCACATTATGAGTACAAGCATAACCATAAAGAATTTCATACATATCAGGTTCAATAAAGTCATCAGGTTCAACTATGCCAACATAATCACCACAAGCACTTTCAATTCCAATATTCATCTGATAGCCATAACTTCTAATATTTGAATTTATAAGTTTAATTCTGCTATCAGACGAAATAAATCCATCAATGATATCCAAAGTTCCATCCGTAGAGCCGGCATCAACTATTATTATCTCTAAGTCTGTATATGTTTGATTAATCACACTTTTTAGAGATTTCTCTATATAATCCGCCACATTAAGTGTCGGCATTACAATGGATACCCCAATTCTACTCATGCTTCGTGTACCTTCCAAATTATATTAATCCTAAGATAAATTCTGCTGCTCGCTCCGATGCCATACCATCCTCATGAACACCATATTTCTCCAAAAAACTATCAACACGTTCTATATAAGGACTTTCCTCAAATTTGACAATATTCTCAGCCAATTCTTCATTGGTTTCCGCCCGATCAAAAGGCAATGTCTCATAACTTATCGCCAATTCATATTCTTTATCTACATATGAATCATAATCCGTAACCAAAAGAAAAACCGGTTTATGAACAAATGCAGGTTCAAACATAATACTCGAAAAATCTGAAATTAATATATCACTGGTAGCAACCAGTTCCTGACTATCTGCGTATTCCGTCACATTATGAACCCATGGCTCAAGCTCCATTTCATCCATATATCTAAGGACATTGGGATGTAATCTTAATAAAATATGCCATTCCCCACCAAATCTTGTCTCCAGCGCCTCTCTTACCTTATTAAAATTTAAATCAATTCTATATTCACATCTTTGCGAACAATCCCCGTCCTTATACCTAAACGTAGGTGCATACATTACAACCTTCGCCGTATGTGGAATCCCATATTTTTCCCTTACTTTCCTGTTGGCTTCCTCAGCTGCAAAAAGAATATCTGATCTGGGGGACCCAAACTCAAGTGTATTCCCCTTAAAGCCAAATGCCCTTCTACAAAAATCCGAATCAAACGGACTTCCGGTAATGATATAATCCATCATAGAACTGTTTCTGCGCCAGTTTGCTATTCTGGGAGAATTGATTAGTGTTTTTGAATCCAAATAACATTTCTTCAGTGTAACACTTGCCCAATGCTTAGCCTGAATATAGATTTGCCCATCTTTTTTTTCAATAAATGAAGGTACTTCAATATTAAATAGCCAAATTTTTGCAGTTAGCATCTCAAAGCGAATCTCTTTATATTCATTATCACATAAAACACGAACATATGGGGGAATATTCACATCATCTGTATATTCTTTTTTTAGAATCCATACTATATCAATATCTTGTCTCATTCGGTAAAGTTGTTCTGAAATGTATTTACCATGATCTGAATATGATCCAAATGCATACACAACAATTTTATTAGCAATAATGGGCAATGTTTTCAGATTCTTGTCATATAATGCATTCCTATCCTCTCCCGAAATAGGCGCACTATCGCTAATATTCATTATCTTTCGCCTATTTAGTTCCATATTGTGAAGAATGAATACGTTTTTAATATTATTCTCGTAAAGTTTCTTGATGAACTCATCACCATGATTAGTACTGCACACGACAGCCACAACTTCGTTGCCATCAATGTTCTTAAGAGCCCTCTCGTCTTGAACGACAACTTCTCCTATGTTACTCCCGTTCAAATAAAAAAACACATCATAAAGTTTTCTGCCGGATTTGTTGTTGTCAATAGCATAAACAACCGGAAGTGAAAGTCCATACCTAAAGAAATAATACTCAGCGCAGGCTCCTATTCCAAACAATAAAACTTTTTTCTGCTCAGCCATTTTTTCAAAATCTTCCCACGTTTTGGAATTAAGGGCCTGATATGTCGATATATTCGTTTGCTTTTCTATTGTTTTTTCAATAATATCCATACACTTATAACTTCATCTATCATATTGAGGTCTCTAGTAATAATTCTGTCAAGCAAAAGACAATTCCACATGTTTCCAGGGTTTAGGCCAATACATATTTACAATTCAATGTATTCATTAGCCCTGCGTGGTTTACGAATGCTAATACTTCAGATTGCTTTTTTTCAGCAACAGCTATGATAATCAATGCATCATCTATATTCATTACTGACTCAATCGAGTTTACTTTATAGCCATTATATTCTGTAGGATTACTACTAATGTCAGATACAACTATGCCACTGATTTTGTATCTACTATATTTCAATCTGTCTATTGTTTTCTGTGCATATTTCCCAGCGCCAAAAATATATATATATCCAGCATTATTCAATGCATCATAAGCTTCTTTGCAAAACATGGATGCCCTTTTCTTACCCACTATCACATTAAATATAACGTCTCTGAAATAGTCATTTGAAACTTGTTGATCAAATATTATTTTTTCCTCATATGTCAGTCTACAGTAGTTAGTGATAAGAATACTACACCATCTTTCAACTTGTAACTGCGCACATCTTGAATGAGTACCTTCGAATTTACGAGATTCTATCATATCTGCCAAAATCTCTGCAAAACTATCAATATTATCCAAAAGTCTGGTGCGTAAATTTATATCTGACATTATTGATTTTTCTCTTATACGATAAGAATGCATCACTTTAGGAATCGTTAATGTGTTCTTCGCTTGAATAAACACATTAAAAGAAAAATTTTCATCCTCATTATATCTACCAACATCAAAAGTAATCCCATTTGAGTTTAAAAATTCTCTTCTATAGCAGTACTGCCACACTGTCGGCTTATAATCCCCATTCGCGGATTGTTCAATATACAAATCTCCACCGGTCAGACCGCGCGCATACGTTTTTTTACGAGTAGGATTATATGTACATATCTCGCAAGCATCCGAATCATAAACGACCCTGCTATCGAACGTAATGAAATCATATTCTTCTGATTCCATTTCATTAGATATAGTTTCCAGCAGATTCATATCTATATAGTCATCGGAATCAATAAAAAGGACATATTCTCCAATTGCTTCTAATAAGCCTCTGTTACGACTATATGACAATCCTTTGTTTTGATTATTAATCAGCAACTTGATTTGGTCCCTCTTGGCATATTTCTCCAATATATCAAGCGACCGGTCCGTAGAAGCATCCTCTACACATATTACTTCATAACACGTATATGTCTGTTTAAATACGCTATCTAAACATTCAGTTAAATATTTTTCGACATTGTATATTGGTATAATAATAGAAAAGGTGGGTTTCATAAACACTCCCTGTCAAGACAATAATAAACGGCTAATTTCCCATATACTTTTATTTACAAATTGCTTCAATCGATATTATATCCCCATCAAAGGTATCTTGATATTTTTCCTTTATACCCTCATATTCCGAGGGAACCATCACTATCATAACATCAGCATGGGGGACATTTTCATCCGGAAATATAATGTTAATTCTATTATATTCAATCTTATCTGCTCTTCGATCAATTCCGCATACTACATTGTAGCCCTGTTCCAATAATAAATTGAACAAAACAATCCCGGGAAGCGCCATGCCATAAATTACCACAGAAGTGAAATTCCCCAGACATTCTTTAATATCAACTTTTTCCGTTCTTAATCTCTCTAGTTGAGATATTAACTTATTATTATTTTTGAATTTCCCAATACGATTTTCCAGAAGTTTTTGTTGTTTTTCCTTTTTTGTAAAGTAATCTATATTTAACCCTTTTTTCATTGCGTATGCCTTAATTCTAACATAGTCCTCGAAATCGCCAACCTCCCATATGCATTTTTCATCGATGTATTGAAATATCTCTTTTGAATATTTTTCGAAACGATGGATATCATTTTCATCCAGCACCTGACAATAATCATAAATACGGCTCATGATTGCATAAGCAAGCAAATATTGAAGATATGCTGTCACTCTACCATATTTATCCTGTGACTTTTCAATCAATTCGTCACAAAACATATGTAATTGTCCATCAAAATAGTCTTCTTTCTTATACTTTGTTTGTGAAGCAGAGGTCCCTGCAGAACGTATGCGATAGAAATATCTATTGTCCGATGAAAGCATGCCATACTTTTCTTTCTCCAGTAGAATTTCATTAAGGAATCTGGTATCTTCCCAACATGTCATCTGCGTATCATACAAATATTTCTTTGCAATCTCAGTCTTAATAATTGTTGCAGGGCCATTAGTTCTTATCAATTGTGGAGTTTCATGCATGTCTATTATCACATTTTCCATATGATTCTGATTATTTACATGATCCTTGCTGATAGATTCAAACAAAGTCATATCTGAAGATACAACATCTATCTCATCCGCATATTCTTCCAACATGTTTACTGCATTAAGAAATGCGTCTTTGCTCCATAAATCATCAGAATCAAGAAACGTTATATATTTTCCTCTAGCAATCGTCATCCCTTGATTTCTCGAAGAACTTACTCCCTTATTTTCATTTTTCTCAAGATACACAGTATTGTTCGGATATATAGTTACGTATTTTTGGCAGATTTCGCCTGAAGAATCTACCGATCCATTGTTTATAAGTATCATTTCAATATTCTGTTCAAAGCCAATACTTTGGTTAATAACAGAATCAATTGTTTCAGTTACATACTGTTCGGTGTTATAGACAGGTATCACTACTGATATCAAAAACATTTCTTCACCCTTTCAAACAAAAAAGCGGGCACCGTAAGGTGCCCGCCAATTATTAATTCATATAATCATTCTGTACTATTAATGTATTTGGCACCAATAAATATATCGGCGCTTCTGCAAAAGAAATTAATATCATTCCTACATACATCGTTATTCCAAAAAACATAATATGATCTATTAATTCTAATTGTAGCTAATGTCATCATATATTTCATTTATTTAGCTACTACACAAATCTCATCTGCCAAATAATCAATTAGTCTTTGTGTCGCATTACCATCAACAGTACTATAAACGAAATAAATCAATTGTTCTCTTTGCTTCTTATAAGTATCTGTCCCATTCACAATCAATTTTATCTGATTTTGTAATTCCTCTACACAATTAACAACAGCTCCTGGCCTCCAAAAATCTAGTGGCTGAAGCACAACCCCTCGGTTGTTAATATATTCTTCCTCATCAGCATTTGTAAAAATAATAGGTCTATTCAATAAAAGATAGTCAAAATAGACAGATGAATAATCAGTAATAAGAAAATCAACTGCATTCAATATTTCATAGAAAAAGTGCTCATTCAATACTTTTTCGTTCAATATCCCAACATTTTGTTCGTGAGTTTCCCATTTTCTTAGCTTTGATGCATCGCTTGGATGAAGTTTAAAAATAAAAAAAAGATTTTCTTCTTCGCAAAATTTATTAAATTCATCTATTTTGAAACCATTCCAATAAAAAATGTATCCCTTTTCACTACCGTTCAATTTCTCTTCAATCTGTCTAAATGTAGGAACATACAAACATATCTTCTTATTTCTGGCCCGTGGGAAAATACTATCAAGAATTTCTCTTCCATCTGCTTCAAAAAGCATATCATTTCTTGGCATACCAATCTCAATATAATCTCTCGCCACTCCCCCATTACAAGCGCACATCAAAGAAGTATAGGTTTTTCCATATGAAATCACTTTGTAGAATCGTTTCCAATAATCTTCAAAAAAACCGTCATCCGAAACTGTCATCATGTTTCCCATCGCTTTAAAGGGAAAACCATGCCATATCTGAATACAAGGCACATCAGAATACAAAACATCTTTCTCCCATAAGTGTTCTGTAAGTATAAAAGATGCTACTATACTGTTATAAACATATTCCTCATACGACTTATTCTTCTCACAGTAATAATCTATAACCAAATTTCTTATATTGACTTTTCCCTTCTTAATCAAATAGTCAATCGCGCGAATATTAGAATATGAAGAATTTTCCAACAATAATAGAATCTTATTTTTATAATCCTTTTCAAAATCTTTTTTAGAATAATCCAAATGTTGCTCAAAATACAGGGAATTATTTCGATTATATTCATATACACAAAATTTCCGAAAACCAATAACTAGCAAATGCGCAATTATTTCTTTCCAATATTCAGGTTTAACACTTATTATTATCTCCGAATTCTCGATATAAAATGGTTTTTCAATTAAACAATCCCCTACGGGTATCCCTTGTTTTGCATCATCTGCATCAAATACTGCTATATATTCAGAAAGGTCAATAACGCCCTCCTCTATCATCCTCTTACATCGTTTTGAATAACCATATAATATTTTTTTCATTAAATATCTGCCTCACAAAATATCTTAGATGCGTCTACCCCTGCATGCAGTAACAGCCCTTTTACTTCTTCGCATGTTTCTATATTTTTTATTGTAATAAATACAATATCAAATTTAATTGATTTTATATCGTGAATTGAACATATGTTTTTTGAAACTTGATTTTGATCAACAATCCCTACTAATTTGTAATTTCTATTCTTTCGAATACGCTCTTCCCATCTTTTCCCGTTTTTTCCATAGCCATACAGTATAATTTTGCTCTTCTTTGGTATTAGTTTTAGTGGAAACAGCGGTGCCATTTTTCTGTTCTTTGCATTCCAAGCATTCTGCAAACACCGAAGTTTCCAATAAAATGTTGTCTTTCTCGCAATCTCTTGAATTAGTCGGATATATTCAGTTTCAAACTTACTCTTCGAAACATACTTTAAATAATTTTGTCGACTTTGTTCGCCTAGTTCATTCAAATCATATTTGCCTTCGACTATATCCTCCATGATATCGCGAAGTGCATTTGCATCTTCATTTGCAATAACCCAACCATTTCCTTCAACCACAAATTTTGCACCAACATTTTCTGTAACAATAATTGGTCTTCCAATCATCGCCGCTTCCAATGTAACCAGTGAACAAGATTCATCTCTAGAGGGTACTATTATTACAGAAGAATCCAAATACATTTTCCAAAGTTTTCTTTTATCAGTTATTTCATCAAAAAAACATATATTAGGGTTATTTTTTGCTCGTTCATGTATTATTTCTGCATACTCATGTCCATAATTCTGTTCTCCAATAAAATAAATCCTAACTTTGCCTTTTAACTCCGGCTTCATAGAATCATATGCATCCAGCAAAACATCAAAGCCTTTTCTTTCCACCATTGACCCAATTAGTGTAAAAATAAGTTGGTTTGATTGGTTTTTTTTATCCATAACATGGATACTTTCATAATCATCATTAACAAAATTATGAATCACTTTGATTTTTTTATGATATTCACTTAATATGAAGTCCCTAGCATACTCACTCACTCCCCACATATCCCTTGCTTTCATAAAGACATCAAAACGATATGCGTCACTCAAATATTTTTTCAAATTTTTCCCTTCGTGAATATACCAAACAGTAGGAACATAACTCGAAAAGAACTCATATTCCCGTTCACAAATCACTGTAAATACAATTACTAAGCCAAACATTTTAATTTTCTTATATATGTTAGCATCCTCGTTATAAAATGTTGGCAAAATATATGTATCACATCCCATTTCCTCGAATTTATTACGTAATACTCCGTCGTTCCTTGACCATACACTAATCATATACCCATGTTGCCTTAGAATATCTATTGTTTCCAACGCAAAACATGGAGAGCCATTGCAGCCAAAACCAGGTAATATGTATAGTATTTGTCGTTTTTTGCTAATTACAGCACTCATATGCATTGCTAATCAGTTCCTTTATAGATATTACATTGGAAAATCCATATTTCATCAACATATTTACAACTTGTCTATCATCTTGTAATACTGCTACTACCACGACATCTACATCCGTTGTCTCCACCTCTTCTATTGTTATTATGGGGAACCCAAAATCTTCCGTGATTTTTTTTCTGTCAATACCATATTCCACTTTAATTTTGCTTGCCTTAACATCCTCAATAAGGTGCTTACATGTAGTTCCACATCCATATATCACCATCTTATTAACATTTGACTCAGCAAGCGGTGCCAATATGTTTATATTATGTTCTCTACAGCACATCCATAATTCAAATAATCTCCTATTCTGACGTAATATATCAACTCGTTTCTTCATCTCATCTGCATAACCAGATAAACCATATTTCTCCATAAAGCGGTATCGATCAATATAAGAATCTGCATCATTAATTGCTTTCGGGATGGCCTCTAAATACTTAAACGCATATATTGTATCTGGTTCAAGGTGCATACCTTCCCCCCACTCATTCCATGCATTAATAAAGACTATTTCATTTCCTGCCGTCACATTCCTAGCTATTAAATTTGCTAAATAGAACTCAAATTTGTCAGGGTTTGCTCCCCAAATTACAGTTCCCTTAGTATTATGTCTAGGAGTATCATCGTACCCAACAAACCCTCCGTAAAAAGTTTTTTCCTCGCACATTTTATTTGATAGGATAACATTCCAAACGGTATCATAACTATTTAGTACCGGATAATTCATACCTCTTTCACGTAAAGAAATGATTCTATTGGTACGCAACGGTTCATGGTAATAATTTGCATCCACAACCTCTGTAATATCTTGTCTTACAGAATTTGTTCCAATGATAAATAAATCCTTGAATCCATCTCCTTGTGCTAATTGGCGCCATAATGCAATCATTTCCGAAAAACAATCAATCTTATCAGGTTTATAGATAATGAAAACCGGTTTACCATCTATTTTGATATATCTATCATCCAAAAAAAATTGTTGTAAATAGTTATAGTGCTTTATCCAATCTTCTTCATATCCGTAATCCTGATTCAACAGAACTCCATCGCTTTTGTTTTCGTTTTCATATTTATGTGTCCATACATTCCCCTCTGTTGCACTCTCCCAAGACCGAATCCAAGATTCATTTGCCCAGCAGAAACAAAATGGCATATTAATCTCTTTCCATTTTAGTAAATTTTCAACAGGTTGATTTAAAACCAGTTTTCCATTTTCAAAATAGTAATGATAAAAGCATTGACCATATACACCATATTTCTTCATCTGTTCCACTTGCCAAATGAATGTCGATTTTTTAGATAAATCATAATAATATTCACCATAAGGAATTACAGGTTGAATATGCTCATCAAACAATCTATTTGCACCTTTTACTGTCATCCAATCCGTAAATCCATCTCCCCACCACTCATCATTCTCTTTTGTCTTGTGATATTGTGGCAAGTACATAGTTACTATTTTAGGAAGTTTATCTTTTTTCATTCTTTATTCCCTCATCCACTTTTTCTAACACTTTATTAAAAAAATTTGTACCTGTATCCTTTTTCTGTAAGTTGTTTTGCTATAAAAATAACTGCTTCCATATCTATTGGTGTGATGAGAAAAACAGTGTTTGAATCATACATTATTTCACACTCTTCTAACGATTTTATCGTTAATCCACACATCTGTTTGCCAATCTGTTCAGGGCTATTATCACAAATTCCTTTAGGGTTTATTCCACTAGTTATTGCTTTTATCCCGCGTCTGCCTGCGCCAAATAGTATAACGTTATCATTATCATAAACCGGGGTTTCATATTTCTTAAAAAATAACCAATCTTCTAAATCGTCACAACAACGCTTTTCTATTTCTTTTAGTCCATTCCAAAAAGTGTTATCTATCCATGCATATTTCTTATTTCTGATATAGTTTCTAAAGTTTTTAACAAAATTCTCCCCAGACATCTTAATATCATCCAAAGATACGCATTCATTTTCATATCCATAACGACGTCTTATTATACTATCATTCATTGTCCAATAATAATTAACAGTCGCTTCCTTAAACCATCTGACATATCTCTTCAATATTAAATCTATCGTAAAATTTCGTTTATCAACCAATTCAACATTATCTACTAATAATTCCAATAATGAATACTTTTGAGATGGCAAAAAGTATTCCTTACCATGCTCTTTATATACACCGCTTGGGTACATCCACCGCATTCGCTCTGTATAGTGTTCTTTATCGCAAATATCAAAAAATATGTAAGCTCCACAGTATCTGTTCCCAATTATTGCCTCAATAAAACCATGTGGATATATTCCATATTTATCTTCCGAAAAATATACTATTCTATTGTCAATTTCTAACCAACACTTTCTCCTAAATATCTGCCCAGATGGATGTTGCCCTCTTATTCCAAATTCTGCGATAGTATCTATACCTTCTTTGAATATTTTATAATCCTTCGTACTTTCAGCATTCCATTTCTCACCGGCAACAGCAAATCCAACATTTTTCTTTTCTAGTATTTCGAGCGTGTTTATAAGGTTATCTATATAATCCACCTTAATAACATCTCTATCGTTATTGCAGAAAATCCATTCACCTTGAGCTTGCTCATATACATCAAACCAAGTCATTTTAGGCCCTAGATTTTCTGTATGTCTATAAACTCTTAATCTTTGATCCTCTATTCCCTTAAGCTTATCTAAGGTTTCGTCAGAAGAAGCGTCGTCTACAACTAAAACTTCTATTCTTTCATCACTACTACTTAACAAGTCTAAAACCAATTTATATGTTAAGTCACATCTGTTGTACGAAGCTATTGCGAAACTAATAATTGGATGCATAAATTTCTATCCTACTTTGTTATCTATCCTCTTCATAATCTATATATTCATCACTTCACATAAACTAATAATTGTTACATTATACTTTTCCAAATATTGTAAGGCATCCCTATACACTTTATTAGATGAAACAATAATAATATTGGTATTAGCATAATCATATTCATATGCATCACCTACTATATATCCACCAATAATTTTTCCTATCTTATTTGCATCTCTATCTACAACACTTTCCACTTTAAGATTTCTTTTGTTAAAATATCTTAACAGAGCCATCCCATAATTACCAATTCCCCAAATAACAGTATTATTTCCAATCAGTTTGTCAAAAAAACTTGGATCCATCTTCTCAAATTTGTAATCTAAAATATTGAATTCATCAAACCATCTTGATTCATATTCGCTTTCTTTAAATTTTAAATACAAATCTAATATTTCATCATTTCCAATAATCCAGGTGTTAATTTCTATAAGATTGTCTATACCTTCGGTATTTAACATTGAATAAAAAGATTTTCGTTTCTCCTCATCTTTGCATTTTTTTAATCCGTCAATTAATCCAAAAAACATTTTTAAATACGCATAGCGCAGCATATCATCTGTTCCGCCTCGTACAAATAACTCTTTCAACAGTTTTCGAGCCACTTCGAATGTGCAAAACGGATCTCTCGAAAATGATATACGCGTTGACACATCATGGTCTCTTGCATAAACCATAACTCTTTCATCATCAAGAAACCGCATCCGTTCTGCATATACAAATGCCATTTCAACAAAGAATACATCATTTGAACTTGGCAACGATTGAAACTCAATTTTATTCTTTTTTATAAACTCTCGTCGAAACAATTTGTTACACGGACTATTGTTCCATAAAAGAACATCTTCATAATCAATAACATCAAAATTGAAACTATTTCTATAATATTTCTTTTTAAAATTCTCGCTCCTCTTTATTGTTTTCTTTATATATATGTCTTCTGTTCTGACATGCATTGCCTCAAACAAAACCACGTCCAAATCATTTTCACTGGCACATTTATTCGCCAAATACAACATCTCTTGGTCAAAAATATCATCACCATCCAAAAAACACAGATAATCTCCTTTGGACATTTGAATCCCTAAATTCCTAGAATATGCAGCCCCTTTTCTATTTTCGTTTGAATGGTATACAATTCTATTATCTAAAGTTATATATTTTTCTATAATTCTTAACGTATTATCCGTAGACGCATCATTAATACAGATTAACTCATAGTCTGAAAAAGTCTGTCCCAATATACTATCAAGCGCCTCCTCGAGATATTTTTCTGCGTTATAAAGTGGCATAATAATCGAAATCATCTTTTACCCTTTTACCTTTTCTATACGTTTTTCTTGCTACGCAACCTCTTCTGCAGATGCTTTTAGCTTTGCCAAAAGTATAAGTTAATTTATGAACAAATAAGTTCTATATAGTTCCGCCTTACTAACATATAGTCTGTTAACATTAATAACTCCTTTTAAAGCAACAATAACATAAAGAAACGGAATATATTTTTTCATAAAACAGAAATAAAGTTAATATGTACGAACATATTAAAGTTTATCCTAACATTTTTTCTAAATCCTCAGCATTCATTATATCGCTTTGCATTAACTTTATTTTACACTCAGGAACATTCATTCCTATCAATTCCTTTTTAACTTCTCGGGCAATTTGCGACACCAAAATAGCTATAACAAGATATTCGTAATCCCTTCCTATAATTGCATCGACAGATTCAATTTTGCATTCACTTCTTGGATTATACTTTGCATATTTATCTACCCATGCAACAATCTCATACTCTTTTGTTTGAATTATTGCGTTAATAATTTCCACTCCAATATTTCCCGCACCATATATTACTATTCTGCTTCCCTTTCTTACATCCGGATAAGGAAACAAATAGTCTGAATAATAATCATTTATTACTTTATAATTTGTCAGAAAAGCATTATGATAGCAATATTGTGTAGCCACCCTCATAACTTCTCTTGTTTGTTTGTCTACATTCTTCTCCAGAATTTTTTTCATTTGAGAATAATACAACTTTGAATGCTTTTCATCCCAGTTCTTTTTTCTAGTGTTTATTGACCCTTCTCGTTGTACATAATGATACCCATCATTGTGTATACAATTTATTTTTTTACTTGATAAAATACATGAGAAAATAGAAATAAAATCTTCTACCCGTCTGATGTTTTCATCTATTCCCAAAATATTGTCCCTATATATTTCTCTTCGCACGCCCCACGACCAATGAGAAAACTCCATTCTCCTATATAAGAAATCATTCGCTCCGACCGGATATTCCATAAGTGTTGTTATTATCTCATCATCCGTATATTTACCAATGATACTATCATCATTTTGCTGATATACTGTTCTATCGACATAATCTTTTTGCATGCCAACCATGTAGCACATATCAGGGTTATCAGTCAAACCATTTTCTACCAAAATCTCAAATCTATCTTCTTCAATCCAATCATCTGCATCTACACTGACAATGTAATCCCCTGTAGCCACTTGTATACCTGCTTTTCTGGCACTCAATTGTCCCCCATTCTCTTTCTCAACAACAACGATTCTATTGTCTGTTTTTTTCATTTCTTTAATAATTGAAAGACTATTATCTGTAGATCCATCATCTATCACTATAATCTCGAGATTCGTATATGTTTGTCCTACAACACTCTGTATGCATTTTTCTATATACTGTTCAACATTGTATACTGGAATAATAATACTTAATTTCATAAAGTCTCCCATCAAACTGCATATAAAACAGTTTCCATACTTGTTAACGAATAATGTCGTATATAAAATCTATAATTCGGATTGAAAGACAATAACAATTCGGGCACATTATATATGTCTTCAGGTTTATGATAAATACAAATTGCCAACTTTGGCTTACATGAGCTAATAATATTCTCCGCACCTTTTAATGCTTCTATTTCAGCCCCCTCTATATCCATTTTAATAAACAGATTATCATCACTGGGTATTTCCTTATCTAATGTTGTAGTCGAAACTGAAACCTGTCCATTCTCATTTATGCCACTCATGCCATTAGCTTCTTCATTAAATTTCAAAATGGTATCACAAGACCATAACGCTTTGTGAATCACTTTCGTTTCTTTACATAGATTGTCTAATACTGCTGCACATTTTTTTGCATTTATACTATCAGGTTCAAATGCCCATATTCTTTTTATTTTACTCCATCTATACAATGCATTAATCGAGGACTTGCCATCCAAAGCACCACAGTCAACAAATCCCTCAATATTATCATCTACAAAATCTGTATCAAAATATTGTCTTTGATTCAAAACTAATTGGTATTTTGAAAAATCAAAAATATGACTATCAGCAATCCCTTTTCTATGCAATTGCGAGATAATTTCTTTGGTATGATATTTATTTACAACAATTATTCCATCATCATTTATTTCTAGTTCCTCTGGAGAAAGAACCTTCAAGCCATCAATAACACATCCATTCTTTTTGTTATCGATATACGCGACAAGGTTTCTCCGTCCACCAATATATGTATTTACAAACTCTCTACCTAATATTCCAGCTCCAAATACATATAATTTCTTATACTTATTCATAAAATCAATAAGTTCCGAGCCACCATAAACATCAGCTAAAATATTTTCAAATGAATCTATATCACCTGCATTATAAGCGATTCTATTTATATATATCTTCTTTGATAATTCATCATTTAACAAATCTAATACTTTTTCCAAGCTATTACCTCATCATTACAGTTGTTTAGCTGTTGGCACACATGACTTATTATCAACACCAAAGCCACCACATATTTGGCAAAATTCCAAATAATCATTCTTAACTTTTAACATAGTACACGCCAATATTGATTTTCTAATATTCTCACGATCATCCTTTCTCAAATCAACATAACCATAATCACTCTCAGGGAATAGTCCGCTTCTTTGAGCTGCCCAAGCCGTACCACACGCATAGTATTTTTCATCATTTATAACATGATAAATGCTATTGCATAATTTCATATGTTGTGCCGCCTTATTGCCTTCAAATCGAGGTTCATCACAAGGGTGTCCAAAGTCAAACCACTTAATACTAGAATTACGAAAAAATCGAATCCCATTCCTCGCTAATACTTCACAAAGTGTATCGACTTTTTGGGTGTATTCTCTTGAAAGTTCATAATCACTTATTGAAACACAAACATTATTATTAGCCAATAGTTTAATCGTATTGTCGTTTGGAATAATAGTGCCGTTGGTAATTAGGCCAAAATATCCTACTTTGTTCCTATAGTGTTCACCAATATATAATATTATCTGATCAATATTAGGATGCAGAAATGGTTCTCCTCCTAATACATCCATGTCAAATACGTAATCAACATTTTCAAAAAACAAATCTAAAGTACTCTTTATTTTTTCCCATTCATAATGTTCTCTTTTTTTCCAATAAGGAATATAAATATGACATTTTTCACAATTCAAACTGCAAAAAGAAGTTATGGGCAAATCAGTTTTTGGGATGTATAGTTTGTTTTTAAAACGATAATACCACTCTGTAATAAATATTTGATAGGAGACATAATCAATATTCTCTTTATATCCTAACTGCTGTAATTGACATGAAATGTCATTGTAATATCGTTCAATTACAGTAACTACTATTTTTGTATTCCGATTATTAATAAGATAATCTGGTCCACAGATAACAGTCTCGTCTTCATTCATTCCATATGTGTTTGGATTGTTTTCTATTATTCTTTCAACATAAAAATCACCCCTTAGGGTTTCTAATGCTTTTTTCCCTTGCCGTCCATATCCAAAAATTATTATTCTGTCAATTTTTTCCCAATATTCTTTTTCTAAAACAAACCACTTTTCTGTCATTTCGGCACCTGTTAATCATTTGATAAATACTTAAATATAAACTCATCTATTGGTAAATATAAATCTTAGTATCGTTCTCGGATTTCGTTATCACTCCAGTCCCACCTCACCATATGGATAAAAATTGTACTTTTTTCATAAATCTAATCCCTTCTCAATAATCTTCTTTATTTCTTGCGTTCTAGTTAATGTATTTTACTTAATAGATTAAATCTCGATTGTATTAATAATTTTTCTTACCTCCTCAGATGCATTTCCGCATTCTTCAATTACCGTCTCTTTATTAAATCTAGTTAAGGCCTTCAAATAATATTCCTTCTCAAACCTTTCAACTTTTGATATCAGTTCAGAATTATTCTCAGCAAACACAAACGGTAATTCTTTCATATTCCATAACAGTTTACCACGTTCTTCCTCATACTCTTCATAATCATCACAATACAAGAATATAGGAATTTCCATAATCATCGCATCAAACGCAGCGCTTGAATAATCTGTCATAAAGGCATCACAAGCAGCAAGTATTTCATACATATCATCAATCTTACTTATATCAACTATGTCTTTCTCCGAGACATTATCTAATCCGCGAGCAACCAATTGGGGATGAAGGCGAAGGAATATATACCAAGTTCCCCCAAACTTTCTTTCAAGACTAGATTTTAATATTTCAAAATTCGGGAAATGCCTTTCTTCTTTCAGTTTTCTATCTACTCCCTGACTCCCTCCTCTAAAGGTTGGTGCATACATGAGAAAATGAACATCATCAATATTCTCGTAATCCATAGAATAATTTTTACATATTTTCCGTTTTGCCGAATCTTTATATTCCTTATCATTTTTAGCCTTAACCAAAATGTCACATCTTGGTGTTCCGGTTCTTAATACTTTTCCTTCATACAGCGAACCTGTCTTAAGTGTTTTATCATACCAATCAGAATTAGAAAGCCAATAATCAACCATATCAGAATCATGTTTGCTTACAAGATATGCTATTTTTGAAAAAGAAGCGCCCCTGTCAAGACAAGTGGGTTTAAACCCCAGTTTTGCGTGCCAAGTCTGAATATATATCTGCCTCTTCCTTTTACGACATTCCAACTGTTTGCGGCTATTATCTATCCAGTATTTTGCAGTAGAAAGCTGGTATGCCCTGTTCCATAAAGTGTTCTTTACCGCCTTAATTTCTGCAGGAAAACTCTTTGAAATATCATTCACCAACCATACCAATTCAAACGTTCTTTCACTATTTGTATTGTTTTGTCTTATTATTTCTTCGGCAATATATTTGGGATTGCAACTGTAACCCGTCGTTCCCTCGATGCAGCAAAACACTATTTTATTTTTAGTTATTGGCAATATTCGGCATATATAGAACGGAATACTTTGTATCCTGCTTTTCCATATCCGTCTTCTAACATATTTTTCTTCTGTAGAAGTCATCTTATTTCCTTTGCAAAAATGATTCTAAAGTATATCTAAAAGCATCCTCCAACCCAACTTGAGGCCTCCATCCTATAGACATAATTCTATCAACATTCATTATTCCAAGTTTAAATGGAAGATACTTCAGATTTGAATTCATCTTGTCATCATATTTTACACATACCTTATTTTTGGGATCGAGAGAAGCTATTAACTGAGCCAAGTCTCTGATTGAAATCAAATTGTCCAAATTAGCAATATTATAATAGTCTTTCTTCCCCTTAGTCAGTGCTAAAAGCATAGCACCAATAGCATCAGCAACATATGTATATGTTCTGGTAGCGCTGCCGTCAGAGTGAAGAACTATATCTGTACCTTCAATAACATTATTAATAAATTCAGCAAAAGCTCTACCATCATTTAACACTATACCCGGTCCAAAAGTATGGCATAATCTAACCCCAACATAGTCCACCCCATATTGTGCCTTATAGCTTGCCAACATAGTTTCACAAAGTCGCTTTGCTTCCGGATAACAAGCACGTGCGTTATCGCACTTCATGATTCCGCAATCGTCTTCTTTTATTCCATCTTCTGATTTCCATTCACCATATGTTTCAACTGTTGATACATAAAGAACCTTTTCAGTATTATGTGTCCTAGCCAGTTCCAAAACGTTTCTTGTCCCTTGAACATGACCCCATAAGGTTCCGACCGGATCTTGGGTAAAATCACTCGGGCTTGCCGCTCCGGCTGTGTGAAAAATGAAATGAATATCTTTAGAATAATTTATTGGTTCCGAAATATCCTGAACCATAGTAAAAAGATTAGGAAGGCGAAGTTCATTCCTAAAGGTAGATTTGAGTTTCTCTCCGCTTCTGGCTAAGGCAACAATATTCATGTTCAAATCCCAATCAATATCCGCCTTAATCAACGACTCGACAATATACATCCCAAGTCTTCCTGTTGCCCCTGTAACAAGAACTGTCTTATTTCTAAATTTTTCCCATTCAATAGGGTTATTAAAAATAATATTTAAATCTCTCTGTTCTACCATAATTCACCTATAATCCAAATACATATTTATTCTCTTCCAATTCAAGCATCGCTTTTAAAACATAATAGTCTTCTGGAGTAGTAATCTTTATATTGGCACCTTGCTCTTTTACTAAGCTTACCTTTTCACCGCCATTTGCATAAACCATAGCAGCATCCAATAGCGGCAGTTCACTATTTTCCCGAAAATCATAATTTTGATATGCCGATATAATTTTTCCTAGATGAAACGTTTGGGGAGACGTCATAGAATATGTGGCAGCACGCTTCTGAAAACTTTCTATTGATGCAAATTCTTTTTCTGTAATCAACACACTCTCCGTAACAGGATGAACTGTAACCGCACAACCACTTTGCTTTGCTATGCGAACATTTTCATAAATTGTATTGTTACTTACCAATGGTCTAACACCGTCATGAATAACCACAATGTCATCATCTAAGCCGCCAATATCTCTGATTGTTTCCAATCCTTTAACCAAACTGGCCTGTCTGTCACTTCCGCCGACCACAATCTTGGCCACTTTTCCAATATTGTATTCCTTAAGTATGTTGGTCATATGTTCAACATAATCTCCATGGCAAACCACCACAATCTTATCAATGTCCTCATTTTGTTCAAACTTATCCAAAGTATAAACAACAATCGGTTTTCCCATTAATTTTACGAATTGTTTTGGCATTCCACCATTTCTCATTCTCTGTCCGACTCCAGCTGCCAATATTATTGCATAATTCATAAATATTTCCTCTTCAACTAAAAAGGAGCACCTTTCGATGCTCCTGCAACATACTATTTTTGCCTCCATGCACCTGATTAGTATTTCGGCTGATTTTGCTCAAGAATTAACAGTTTTCCGTTAATTTCCCAAATACTTTTCAGGATAATTGGTGAAGATATCCGTTACCCCATATCCTTTCAACTCTTTCAAGTCAAAGATAGGAGCGGCCTTCTTAACCTTAAAGAAAGGTTCTTGAGAATTCCAAGCTCTGACAGGAAGATGTTTCGGGTTAACATATGGTGTAGATACCGTATCTATACATGGGTGATATGCCTCAACCATTCCGTCATTATTCTGAACAAATCGTTCACAATCTTTCATTTCATATGCCAGATATCCAACTTTTGCAGATTTATCAATGCTCTTTATCTTCAATATTGAATTCCCATTAAAAGAAGAATAAACAACACTCTTTTGTAGTCCAAATTCAGATACCTTTTCAAGTACCTTTTCTTCCATTCCTGGATAATCTACTCTTCCATTCTTCAGTTCAATGTTAATAAGCAATCCCTTTGATTCACAATACGGCTTAACCAAGGCCAAGAACTCAGCCAACGTTGGAATATAAGCATTAGGTGCATTTTTAAACTTAATCTTCCGAAGCTCTTCAAAAGAAAAATCTCTTAATGCCCCTTCAGCCTCCATCAATCGATTCAAAGTTTCATCATGGAATACTACGACCTCACCATCCTTAGTTAATTGTGTATCCATCTCTATTCCGGTAAGACCGTCCAATTCGCAAGCAGCTTTAAATGCCTCAAGCGTATTCTCAGGATATTGATTCGAGCATCCTCTATGTGCCCAAATTTTCATTCCGGCAGAACGATTCTGCTCATGGAACTCAATTTGCATCTTCTTTCTAGCTTTCATGAATCGCTCTACAATATCAGCCATAGCAATAGATTCTTCTTTAGTCAACTTGAAATCATGCAGGGCCTTGCCATTTATTTTTGATATAAACTCGCTTATTTCATAACGCAATCCATCACCCAAGAATTTAGGAGTAAATCTTTCAACCTGATTGGGGTCTTCATATCTTACTTCAAATTTACGGGTAAGCCACCAAGGAGACTCTGCCAAAATATATCCTTTAGTACCTGCAATAACCAATTGGCCTTCCGATTTAGCTGCAACACCGGCTTTGGCAAGTGCCAATGCTCTCTTATATCTAAGATGAATTTTAGTATATCCATCCACACCACTAGGCGCCAAAATACTGTCTATTTGAACATCCTCAAAATCAGTTCCAAGCAATTTGATAATAGGCAGCATCGAATAGCTTCCAAATTCCAGATAAGCACCACCATATTCAGGATCTATCATCTCACGTACAGTAGCATCAGAGAGTCGCGAGAAACACGCTTCAACGTCCGTTATTTCACCTATTCTTCCACTCTTGACAATATTAATCAATTGAGCAAATCCAGGGCAATATGCAGTTTTAATTCCCTCCATCAGAATTACATGTTTTTCAGCTGCAAGCGCAAACAACTCCTCGGCATCAGCCTTTGTAAGTACTAACGGTTTTTCGCAAAGGACATGCTTTCCTTTTAGGATAGCTTGCTTGGCATATGTGTAATGATATTCATGCGGAGTAGCTATATAGATTGCATCCATGTTATCCAAAAAATCGCCGAACTCCCCTGAGTAACCTTTGATATCATACATATGTTCAAAAGATTCTGCACTTTGAATATGCGGATTATATACACCGTCAACATATACGCCGGAAACGAATTTTGATTCCGCTATAAACCTAGGTGCAATACGGCCTGTTCCAACTACACCTAATCTAACAATTGAAGCATTCTGTTCGCGAAGAATAGTGGAAGAAATGTCGGGTGTTCGCTTCAAATATACGACCTGACAAAATGACTTAAGATAATCAAAACGTCCGGTCCAATCTGACCCAACTGTAAAGATATCAACACCGTATTTTTGGATATCTTCTATCTTTTGGCCCTCATGATCCTCTACAATAATCATATCTGCGAATCCTGTCCTTTTAACATTTTCAATTCGCTCCATAATTGAGTCGACAAGATTAAGTTTTCCTCTCTCTTCATCGAAGTGCTCTGTTGTAACCCCAACAATAAGATAGTCTCCTAATGCCTTAGCACGTTCCAATATCTTATAATGGCCTTCATGAAACAAATCAAATGTTCCATAAGTAATTACTTTTTTCATATATATCCCCCTAAACATCACCATATAATGCGGCGATACCTCTGTGTATAAAATTGTAATACCATTTTAACTCAAAATGCATAAAATCGTAATGTCACATCTGGATTTTTTGCATAGAATCGTAGGATTTGGATGCTAATCTTTCAGGCACCCTATCGGAACAACATATACACCATCTGGTCTTCTATAGCCGTATTGTGTTCCGGTAACAACAATTTTCAAATCAGGAAGTCTGATTGGGACCTGTTTTTCTGTTTCATTATGTTGCTTAATCAATGATTCAATTTCACAAAGATGCCCTGCACCCTCTTCGATTTCTCTACTTCCCAGTTTGAATTCTAAAAGAGCATACCTACCATCATCTAGGTGAAGCACCCCATCTGCCTCTAAGCCATATCTGTCATGATAATATGACATTTGACCATTATGCGCTGATGAGTACACTCGTAAATCTCTTATACACAGACACTCAAAAACAAATCCAAATGTCTTTAAATCTAAATCAAAATATTCCGGAGATACTCCTAGTGCTGCTACCACAATAGAAGGATCAACAAACTCTCTTTTCTTTCCATTTCGCATAGCACTTGCTGATCTTATCGCAGGACACCATCCGGATAAATCGTCTACAATAAATAATTTTTCCAGTACATCAATATAATCACTTAGAGTTTTATCCGAAATGCTATTTGTTGCTTTTACATCAGCCATAATATTAGATGTTTTAGCCAATGTTGATATATTGCGAGCATAAGAATTAATAATTGCCTTCATTGTTGTACTGCTACGCTTTACCTCATCAACCTTGAATATATCTTCTTCATATATCTGTTGATAATAATCTTTGGGAATAGCAAGCTGTGCCTCTCTGTCATCAAACAAAATGCTCTCCGGCCAACCGCCTCGGCATGCAGCAAAAATCAATTGTTCTATGCTAAGGGTCGAAGAACAACCTTCTTCAAGATTCTCTTTTCCATCAAAAAGGT
Source organism: Lachnospiraceae bacterium (assembly GCA_045629045.1). Lineage (GTDB taxonomy): Bacteria > Bacillota > Clostridia > Lachnospirales > Lachnospiraceae > JAILLW01. The sequence goes on from JAZQQM010000055.1 coordinate 108,404, forward strand.
CCATTATAGAAACGGAACCATTAGATTCTCCTGACTCATATAAGCTCATCGGATACATCTTAAGTTTTGAAATTCTTCCTGTTCCGGTATGTGATGTTGATACTCTCTTTGAAGTTGATCCTGTCAATATAAAATGGCCTCGTCCTCTGTTATCATCACAGTAAGAACGTACAGCATCCCATATATTTGGAGCATCCTGCCACTCATCAATTAGCCTAGGCGTTTCGCCACGCAAAAGAGCAACAGGATTTATTTCTGCAGTTCTGATTAAAGCCTCTTTATTTGGATCTTTCTGCAATTTAATTGAACTTTTTGCAAACTGTTCTGCTGTAGTGGTTTTCCCACACCACTTAGGACCAACAATGTGTGTTGCGCCAAATGCTCTTAATTTCAATTCCAATTGCTTGTCTACAATTCGAGGTAAATAATCATCCATTTTCATGACCGAATCCTCCTATGTTGTTTTAAATTATAGAAGCTTATATAAAAAGAGTCAATGCGCATTCCGTGTTTTTGTTACTTTTCGTTCCGTAGTTTTGTTGTTTTTCACTCCGTGGTTTTGTTTAGATTAGCATACTTATATAAAATACTCCGGATACTGCTCCTCAATCATTGCTTCATCAACCTGATATCTTGATAAGTGCTTGTCTACCAATCGTACAGCCTCGTCCTGATCTTTTGCCTTGATTGCCTCCAGCATTCCGCGGTGGTCTGATACGATTTTCATATCTTTGACCGCAGCAACAGACAGGGTTCTTACACGGTCGAAGTGAATCATCATTGTGGAGCGCATATCGTAAATGGTTGATTTGTCCGCCGCCTTGTAAATAAGGTAATGAAACTCATTATCCAGTTCGTAGATTTTCGACGGATTATCCTTTTCAAGATAGAATTCCTGAAGATGAACATTTTCTTCAAGTTCTGCCAAATCGTCTTCGCCGGCACGTTCGCATGCCACCTTAATAACGGCACGATCCAATACATGTCGCAGAAATCTTGATTCTTCAACCATCTTAGGATCAATAAGTGCTACATAGGAACCGCGCTGAGGCAGGATTTCAATAACCGATACCTTGGCCAGATCTATGATAGCTTCTCTTACAGGAGTTCGGCTTATTCCAAGCTCCATCGCTATTTCGTTTTCCGAAACCAGGGTTCCCGGCTTAAGTTCCAGCGAAACTACGTTATCTTTAATTACTCTGAATGCATAATCTCTTGCGGTTTCACCTGCAAGACGTTCCAAATTAACCATTAAATCTACTCTCTAAATAACTTTCCTAAATCTATACTAAGTTACAGCAGCTCCAAAATCCTGTCCTTAACCCCTGCCAAGTGCTCCTGAGTAAGACCGAAATCCATAAGCTTGTATGTCCATGCAGCACGTGAAATGTTGCAATCAACCATCGCCTTATGAATAGCTTCATACCAGGCTACCGTGCTTTCGGTATCAGCCTGATCGATAACTCCGTATTCACCGCAATATAGCGGCACATCATACTTCTCGGATACTGCAATCGCATCCACGAACATGCTTTCAAAATAGCTTTCGTCCATCATCTTATCGCCCATATCTTTGAACTCGTCATCGAAATCACGTCCGAAAATTTCGAATGACTCTTTTCGCATTATGTCGGCGCGAATAGGGAACTTACACTCATAATCCGAAGGCATACCCTCTACCCAGCCGGCTTTCTGATGAGTAAATACCAGTGGGCTGTAGCAATGGAATGTAAATACAACATTCTCATCATAGGGCTTATCAAGAAGCGTCAGGCCGTAAATACTGTTGTTATAAATACCTCCCACAATAATTCTCGTAGTCGGTGCAATTTCACGAATAGCAGGAATTGTTCTGCTTATTATTTCATTCCAGGGCTCTGCAAATTCCTTATTTGTAACCTCGTTAAGCAGTTCAAATACGATATTCTTCTTTTCGCCGTAGCGCTTTGCTATCTCTTTCCACAAAGATATAAATATTTCCTGTGTGGGCGCATCCGTAAAGAAGCTGCAATAATTCTTGTCATCAAACACATAGCCTTTAGCCTTATGAATATCAAGAATTATGTTTAAGCCATACTTTTCGGTCCATGCCACAGCATCATCCACATGCTTAAAACCTGCTTCAACGAAGCTTCCGTCCTCATTCTGAATTACATTGTAATCAATGGGCAGGCGCACATGGTCAAGTCCCCAGCCGGCGATTGTCTTAATATCTTCTTCGGTAATATATGTGCTGTAACGATTTTCATTATAATCATTACCACACTGAGACAGCCAGCCGCCAAGATTAATTCCTCTTTTGAATCCCGTAAAATCCTTCATTCAATACCTCCTGTCTTGCAGAATATCCTCTTTTTACTACTAAGTATTATACCTAATACAACGAATTATCGCACTATATTATCGTAATTTTTCTTTTGTGTCACTTTTATATTGACACCGCTTTTGTAGTGACGTATTATGTGTCTATATTATTTTGACACAAGGAGGTACACAATGGATATTAACACACCCTACATTACAGATCCCAAACATTTGCAACTTCTTAACGAACAGTACACCGGGCAGATGAAGTACACGTTAATGAATGATTTTTTGTCCAAATATGGTTTTCAAAAAGACCTATATGCATTAAGAGGACTTTTGGCTGCTCTTCTGCGCATCGACACTGATGCAATAACCGCAATAACAATTCTTAATCCCATAGAGCCCGGAAAAGAATTAACCGACAAAGAATGTATTCTTGACATCAACCTGGAACTTAACAATTCTGAACTGATTAACATTGAGATTCAGTCACGTTATCAAGATTTTTGGCCCGAACGATCAATAACTTATTTATGCAGGAATTTCGACCAGTTAAAAAGCGGTGGTGCGTATCTTCAAATTAAGCCTTGTATCCAAATAGGGATTTTAGGCCATGACTTATTTAAGCCCGACGACCCCAGATATACAGGAGATTTCTATTCGGAGTACAGGCTTCTGCATACCGATAAACACACAGAATATAGTAGCAAATTCGAAATCAGAGTGTTATCATTAAATCAACTTGAAAACGCAGCTCCGGAGGATAAGAACAATCCCAACGGTCTATATCATTGGGCACGGATGTTTAACGCCTCTTCTTGGGAGGAAATTAAAATGATAGCGCAAGACAATCCTATGATTTCTTCTTTTGTCGGCACTGTAATGGAGCTTACGGCAGAGGAAAAGGTCGCTCAAGCCTGTGAGATGCGTCGCAGGTACTCAATCGATATTGCTACGTATGAATACGAAGTCGCGCAAGCAAAGGAAAATGCTGCGCTCGCTCGCGAAGAAGAAGCGCGTGCTAAAGAAGAAGAACTTCGTGCCAGAGAGGGCGAAGCTCGTGCCAGAGAGGGCGAAGCTCGTGCTAAAGAGGGCGAAGCTCGCGCTAAAGAGATAATCGCCGAAAAAGATGCTGAAATAGCTCGTCTAAAAAAATTATTAAAAAATAAGGACTAGGTAGCAAAATATGTCCCCCCAAATTAATAATCTGAATGATGCATTACATAAAATATCCGAATTGGAAAGTAAAATAGAAATTTTGGAAGCACGAATCCAAGAATTGGAGAAAATTACGCCTGCCGGGCGAAAGGTTCACGATGACAAATGGAAAGCGTGCTACGATGTTTTTGTTAAACACTACGAAGCAGGCGAATCAATTCCGCTGATTATTGAAACCACGCCCTTTAGCAGACGTACCGTTTACAGATATAAGGAATACTACGATAGAATTCATAAGGATAAGTCATGAATATTTCTCTTTGCATGATTATTAAAAATTCATCCAGCACCCTGCCCAGGGTGCTGGATTCTGTTAAAAATAATGGCTTTGAAATCATTATTGTCGATACAGGTTCATCCGACAATAGTGTTGAAATTGCGCGCTCCTACACGGAGCATATATATTCATTTGAATGGATTGATGATTTTAGCGCAGCCCGGAATTTTTCCATATCCAAGGCATCCCATGATTGGATTCTGGTTCTTGATTCGGACGAAGAGGTAAGTTCAATCGATGTCGGCAAGCTTCAAGCCCTTACGAAAAAGCCTGTTGAATGCTTGGGTTACATCACACGTCGTAACCATTTCGGAACTTCCGATAACGATAATGTTTATACTGACGAAGTGGACCGCTTTTTTAATAAAAAGTCATGGCACTACGAAGGCTCCATACACGAGCAGCTTCGCCCTGTAAGACCCCTTAAAAAGCCTAACTGCGAACCGCTATTTGACACCGGAATTCGATGTGAACATTCCGGATATCAGGGCAACGAAGCAGATATGCTTGCCAAATCAAAGCGTAACGAAGAATTATTGCTAAAGGACCTTGCCAAAAACGGCGGTGACCCTTACACATATTTCCAGCTTGGACAGTGCTATAACGGATTCGATGACGAAAAGGCTCTCCACTATTATTCCAAAGGTCTTGAATATGACGTTGATCCGTCGCTTGAATATGTTCAAATGATGGTAATTGCCTACGGTTACGCACTTGTTCATCTGGAGCGTTTTGACGAGGCACTTGCCCTGGAAAGTATATACGATGAATTTGCCACAAGCGCTGATTTTATCACCCTTATGGGAGTTATCTATATGCGTAGCGGCCAGTATCTTAAAGCCATGACCGAATTTCTTAAGGCAACCATGCACCCGGTGGCACACAACGAAGGGGCTAACTCATATATTCCGCTATACAACATGGGAATTATTAATGAAATGGCCGGCAACAAAGCCGATGCCATAAGCTATTACGAGCGATGCGGTAACTTCAAACAGGCAAAAGACAGACTTAGCGAGCTTAAATAAACATGACACCTATTTCTATCTGTACAATAATCAAGAACGAGCAAAAGCATATCGACAATTTCTTATCCGCAATTATGAAAGCCCTGGGAAATTATCCCTACGAAATCATTCTCGTAGACACAGGTTCTACCGATGATACTCTTGTTCTTGCGGAAAAATATATAGGCAAATGTCTGACTCAAATCCATCACTTCGACTGGGTCGGAGATTTTAGCCAAGCCCGTAATTATGCGCTTTCTTTAGCTAAATACCCTTATATTCTTACTCTTGACTGTGACGAATACGTATCTTCTTTTGACGTAACTTCAATAGACCGTTTCGTTAAACAATGCCCCAATTCACTGGGCGTAATCTCAATTAACAATCATATATCGGTCGACGGCAAAGACAGTATTGTAAGTGATACTGTAACCCGTTTCTTTAATAAATCAAAATTCCATTACGAAGGCATCATCCACGAGCAACTTACACCATATGACGTTCCACGGGTAGCATTGCCTATAACTATTGAACATTACGGATATCAGGGAACTCCCGAAGAGATTAAAGCAAAGGCTATGCGAAATAATGCGCTTTTATTTGATATGCTTAAAGAAACCCCTGACGATCCCTACCTTTACTACCAGATCGGCAAGTCTTTTAGCGCCATCAAGGATTATGAAAGTACCTATGAATACTTGGGCAAAGCTCTCGAATTCGATGTTGACCCAAGGCTTAGATATGTCCGGGAAATAGTTATAGAATACGGTTATGCCATGTTGGAAACAGGCAAAATAAAAGATGCCCTGGATTACGAAGGCATCTATGAAGAATTCAAATGTTTATCGGATTTTCTGACCCTCATGGGCCTAATCTATTTGCGAAACGGCATGGTTCCGGAAGCTTACGAAATGTTTGAACAGGCAACCAATGCTCCCGAATACCTTGACGAAGCCACCAAAACAACTATTCCTCTTCAAAATATGCAAGTAATCCGCGATGTACTAAAAATCTAGATTACTTGTTCAAAGAGATTTTATTGTTAGATAATTATAATCCCCCATGCTTTCTGATGGCCTCAATTACAGCCTTAAAGCTGTTTTCATCCACATCCGTATAAAGCATATCAAGTAACGCTTTATGAAACTCCGGCAGCAATTCAACAATATACTTATTATTCCTGCAATCTCCGAATTTTGAATTAATCGAATCTTTTAAAGTAATAAATAATTCATATGGCGGGTTAGTAAACCTAAGGGCCAAAACCTTCATAAATCCCAAATAACAATATGTAATATGCTCATAAATTAAAGCTTCTTTATATTTAGGCCAAGCTCCGCAGGCTACCCATTCATTCCACTTATATTCCTGAACATCAAGCATATCCAGGTGATATTCTTCGTCTTTAGTAAGTACTATGGAATTATTATTTATAAAATAATGGTACAAATTTTCTTCCAAAATATATACCTTATTAAGTACCAGACTGACTCTGCTTCCCCATGCCGTATCCTCATAAGCACAACCCTCCGGAAAATACAGTTCATTATCAAACATAAAGTCGCGCTTAATAAGTCTATAGCATGCCGAATATTTTACCGGCTGTAAGCTGATAAACAATTCACGCTTATCATCTGTATCAATTGTCATACTGCGGTTATTAACGTTACCTTCGGCGTTATATTCAATACCGTAGTTTCTTTGTTCCTGAGTAAATTTCTTACTGACATCTCCGTCATAAGGGTCTCTTACATACTTACTGACAACCATGTCATAATTATCCAAAACGCCCACATTATACATTTTGCTAAGGTAATCCGGTTCAATCCAATCATCTGAATCTATAAATGTAAGCCACTCGCCGGTAGCATATGACATACCGATATTTCGTGCTCTTCCCAGTCCACCGTTGTCTTCAAGGGGAATAAGCATAATATTTTCCGAATACTTGGATTCCCATTCCTTAAGCACATCAAGAGTTGAATCGGTCGAACAGTCATCCACACAGATAATCTCGATTTTCTCAAGTTCAAAATCCTGTGTTACTACCGATTCAAGGCATCTGCCAACCCACTTTTCCACATTGTAGCAAGGAATAATCACACTTATTCTGCCTTTGGTAAGTGCCGCAAATTCCTCTTTCATACAGCGTTTCATAGCATCAACATAATCAAGTTCTTCATCAGGTTCATATGACATTCCCTTAGCAAAATACTCATATGCATTCTTATGATCGTACACCATCTGATATGCTTTACCTATCTGATAACACAAATACGGGTTATCCGAATCATTGGCATATTCCTTCATCAGCATACTAAGATTACGTTCCGACTTGCGTTTACGTGTTTCATCATCCATCTGATAACCGCTGTGCCCCAACGTTATATTAACTATATAGTTTTCCATATCTTTACCGTATTTGGGCGCAAGCATCTCATGAATGGGGCTCACATATTGGAAGCGGCGCTTGTCATAAAGTCTTTCGATATGAATTCTTGAAATAGGTCCCGGTTTTTCAGGACTTCCCGTAAGATTATCCATCCAGACACTGCCTACTGCGTTGGGATATTTCCTAATGAAATATTCGACATCATCTTTATTAAAGGATTCAATCCATTCATCGGCATCAAGGAACAAAATCCAATTGTTGGAAGCCAGAGATACGGCATAATTTTTGGCAGCACTAAAATCATCACACCACTCAAAATCATACACTTTGTCCGTATATTTAAGTGCTATGCTCTTTGTATCATCACTTGATCCCGTATCTACCACAATAATCTCAAATCCGAACTTAGATACGGAATCCAGCATTTTGCCGATATTTTTTGATTCATTTTTAACTATTGAACAAACTGAAATTTTAGTCATTATAATTCCCTAAATAATTACTTCTTATTACTTCTCTATTAGTTTATCATAAATTACTGTTATTAGAATATTTCTAAGTCAAGATTATTCTCAATTTGCTTTGATTATGTTACGATTATTCTATGAAAATACTAGTACTTACATGGAATGGTTTTGGATATCCCGATATGTGCGAAGCACTTACCAACATGGGGCACACTCTGATTAAATCGGATTTCCCCAAGGAGACGCCCCAAAACAATCCCGAATATGAAGAAAAACTCAAAAAATTAGTTACGGACAGAAAACCCGACTTTATATTTAGTTTCAACTACTTTCCTATTGCAGCACGTGTTGCCAAGGACACTGAAACCAAATATGTTGCATGGGTTTATGATAATCCGCTTGTTCTTTTGTATTCCTACACTATCATTTATCCGACCAATTATGTATTCTTATTCGATAAAACCGAATACACTAAATTAAAAAACAGCGGTATTAATACCGTATATTATCTTCCTTTGTGTGCCAACGTCAGGCGAATCGGCGGATATGATGACTTTGCATATTTTAAAACCACCAAATGGTATAATCAGAGCGACATTGCATTCGTAGGCTCATTATATTCCGAAGAAAAACATAATTTCTTTAATCGAATGTTCAGAATCAGTCCCTATACACGAGGATATCTGGAGGGTCTCATAGATGCTCAAAAAAAGGTATACGGTGTCGATGTTGTCGAAAAATCCTTAACCGATGCAATTATGGATGATATGGAGCAAGACCTTCCTATGGGCCCGGATAATGGCACCGTAGAAACCAGGGAATTCGTCTATGGGCAATACGTTATCAATCGATACATCACTTCGCTCGAAAGAAAGGAAGCCTTTACCCGCATAGGTGAAAAATATAAATTCGATTTATACACTTACGAAAAGGATTTTTCTCTTCCCAATTGTATAAACCACGGTCCGATTGAAAGCTATGAAGGTTCACCGTATATATACAAGACAGCTAAAATCAATATGAACATCTCATTACGTTCCATCACTACGGGAATACCCCTACGATGTTTCGAAATTATGGGGTCCGGAGGCTTTCTCCTTAGCAATTACCAGGCAGATTTTGATGACTGTTATACTGCATTTGAAGATTATGCATATTACGAAGATCTCGATGATATGATGGATAAAATTGACTATTATCTCACCCATGAAAAAGAGCGAAAAGAAATAGCCGAAAACGGCTATCGCAAAACTCTCGAGAATTACACTTACGAGCATCGAATCAAACAGATTCTTGAGGTTGTTTTCCCAGAATAGTTTTTATATTTTAGACACTTAAAAAGGGAGTTCGAAAAATCTTTCGAACTCCCTTAATATTTACTTACTATTCAAGTTGGCTATTAGCCGAGAAGTGAAAGTACACCCTGGTTAGCCTGATTAGCCTGTGATAACATTGCCTGACCTGCCTGAGCAAGGATGTTGCCGTTAGCAAACTTAACCATCTCAGTAGCCATATCTGTATCACGAATTGCTGATTCAGCTGATGTTGTATTTTCAACTACGTTGTCTAAGTTGTTAATTGTATGCTCAAGTCTGTTCTGGATAGCACCAAGATCAGATCTTTGTGTTGATACAATCTGAAGGGCTTTTTTAGTAGCCTGGTTCAATGATGCGAAATCCTTTGCTTCGATATCACCGTCAGCACGGAACTTTTCATCAATCTTATCTATATCTTCAGAATAGATTGTTGATACATTCATATTCTTAATAGAAATATTGATGTGCTGATTAGCTTCTGCACCAACCTGTAATCCCTTATTGGTGAATGTTCCATCAAGTAAGCTCTGCTCGTTGAATGTTGTAGTATTACGAACTCTGTCGATTTCGCTTAAGAGCTGCTGTACTTCTGACTTAATATAACCACGGTCAACTGTTGTTAATGTTCCGTTTTCACCCTTTACAGAAAGCTCATTGATACGCTGTAACATATCATGTACTTCATTAAGAGCACCTTCAGCTGTCTGTACGCAGGAAATACCATCTTCCGCATTAGCTGATGCCTGAGCCAAGCCTCTGATCTGACGTCTCATCTTCTCGGAAATTGCAAGTCCTGCTGCATCATCTGCTGCACGGTTAATCTTATAACCTGAAGATAACTTCTCAGTTGTCTTAGCCTGTGACTGAGTGTTAACGTTTAACATTCTGTTTGAATTCATTGCCTGTAGATTGTGTTTTACTACCATAATAGTTTCCTCCTTGATTCTCAGCCACGTCCCTGTAGCTCCCGATCTAATTTCCTTATTAAAGTGTTATTAGCAAATCCGTTTGCTACAAGTTGTTTACACTTACTATATCGGACGGTATCAAAAATACTTTACCCCTAAATTAAAAAAAATTAAAAAATTTTTTTAACATAAAAAGGAGCGGGAATCATGCGTTTCCCGCTCCTTTTTCATTCACTTAACAAATCATTAAGTTGTCAGTCCCTAGATTAACCTAATAAAGAAAGTACACCCTGGTTAGACTGGTTAGCCTGTGCCAACATTGCCTGTCCTGCCTGAGCAAGGATATTGTTGTTAGCAAATTTAACCATCTCAGTAGCCATATCTGTATCACGGATAGCAGATTCAGCTGATGTTGTGTTTTCAACTACGTTATCTAAGTTGTTGATTGTGTGCTCAAGTCTGTTCTGGATAGCACCAAGATCAGATCTCTGAGATGACACAACCTGTAATGCAGTCTTGGTAACTCTGTTCAATGAAGCAAAGTCTGATGATGATACATCTGCTGTACCACGGAATTTTCCGATTGTTGTAGAATCAGCTGTAAATACTGTTGCTACATCCATATTCTTAATAGAAATCGTGATGTGCTGATTAGCTTCTGCTCCAACCTGTAAGCCCTTACCGGTAAATGTACCATCAAGTAAGTTCTGCTCGTTGAATGTTGTTGTATCACGTACTCTGTCAATTTCAGAAAGTAACTGCTGTACTTCTGATTTGATATAGCCGCGGTCAACTGTTGTTAATGTTCCGTTTTCACCCTTTACTGACAGTTCATTGATACGCTGAATCATATCATGTACTTCATTAAGAGCACCTTCAGCTGTCTGTACGCAGGAAATACCATCTTCTGCATTCGCAGATGCCTGTGTAAGACCTCTGATCTGACGTCTCATCTTCTCGGAAATAGATAATCCTGCTGCATCATCTGCCGCACGGTTAATCTTGTAACCTGAAGATAACTTCTCAGTCGATCTTGCCTGTGACTGAGTGTTGACATTCAACATTCTGTTAGAGTTCATTGCCTGTAAATTGTGCTGTACTACCATATTGTTTCCTCCTTGAATTTTCCGCTGCATCCTTGCAGCTTAATAATTTTGATAGTTAATTTATCAGATCAATACGTTGAACTTAAATACAAGGAATAAGAATCAGACGCTATATTTAGTTGTCAACGTACTAAATCACATATTAATTACTAATGTGGATTAAAGAAGAGAAAGTACACCCTGATTAGACTGGTTAGCCTGTGCCAGCATTGCCTGTCCTGCCTGAGCAAGGATATTGTTGTTAGCAAACTTAACCATCTCTGTAGCCATATCTGTATCACGGATAGCAGATTCAGCTGATGTCGTGTTCTCTACTACGTTATCCAAGTTATTTACTGTGTGCTCAAGTCTGTTCTGGATAGCACCAAGATCAGATCTTTGTGATGAAACAACCTGTAATGCTGTCTTGGTAACTCTGTTCAATGAAGCAAAGTCTGATGATGATACATCTGCTGTTCCACGGAATTTTCCGATTGTTGTAGAATCAGCTGTAAATACTGTTGCTACATCCATATTCTTAATAGAAATATTAATGTGCTGATTAGCTTCTGCACCAACCTGCAATCCCTTACCGGTAAATGTTCCGTCAAGTAAGTTCTGCTCATTGAATGTTGTTGTATCACGTACTCTGTCAATTTCAGTAAGTAACTGCTGGACTTCTGCTTTGATGTATCCACGGTCAACTGTTGTTAATGTTCCGTTTTCACCCTTTACTGACAGTTCATTGATACGCTGAATCATATCATGTACTTCGTTAAGAGCACCTTCAGCTGTCTGTACGCAGGAAATACCATCT
>JAZQQM010000056.1:0-35586 GCA_045629045.1 Lachnospiraceae bacterium
TCTTCTCAAAAAATAACAACACTTAAGAAATACATTTAAGCCGCTAGCTGATGAATGAAATATCGAGCCAGGAAGTGTGGATTCTCCAGTTACAAAATGAGCTGAGCGAGAGTCGACGCTTGTTTGCTGTGTAATTTTTTAGGTGCAAAGCTATTATAACACGTCTGTAAAGTTCGTAAACTATGGAAAGTCGCTTACAAAACGGGACTTTCATTTACAAAACGGGATTTCTGATTACAAAATGTGTTTTTCATTTACAAGATGGGATTCTCGCGTTACAAACGGGAATCTCGGATTGCAATTCATCTTTTGCCATCAGAAACCCACTTTAAAATAGAAAACTGTAAAAAAAATAAAATAATATGTAAAATATACTTGACATTAAGTTAAATAGGTATTATATTTGTACCATCAAGTAAGAAACACGATAACAACAGCCTGATACATTAAAGTACCAAACAGTGTTATCAAAATTATTAAGAACAAGAAAGATGAGGGAACAAAAATGAAGAAAACAGAAAAGACAGTTGAGCAGCAGATTAAAACATTAAAGACATTATCAATAATACTTATGGTTGTTATTGCTCTTGACTGCATCGGAACTATTGTTTCATGGTTTACGGGAAACGGAGCAGCTGTACCGGCAAGTATTCTTTGTGCTATGGCATGTTGCCTTATAGCAGTTGATGTAAATATCAAAAAGCTTAAAGACGAAGCAGCAAACAGCGATGACGTTAAGACAGAAGAAAAGTAATCTAAGCAGATTACAGGAGGAGAAATGAAATGGGAAATTCTACGATGGCTTTGGTATTTATTATTGCATTTGCAATCGGAATCGCATTAACGGCTCTTATACTCAGAACATCAACCGTTGATAAGTCAATGAAGGGTGATTATGACGAAAGACAGTATATTCAAAGATTAAAGAGCGAAAGAAACGGATACAGAGCGTTTATTGCATGGGTTGCAGTGCTGGTGGTTCTTTCGGCGGCGGAAATTGAAATTCCGGCAGATGACGTGGTCATTTATGCCAGCGCTTTGTTCATAGGCGCCGGGGCTATGGCAATAACGGGTATATGGAACGAAGGTTACTGGGGAAACAATTTTAATAAAAAAAGATTCCTTATCATTATGAGCATCATCACGATATTTAATATTGTATTACCTATTGTCAGTATGAAGGAAGGAAGGTTTTTTGTTGACGGTAAGCTACAGTTCCCTGCAATATCACTTATGTTCGGTATCCTTTTCATAATTATTGATATCGAGACTCTGATTAGGGATGCAATCGATAAAAAAGCCGATAAGGAGGAGGATTAATGAAAAATCTTACTCTTAAGGCGGCCCGGGTTATGAAGGATATGTCTCAGGATGATCTTGCCAAAGCTGCAGGAGTATCACGTCAGACTATTTCTTCTATCGAGAAGGGCGACTATAATCCGACAATTAATTTATGTATTAAAATTTGTAAAATCCTTGATAAGACCTTGGATGAATTATTCTGGGAATAATTCATATCTTTAGGAAAAAGGTACCAAACAAAACGATTTTGTGTTAAAATATCTACTTAAGAGCCCCCCTTTACGGGGGAGACTTTGATGTATTGAGGGTAAGATATGAGGAAACGAATCGGATTATTTTTTGGTGAAATTGTTGATTCAACTAACAGAATGATAGTTGATATTCAAAAGTATGCGAAACAGGCTGATATTGATGTCTTTGTATTCGTAAATTTCGGAGTTTTCGACAGTTCTTTGTCACAGTATTCCGAAGGCGAAAAGTCTTTTTATAAGCTCCCGGATTATTCAACATTCGACGGAATAGTAATATATGAGGGTATGATGAACATAGAAGGTCTTGAGGAGGAACTCTATGATTATCTTCATAAGAAGGCAACATGCCCGGTTATTTATCTTAAATCGGTTCGTGAAGGTTTTTATTCAATCATTTATAACGATAAACAGGCCATGAAGGACATTACCACATATCTTATTAAAGAATATGATGTTAAGGATATATGTCATATGTCCGGAAGAATGGAATTGTTTGATGCCAGAGAAAGACTGGCAGGATATGAAGAGGCTATGGCTGAGGCGGGCCTTAAGGTAACGCCCAGTATGGTTTACAGCGGTGAGTATTATACCCATAAGACTAAAGAAACCCTTGATTTCTTTTATTCTTCGCGAGGTCATTATCCTGAAGCTATTGTATGTGCAAATGACCATATGGCGGTTTCGGTAATTGAAGAGTTGGCTGATCGCGGAGTTAAGGTACCTGATGAGGTGCTTGTTTCGGGATATGACAATATAATTCTTTCGCAGACCTGCAATCCTTCATTGACGACTTTTGAAACCGACTTTGATGCAGTTGCATCAAATATAGTCGATATTGTTACACGACTTTCAAATGGAGAAAAAGTTGATAAGGTAACACATATTAACGATAAGATGCTTCTTCGTCAAAGTACTGACAGAAACAAAGCTATGGAACCCGATAAGGTTGATTTTACCGCTGAGATTAATGATTTAAGAACAGATTACCATGGCCTTGAGGATGTATTTTTCCTTAACTCGGCTTTGGAAGTATCTTTCACGGAAGAAGAATTATTCAGTAGCGTAGACCATTATTATTATAATACGGCAGCACTTAAATCTTATGTGTGCTTAACTGATGATGCATTCAAAAGTGCGGAACGTCCGGCGGAGAAGATTACGGATTTTACCGAAAATGTTGTATTAAAAAGAATATACTATCGGGAAGAAAACAGACATTATGATTCGCCGGAATATGAGTTTGCAACAAGCGAACTGTTGCCTGAAGAATATCTTCTTTCGGAGCCCAGTGTCTATTTCGTAAATACAATACATGCGGGAATGAAAGTGTACGGATACATTATTTCCGTTTTCCCGGGGGGAAGACGACCAAATCGTTTCCTTCAGTCATATGCAGGCGGAATAGGAAGAGCAATTGAAAACTTCAATATTCGAAATGAATTCCTGGATGTTGAAGAAATGAAGAGAGCTTATCTCCTTGATACTTTAACGGGTCTTTATAATAGAAAAGGATATGAAAGCAATCTTCTTATTCTTGAAGACAGAGCAAAACGTCATGACCTTAACCTTTGCGTTGCCAGCATTGATATGGATGGTCTTAAGTATATCAATGATACATACGGACACAGCGAGGGCGATGTTGCATTATCCGAATTTGCCGGTGTATTGCTTGCTACTCTTGACGAAGGTGAAATCGCAGCCAGATACGGCGGTGATGAGTTTGCAGCCATACTTGTATCAAAGGATCCCGTACGTCATAAGAGATTTGAGAAGAAACTTGAACAGAATCTACAGGAACTTGCCAAGGCTTCGGCACATCCATATACAATACATGCCAGCGTGGGTGTAATTAACACCTCCGATTATCCCGATTTAACAACGCAGGCGTGTCTTAAGAAAGCGGATGAACTTATGTATGAGCATAAGGTGGCCTACAAGGCTTCCCGTGGAGAAGTACCGCGATAGTATTGACAGCAATGTTTAATTAGAGTATTCTGTCATTCGTCAGTTCGAAACCCATCCTGACGTAAAACAAAACTAGGAGACTTATAATGAGTAAAAAAGTTCGTTTTATTTCGGAGGGCGCTATTATAGCTGCCCTCTATGTTGTTTTATCCCTGCTTAGTGCCGCCTTCGGCCTTTTATCGGGAGCAGTTCAGCTTAGAATATCAGAAGCTTTATGCATATTGCCCTTATTTACTCCCGCAGCCGTACCGGGACTTTTTTTAGGTTGTTTTTTAACAAATGTTCTTACAGGCGGTATTATATGGGACGTTGTGTTTGGAAGCATAGCGACGCTTATAGGTGCATTGGGCACGTATTTTGTAGGTAAAAAAGCCTCATCCCATAAACTGCTTTTGGGAGTGTTGCCGCCTATAGTGAGTAATATGACAATAGTCCCCGTAGTGCTGGTTTATTGTTATAAACTTACCGCTGCTTGGTGGTTTATTTTAATTACGGTAGCCATAGGCGAAGTGCTTTGTGCGGGAGTTCTCGGCAGCTTCTTGCACTCTTCCCTAAAGAAAACCAATATATGGAAATAGTTTTGGTAAAAAATATAGTGGTAAATTAACATAACTCCATTTATAATAAATGATTATAACTATTTTAAGTTGGTAATTAAGTTATGGATGAGAGCACAAGAAAACAACTTGTATTCGACTATGGTCGAATAGAGAGCATTGAAGAGTTCCAAAGTCCTGAACAGCTTTATAGGGACCTTCTTTCGCGTGTGCGCAAATATCATCCGTCAGACGATTTAACTTTGATTGAAAAGGCTTATCAGGTTGCGTACGATGCCCACAAGGACCAGGTACGTAAATCCGGTGAGCCTTATATTATTCATCCCCTTTGTGTATCTATCATACTGGCTGATCTTGAAATGGACCTGGAAACCATAGCGGCAGGTCTTCTTCATGATGTGGTGGAAGATACTATACTTACGGATGACGAGATTCGTAAGATGTTCGGAGATGACGTAGCCTTATTGGTTGACGGTGTTACCAAACTCCAAAAACTCCAGTTTATGGGGGATGACGGAACCAAGACTCCGGACAGACTGGAAATGCAGGCTGAGAATCTGCGTAAGATGTTTTTGGCTATGGCCAAAGATATACGAGTTATTCTTATTAAACTGGCAGACCGTCTTCACAATATGCGTACCTTAAAGTACCAAAAGCCCGAATCTCAGCAGCGTATTGCAAGGGAAACTCTTGAGATATATTCACCCATAGCATCACGTCTTGGTATATCCAAATTAAGAGTTGAACTTGATGATTTGTCATTTAAATATCTTGAGCCGGAAGCTTATTATGATTTGGCAGAAAAGATTGCCCAGCGTAAATCCGAACGTGAAAAGTATATACAGGATATAGTAAATGAAGTGTCCGATCATATTGCGCATGCCGGAATTAAGGCCCATATAGACGGACGTGTTAAGCACTTCTATAGCATATATAAGAAAATGGTTAATCAGGATAAGACGATTGACCAGATATATGATTTGTTTGCAGTTCGTATTATTGTTGATTCGGTAAAGGACTGTTATGCCGCATTGGGGGTTATCCATGAAATCTACAAACCAATTCCGGGAAGATTCAAGGATTATATTGCAATGCCCAAACCCAATATGTATCAGTCACTTCATACGACACTTATCGGTTCTTCGGGACAGCCTTTTGAGATACAGATTCGTACATATGAAATGCATAAGGCAGCAGAATTCGGTATTGCTGCTCACTGGAAATATAAAACTGCAGCCGACGGCAAGATTGCCGATGATGCTGAAGAAGAGAAACTGTCATGGCTTCGTCAGATTCTTGAATGGCAGCAGGATATGTCCGATAATAAGGAATTCCTTAATGTACTAAAGTCAGATCTTGACTTGTTTGCCGACAGTGTATATTGTTTTACCCCTACAGGAGAAGTTAAAAATCTTCCTGCAGGTTCAACACCTATAGATTTTGCCTATAGTATTCATTCAGCTGTAGGTAACAGAATGATTGGTGCCAGAGTTAACGGAAAACTCGTCACCATTGATTATGTTATTAAGAATGGTGACCGAATTGAGATTATGACATCTCAAAATTCCAAAGGCCCCTCCAGAGACTGGCTGTCACTTGTTAAGTCTACTCAGGCCCGCAATAAAATCAATCAGTGGTTTAAGAATGAATTTAAAGAGGATAACATCGTCAAGGGACGTGATATGCTTACGGCATATTGTAAGGCTAAGTCCATTAATATGATTGATGTTTTTGCTACTCCTTATAAGGACGAAATTCAGAAAAAATATGGATTTGCCAACTGGGATGCGGTGCTTGCCGCAGTTGGTCACGGTGGATTAAAGGAAGGCCAGATCGTTAATAAGATGCTGGAACTTTATGACAGAGACCATCCCAAAATTCTTACCGACGAAGAGATTATTTCGGAAGTTGACGCCAACAAGGACAGAGTATCGGAACATATGAAATCCCGCTCGGGAATTGTTGTTAAAGGTATTCATGATTTGGCTGTTAGATTCTCCAAGTGCTGTGCGCCTGTTCCCGGAGACGAGATAATAGGTTTTGTAACCCGCGGCCGAGGTATTTCGATTCATAGAACGGATTGTGTTAATATGCTTGCACTTCCCGAGACCGAGCGCTCTCGAATAATAGAGGCGGAGTGGGAACGTAACGCTGCCGATAACGAAGAAGATAAGTATACTGCGGAAGTTGCCATTATTGCCAATAACAGACAGGGATTACTCGTTGAAATAACAAAAACCCTTACGGAAAAAGATATCAATATTTTCTCACTTAATACGAGAATAGGTAAATCCGGGGTGGGAACGATTACGGTTTCTTTCGGTATACGCAATAAGGATGAACTTCAAAGAGTAATCGAGAAGTTAAATGCTCTTGAGGGAATAATAGACGTTACAAGAACCGCAGGATAATAAAGGAATACTTAAAATGAGTGAAATTAAAATAGGACGCATAACTTTGGGAATGTGTCAGACAAATACATACTTTTTGTACAGACAGGATACTAAAGAAGCTGTAGTGTTTGATCCTGCGGACAGGGGAGAGTATCTCTTTGAAAAATTAAGTGACAATGGTCTTAAGGTAGGTGCTGTTTTGTTGACACACGGTCATTTCGATCATATTTGGGGCGTTGATAAATTAAAGGAACTTACAGGTGCAAAGGTGTATGCATCGGAAGATGAGGCTTCACTTTTGAAAAGCGCGTCAAAAAACTGTTCAAAAGGCTGCGGCCGTCCCTGCGAAATTGTGCCGGATGTACTCCTTAAGGATAATGAGACGGTAACTCTTTGTGATATTACAATAAAAGCAATTAAGACACCGGGACATACCGAAGGCGGAATGAGCTATTACATAGAAGAAGCAGGATTTTTAATTTCCGGTGACACATTGTTTAGCGGCTCCGTGGGAAGAACAGATTTGCCTACAGGCTCCATGAGTACATTAATAAGAAGTATTAAGGATAAACTCATGGTATTGCCGGATGATACCAAGGTGTATCCGGGCCACG
Source organism: Lachnospiraceae bacterium (assembly GCA_045629045.1). Classification (GTDB taxonomy): domain Bacteria; phylum Bacillota; class Clostridia; order Lachnospirales; family Lachnospiraceae; genus JAILLW01. Next base: position 7,083 of record JAZQQM010000056.1, read on the forward strand.
GAGATTCAACAACAATTTTTGGTGAAAGGAATTATAATCCGTTTTTATAAAAAGTATGAGTACATTAATAGTTTCCGTTAATAAAGAAGGCTTTGATTATGATATTCATTCCTTGGTAAAGGCTTTTTATCCGGAGGCAGATGTTAAAGTAATGCCCTGGGAAATAGAAGATAGTTCAGAGGATAATCTTCCGGATATTCAGATTAAATTCGAAGAAGGTTCTATATTTTTTTCTATATTAAATGACAATTTCGATTCATTAAAAGTTAATTACGACGATAAGTATGACAGGAGTGTCATAAAAAACATTCTTAAGCGACTTATATATACGGGGCTAAGTTCTTATACAAATAAGGAATTGCCCTGGGGAACACTTACGGGAATAAGACCCACCAAGATAGCGATGTCACTATTGGCAGAGGGCTCCACGGAAGATGAGATTCGTGCATATATGAAGGAAGTGTATCTTCTTAGCGATGATAAGTTGGAACTGGCCATTGACATTGCCAAAAGAGAAAAGTCATTGCTTGATACAATTCATTACAAGGATGGATACAGTATCTATATAGGCATCCCGTTTTGCCCCACAACATGCTTGTATTGTTCCTTTACATCCTATCCGATTTGCTCATATAAAAAGCGTATAAACGAATATCTTGAGGCTGTATTTAAGGAAATAGACTTTATCGCGGACTTTTATAAGGATAAGATACTTGATACAATCTATGTGGGCGGAGGAACACCTACAACTCTTGAGGCAGATGAACTTGAACTGCTGCTTAATAAGATAGCGACAACTCTTGACCTTAGTAATCTAAAAGAGTTTACGGTTGAAGCAGGACGTGCCGACAGTATTACGGAAGATAAATTAAGGGTTTTAAAGAAATATAATGTTGACAGAATTTCCGTAAATCCTCAGACCATGAATCAGAAGACCCTTGATTTTATCGGAAGAAAGCATACGGTGGAACAGGTAAAAGAAGCTTATAAGCTGGCGAAGGAAATAGGTATTCCGAACATTAATATGGATATTATCTTAGGTTTGCCGGGAGAAGATGCACCTGAGGTTACATATACCATTGACGAGATTAAGAGGCTTAATCCCGACAGTCTTACGGTTCATTCTCTTGCAATTAAGAGAGCTTCAAGATTATCGGAATGGATAAAGGAAAATGGATTATCCGCTTTGAACAATACGGATGAGACCATGGAGATTGCAAGAGCAGGAGCTTCCGATATGCAAATGGTTCCGTACTATCTGTACAGACAAAAGAATATGTCGGGAAATTTCGAGAATGTTGGTTATGCAAAAGAAGGTAAATTCGGAATTTACAACATACTCATAATGGAGGAAGTGCAGACTATCGTGGCATTAGGAGCAGGTTCGGTTACGAAAAAGGTGTTTGAGGACGGAAGAATTGAACGCTGCGATAATGTAAAGGATGTAAACCTTTATATTGAAAAAATAGATGAAATGATTGAACGAAAGAGACAATTGTTAAAGGATTAGTGTAAGAATTAAGAAAAGCGGGGAATGATATGAATACGGACTTACGAATTACGAAATTACAAAGATTTGTTGTGGCGGATGAGGATAAATGCGTAGGCTGTAAAGCCTGTGAACTTGCCTGCTATTTTGCTCACAGCAGAATTGAAAGGAACGCCGGACTTACTGTCGGTACTGTCAGCTCACCGGTAATGCCAAGACTTTTCGTGACCAAGGACGGCAATAAAAGCATGCCTGTTCAATGTCGCCATTGTGAAGATGCACCTTGCCTTAACGTGTGCGAGTACGGCGCAATAGAAAGGACCGAAGACGGAATAATTATCAATACGGAAAAATGTTCCGGTTGTAAGGAATGTATAATGGCATGTCCTTTCGGTGCAATAGAGTTATACCCTATGTATGAGGATGGCGATTCAATAGATAAGCTTGATACCGAGGAGGTTCGTATGGCTGCGTACAAATGTGATTTATGCATGGACAGACCGGAGGGTCCCATGTGTGTGCAGGTATGTCCCAACCAGGCATTACGTGTTGTTACGATTGAGGACGATACCGACGAAAAGCTTAAAAAGGCAGCAATAAATTCATATAAGACCAAAGGCTTTAAGGTATAAAGCATATAGACTGATAATAAGCAATTTACAGTAATTAGTAAGGGGAAAATTATGGATTACATTAAAATCGATGAAAGAATTTGTACCGGATGCCGTGAATGTGCAAAGGTATGTCCAACAGGCGCAATAACCGGACTTGATGGCAAAACGCAGTCAATAGATACGGAAAAATGCATCAAGTGTGGAAAATGTGTTCAAAAGTGTAAAGGTTATATTACAGATTTCCGCGAAAATACAGAACTTTATAATGAGATAAAGGAAGAAAGACATATTCCTAAAGAAATCAGGGAACCCTTGTTTGCTGCTTATAATGTATGCCGTGTGGAACAGGTGATTGCAGCTCTTAAAAATCCTGATGTATTTACAATGGTTCAGTGTGCGCCGGCAGTAAGAGTCGCAATAGCCGAGGAATTCGGACACAGATTCGGAACGCTTAGTGACGGTAAACTTGCTGCTGTATTGAAGGCTCTTAACTTTGATAGGGTATATGACACGGACTTTACAGCTGATTTAACTATTATGGAGGAAGGCTCCGAACTGATTAAGCGTGTTACGCAAGGCGGCGTACTTCCTATGTTTACATCCTGTTGTCCGGCATGGGTTCAGTATATCGAGAAGAACCGTCCCAATCTTACAGATCATTTATCATCCTGCAAGAGCCCTCAACAGATGATGGGCGCAGTTATGAAAACATACGGAGCTCAGATTGACGGTCTTGATCCGGAAAAAATATATACGGTATCAATTATGCCATGTACGGCAAAGGCTTTTGAAAGCGACAGGGAAGAGATGTATTCTTCGGGGTATAAGGATGTTGACTGTGTTCTTACCACAAGAGAATTGGCATATTTGATTAAAACAATGGGCGTTGATTTTGACGGCTTGACAGAAGATAAATATGATGCTCCTTTAGGCAACTTTACGGGTGCAGGAGTAATATTCGGAGCAACCGGCGGCGTTATGGAGGCTGCAATCAGAACAGGATATGAATTAATTACCGGCAATCCGGTTGATGATATTGATATTACTGCAGTCCGAAGTGATAACGGAATTCGCAAAGCAGAACTTCAGTGCGGTGATATTAAGCTTAAGGTAGGCGTAGTAACGGGATTAAAGGATATTGACTTGTTGCTTGATGCAGTTGAAGGAGGATTTTCGGACCTTGATTTTATCGAAGTAATGACCTGCCCAACAGGATGTGTTTCGGGAGGCGGTCAGCCTAAAGTTCTGGTAGATACAATGCTGGATAAAGCATATAGCAACAGGCGTGAAGCTATATTTAAATACGATAGTGAATTGCCAATCAGAAAATCCCATGAGAATCCGGCAATCAAAAAAATATATGATGAATTCCTTGAAAAACCTCTTATGGAAAAATCCCATGAGCTCCTTCATACAACCTATCGCGGAGCTTCTACTTACGGAAAGGGGGAGAACGAATAATGGCAATTAAAGAGATTCAGACAACCTGTGCGTACTGTGCAAGCGGATGCCAGATAGGCTTTGTTGTCGATACGGATAATAATAAAATTATTGAAGCCAAAGCACTTGACGGAAGAACAAACGAAGGTAAGTTGTGCCTTAAGGGATTCTATGGTTGGGATTATCTTAACGATCCGCAGATAATAACAAAGCGAATTCATAAGCCTATGATTCGTAAGTTCGGAAAGAACAGTCCCCTTGTTCCGGTATCCTGGGATGAAGCCATTGAATTCGTAGCAGATAATTTAAATAAGATAAAGGAAGAGTACGGACCTGATTCCATCATGTGTACGGCTTCCGCAAGAGGCCCCGGAAACGAGGCCGGGTATCTTATGCAGAAGTTCACACGTGCCTGCATAGGAACGAACAATATAGATCATTGTGCAAGAGTCTGTCATGCTGCTTCGGTAAGCGGATGTCAGGCTTCAATAGGTGAAGGTGCCATGAGCCTTGGTGTTCCCGAAATAGAGAATGCAAAGGTGATATTCAATATCGGATATAATGCGGCAGTATCACATCCTATAGTGGCAAGACGAATTGTAAAAGCTAAAGAAAAGGGATGTAAGATAATCTGTATAGATCCAAGAGTAACGGAAACTGCCAGAATATCAGATATCCATCTTCAACTTAAGGGCGGAACAAACCTTGCTCTTATGAATGCAATTGCAAATGTGATTGTAAAGGAGAATCTCATTGATAGGGAGTTTATAAGACTTCATACCAAGGGCTTTGACGAATATATTAAGGTAATTGATAAGTATACTCCCGAATATGCGGAAAAAATCACAGGAGTTCCTGCCAAACTTATTAAGGAAGCGGCTATACTTTATGCCAAATCAGATCATTCCGTTATTCTCTGGGGTATGGGCATTACTCAGTTTAAGCAAGGTGTATCGGTTGTTGAAAGCTGCTGCAATATAGCTATGATGACCGGTAATTTCGGACGTGAATCAACGGGCGTCGGCCCTGTCAGAGGTCAGAATAATGTTCAGGGAACCTGTGATATGGGGGACCTTCCCAACATGTATCCGGGATATCAGAGCGTAACCGATCCTGAGATTCAAAAGAAATTTGAAAATGCCTGGGGTGTGAAACTTTCGAATAAAGTCGGAATTCAGATGACCAGAGTCCCGGAATATGTACTTCTTGACGAGCATAAGGATGAGAGAATACATGCCTATTATGTAATGGGAGAAGATCCTGCTCAGTCGGATTCAAATCTTGCCGAGATGAGAGAAACGCTTAGCAACATTGATTTTGTTGTGGTTCAGGATTGTTTCTTTAACAAGACGGCAACCTTTGCGGATGCAATTTTCCCGGCTACCACATGGGGAGAAGCCGAAGGTGTATATACCTCATGCGACAGAGCTTTCCAACGTGTCAGGAAAGTGCTCGAGCCTGTTGGCGAAGAAAAAACAGACATTGAAATTATTCAGGCACTTTCGAACAAAATGGGCTATCCTATGAATTATGCTTCACCTAAGGAAGTATGGGACGAAATGATTGGACTGTGTCCTAAATTTGCCGGTGCAACCTATGAGAAGATGGAAAAACTCGGAGGAGTTCAGTGGCCTTGTTATGATAAGGATATGTCTGATAAGGGTACACCCTTCCTTCATAAGGACGGCATATTCGCACATCCGGACGGTAAGGGTGTGTTTATAGGTGTTGAATACGAAGAGGTATACGAGAAAGAAGATGATGATTATCCCTTCTCATTATGTACGGTAAGAGAGGTTGGCCATTATTCTTCAAGAACCATGACGGGAAATTGCAGAACCTTAAGAAACTTAGAAGATGAGCCCGGATGGGTTGAAATGAATCCGGAGGATTGCAAACGTCTTGGAATTAAAAGAGGCGAACTCGTTCATATTATTTCAAAACGCGGAGACTGCATGAGCAGATGTAATCCTACGGAACGAGTAGAGCCGGGAGCTTCGTACATGACTTATCAGTGGTGGGTAGGTGCCTGCAATGAGCTGACTATCGGAAAACTTGATATGCAGAGTCGAACACCGGAGTATAAGTATTGTGCCTGTCGTATTGAAAGAATTGCCAATCAGGAAAGAGCAGAGGCTCAAATCGGTCAGATGTATGAGTCAATAAGAGCACAGATGGGTCTTAAGAATTATACAAAAGAGCAGCTTAACGTACATTATCACAAGGAGATAAAGTAGATATGAATAAATATATAAAAGGCAATCCGGACAAATGTATAGGCTGCAGAACCTGCATGATAAGCTGCGTGGTAGCGCATGAAGGCAACGGTATATTTCATATGGACCCGGATGCATATTCTTTTAATCCAAAACTTCATATGGTAAAAACCAAGGAAGTATCAATACCGATACAATGTAAGCATTGTGAGGACCCCGCCTGTATGGCGGCCTGCCCTAACGGTTGTATATCTTTTAAGGATGATATTGTATATCTTGATACAACCGATTGTATCGGCTGTAAGGCTTGTATGGCGGCCTGCCCCTATGGAGCAATAGACATGGTTATAGACAGAGATTGTATCCAGAAAGATGGTGCCGAAAGATTAGTGGCGAATAAATGTGATTTATGTATTAATGTTCCCGGTGGTCCCGCCTGTGTATCACATTGTCCTACGGATGCACTTAAACTGGTAACGGACGAAGAACTTTCGACAGGGCTTGCGGACAGACGAAAAAATGCCGTTAAATCCAATGTCAAATCAAAAAGCGCAGGAAAAAATACAAATAGATAAACGGAGCATTAATGAATTCTAAGATTGATAAACTGGCTGCGGCTATACTTGTAGGCGGTAAGTCCACCAGAATGGGAGTAGATAAGGCTACGCTTAAAATTCTCTCAAAATCAGGTGAAATTACTTTTGCCCGGAAACTTGCCGATGAGATGGAAGAATTTGATGAAAAATATCTGTCGATTAACAGTTCATCCCGGTGCCGGCTTGAGAATTTTATTGACATTCCGGATATAGTGCAGGATATCGGCCCTTTGGGCGGGATATACGCAGTTTTGTCCCAAAGTAAAAAGGATTATGTGCTTTTTGCAGCCTGCGATATGCCAAAACTTTCAAAGGAAGCAATAATGCATCTTGTTAACAGCTGGAACGGTGAGGATATGTGTATTGCATTCACAAAGACCGGGAGGCATCCGCTTTTTGGAATATATGGTAAAACGTGTATTCCCAAAATAAAGGAACTTATCGATGGCAAAAGCTATAAACCGATACTCTTAATGGAGTGCGTGAATTCTAAGCTTGTTGATATGTCGGAGTATGAAGAGTGCTTAATGAATATCAATACGGTAGATGATTATAAAAAGTTTATGGGGGAACCTTCCTGCTGAAGGAGATCTTAAATTGGATAAAAAGAGAATAAGTTTGACTTCTTTGATTTTTATGGCAATTTGCTGTGACCTTGCCATCATGTCAAAGAAACTGATATCACCTTTGGCCAATATGGTCACGGAATTTTTGCATATTCCGGGAGGGATTTCCACTACATTTGCACTTATGTTTATTATTATCGGTGCTAATTTGTGTGAATTCGTAGGATGCGCTACCTTGATGTGTTTCGTACAAAGTATGATAGCAATTATAAGCGGTCACACCGGCAGTATGGGAATGATGGTAATTGTTTCCTATGTAGTTCCGGGAATTGTGATTGACCTGCTGATGCTTTGTCTAAAGCCTTTTGTGAAAAAAAGAACTGCTATAGCCGTTGCTTTAACGAATGCATTGTCGGGAGTGTCGGCCGCGGTGTGCGCCAACTGCATTACCTTTAGAATTTCGGGAATTCCGTTGCTGATATACCTGCTTGTGGCATTTACATCAGGCTGTATATTTGGAGCGGTGGCATCAATTATTATTAAGAGAATTTATAGAAGCTGTCATCTCGGGCATGACAAAGAAGCGTAAGCTTGTATTCCTGCGCCAGGGCAACAGCTTTTTGCGTAGGCATTGATTTACTTATTAGAATCGGTATGCCGGCATTGATTATTTTGGTAACAAGATCATAGGGAACGCGTCCGCTTGTAAAAAGCATGCAATCCGAAAGATTGATGTTGTTTATCAGAGCATAGCCGATTGCCTTATCAACCGCGTTGTGACGTCCTATATCCTCAAGGGCAATTAACAGTTTATTTTTGTTTGCAAGAAAACAGCTGTGGGTACATGAGGTGGCTTTATGAAAAGGCATATCCTCAGAAAAAATATTAATAAGCTCGTATATTTTTGTGTAATCATAAGTAATCGGATTTATGGGATGAAGGGAAGTATCCTCTTTGATATTGTCTGAATAATCGGATGAAACGACAAAAATATCACCTTTTTTTTCATCAACCGTAACGGAAACGATATCGGCATAGTCATTTATTTGGTTCATATTGTAAAGTAAGCCGACAACAAGTTCACAAAGCATTTCGGGAAGACAATTTACTTTTACAATAAATTTATTGTTAAGATATATGTTCAGAACAGATTCTTCTATCAGCGATACTTTCGTTATGCAGGAACTGCCATCTGCTCTTATGATTTCTACATGCTCGGATTTTATTAATTTGTTCATATTTGCGGATGATTTTATCATATATAATATTTTATACCCGATTAAGTGACATTCATCAACTAAAACTCATTGCTTCTTAACTCGAAGGGTGAGCCGTAAACTTGACATTTTTAGGATACAAAAATACAATATCTTTAATTTAGAAACATATAATTATCATGTAACGTTGTAACAACAGAAAGGAAGAGGAATTTTTGGACTCGGATAGTATAACCCAGTTAATTATTATTTTAGGATTATTGGTGCTTTCGGCATTCTTTTCATCAGCCGAAACAGCACTTACCACAGTTAATAAAGTAACTTTAAAAACCCTCGCCGATGAAGGCGATAAGCGTGCGGGAAGAACTCTTAACGTATTGGAAAAGTACGGCAAGATGTTAAGCGCCATTCTTATAGGAAACAATATTGTTAACATTGCGGCTTCGTCCCTTGCTACGACCTTTGCAATTGAAATCAGTGTACCGGTGGGAATTGCAACGGGAGTTTTAACGGTATTGATTTTGATTTTTTCGGAGATTGTACCTAAAAACATATCGGCCGTTAAGTCCGAGAAAATAGCTCTTGCTTTTTCGGGGGTTATCAATGCAATTATGATTGTGCTTACTCCCGTTATTTTCATAGTAGACAGTATCTCAAAAGGTCTTATGATGCTTCTGGGCGTTGATCCTAATGCATCTACTCTTATTTCTGAAAACGAACTTCGTACATATGTGGATGTTTCACATGAAGGCGGAGCCATCGAAACCGAAGAAAAGCAGATGATTATCAATGTGTTTGATTTCGGTGATGCTGAGGCCAAAGATATCATGATTCCCCGTGTTGATATGGTGACTATTTCAAAGGATGCTACCTTTGAAGATGTATCGGCCGTATTCAAGGAGCATATGTATACCAGACTTCCCGTATATGAGGAAGAAAAGGATAACATTATAGGTCTTATCAATATAAAGGATTTTATAAAACTTGATTTTGATAATCCCCATGATTTTTCGGTAGAAAAGCTTTTAAGAAAGCCCTTCTACACTTTGGAACATAAGATGACTTCCGATTTGCTTCAGGAGATGAGACGTTCACACGATAATATGTCCTTTGTATTAAATGAGTACGGTTCCTGCGTCGGAATGGTTACATTGGAAGATCTTCTTGAGGAAATCGTCGGTGAGATTCGTGATGAGTATGATGATGCCGAAGAAGAGAATATCCAGAAGATGGAAGAAAACACATACCTTATCGAAGGCAGTATGAAGCTCGACGATATAAATGATGAGCTGGGAACAGAACTGTTTTCGGAGGATTACGATTCAATCGGAGGACTGGTAATCGAGCAGCTTGAGGATACGTTGCCGGAGGACGGAACAGTGGTAACGGTAGGAAACGTAGTGCTTAAGGTTTCCGGTGTTTCACAAAACAGAATTCAGAAGGTTATTTTGGAAATCCGCTCTGAAGAATCTGATGAAGAAAAGGAGCAATAAGTCTTTTATTTGTAGGTTTGTTGTGGTATAATTGCACCCGTGCATTATTGTAAAAGTGCCATAAGGCACTTTTGCTATGTCTAAAGGAGATTAATTAATTATGAAAAAGAGTACTTCCATTATCACTCTGATAGTTTTGGTGGCTCTGCTTGCAGTATTCGGAATTACTGCTACTACCGGATTCACAGGAAACGGTGGTGCAGCCCGGGATATCCCTTTGGGTCTTGACCTTGAAGGCGGTGTATCTATTACATATCAGGTAGTCGGTGAGGAATCACCCAGCGCAGAAGATATGTCCGATACTATCTACAAGCTTCAGCAGAGAGTAGAAAATTACAGTACGGAATCTGTTGTTTATAAAGAAGGCGATGACAGAATTAACATCGAAATTCCCGGTGTATCTGATGCAACAGCTATTCTTAATGATTTAGGAAAGCCCGGTTCTTTATATTTCATTAGAGAAACCGATGCATCCGGTAATATAAACTATGCGTACACAATTTTGGATGACGGCAGTTTCGGATATGTTCTTGCAAAGGATATTGATGAGCTTATTGCCACAGGCGAAACAGTATTGAACGGTACTGATGTTAAGTCGGCAAGAGCTGCTACAATTCAGGATCAGATGACCAAGAATAACGAGTTTATCGTTTCTTTGGAAATGACCGAAGAAGGAACAAAGAAGTTCGCTGATGCTACTGCAAAGGCTTATGCGGCAGGCGAGACAATTGCCATTTATTATGACGGACAGATTGTTTCTGCTCCTAACGTTAAGGCAGTTATTTCTGACGGTCAGGCACAGATTAGCGGAAACTTCACTGCAGATGATGCTAATGAGCTTGCATCTACAATCCGTATCGGTGGACTTAAGGTAGAACTTGAACAGTTACACTCTAAGGTAGTCGGAGCTCAGCTTGGTTCCGAAGCTATTTCAACTTCAATTAAGGCTGCTATCATCGGATTTATTGTGATAGTACTCTTCATGATTATTGTATACAGATTGGCCGGTTTTGCAGCCAGCCTTGCATTGGCTTTATATGTAGAACTTATTGTTATTTTACTTGATGCATTTGAGATTACGTTAACGCTTCCCGGTATTGCAGGTATCATCCTTTCAATCGGTATGGCGGTTGATGCGAATGTTATTATTTTCGCTCGTATCAGAGAAGAAATCGCAGTGGGTAAGACGGTTACATCCGCTGTTGACATAGGCTTTAAGAAAGCTCTTTCGGCTATTGTGGACGGTAATATTACAACACTTATCGCAGCAGCTGTATTAGGTGTTTTAGGCTCGGGAACAATCAAAGGATTTGCTTCAACACTTGCACTTGGTATTATCCTTTCAATGTTCACGGCTTTGGTTATCACAAAGCTTATTATGAAGGCGTTCCTTGCACTTGGTGCTAAGAGCGAAAAGTTATACGGCGTTGCCAAGACTCCCAAGAAAGTTAATTTCCTTGGCAAGAAGACAGTATTTATTGCCTGCTCCCTTGCAGTTATAATAGCAGGATTCGTATTTATGGGAATTCATGCAGGTAAGGGTGAGAATGCATTAAATTACAGCCTTGATTTCGTAGGCGGTACTTCTACGGAAGTTACTCTTACATCGGATATGTCAATTCAGGATATTGATGCTACCATCGTTCCTGTTATTGAAGCCGTTACAGGTGACGGAAATGTTATGTCACAGAAGATTGACGGAACTACAGACGTAGTATTTAAGACAAGATCTTTAACAAATGAAGAATCCGAAAAGTTGTCGGCAGACTTATCTTCACAGTTCGGAGCTACAATTAAGAGTTCGGAGACAATCAGTTCGACAATTTCTTCCGAGATGAAGACAGATGCGATACTTGCAGTGGTAGTTGCTTCAGTATTTATGCTTATCTATATCTGGTTCAGATTTAAGGATGTAAGATTCGGTTGTTCTTCAGTACTTGCACTTGTACATGACGTTCTTGTTGTACTTGCATTCTACGCAATCGCAAGAGTATCGGTTGGTAGTACATTCATTGCATGTATGCTTACGATAGTAGGTTACTCAATCAATGCCACAATCGTTATCTTCGACAGAATTCGTGAGAATAAGTCATTTATGAGCCGTAAGGATTCACTTGAAGATGTTATAAATGATTCAATTGCACAGACACTTTCAAGATCTGTATTTACATCATTAACAACATTTATCATGGTAGCTGCTTTGTATGTACTTGGTGTTTCATCAATTAAGGAATTTGCCCTTCCTCTTATGGTAGGTATTCTTTGCGGTACATATTCATCAATCTGCCTTGCATCTGCTTTCTACATGATTTTCCGTAAGATTGGTAAGAAGGCTGATAAGTAATTTAGTTAAGTATTTAAGGCCTGATGCATCTGCATCAGGCCTTTTTTAGAAAGAGTACGGGTAATGGGTTTAGCCAAATGGATGGTTGCTTCCAAAAAAGCGGATTTTGAAGCAATTTCGACTAAATTTAATATCGATAAGGTAGTTGCCAGAATTATTCGAAACAGGGATGTTATCGGTGATGACGAGATAGAATTATTCCTGTCTGATGATATGAAATATCTTCATGACCCGCATTTGCTAAAAGATCTTGATAAAGCTGTTGATATTCTTAAAAATAAAATTTCGGAAGGTAAAAAGATTCGGGTAATAGGGGATTATGATGTGGACGGTATTTGTTCTACGTATATTCTGCTTAAAGGATTAAGAACCCTGGGAGCTAATGTGGACACTGTAATTCCCCATAGAATTAAAGACGGTTACGGACTTAATGACAATCTCATTGAGGAAGCGTCTGATGACGGTGTTGACACAATTTTGACCTGCGATAACGGTATAGCGGCATCGTCACAAATTAAACTTGCCGGAGAAAAAGGAATTGATGTTATCATAACCGATCACCACGAGGTACCCTATGATATTGTTGAGGGCAAAAAGGTATACACTTTGCCGGAGGCGCTGGCTGTTGTTGACCCTAAACAGAATGACTGTCCCTATCCTTTTAAATCCATATGCGGAGGGTTTATAGCCTATAAACTAATTACCGTACTTCTTGAGGATAAGTACCCACAGGTTATGGAAGAACTTATATCTTTTGCCACGCTGGCTACGGTGTGCGACGTAATGGAGCTTAAGGACGAAAACAGAATACTTGTCAAAAACGGTCTTAAAAAAATGACCGAGTGTTCGAATTACGGACTTAAGGCCCTCCTTATTGTAAACGGTCTTGAAGATAAGAAATTAACAAATTATCACCTGGGGTTTGTTATAGGACCATGCCTTAATGCTACGGGAAGACTGGATACGGCAAAAAGAGCGCTGGAATTGTTCGATGCTCCTACATTCCGGGAAGCATCTCTTATAGCGTCGGAACTTAAAGAACTTAATGAATCCCGTAAGAAGATGACGGAAGACGGGGTTAAGGAAGCTTTGGAAAAGGTTAATGAATCGTCTTTAAAAGACGACAGGATTTTGGTGATTTATTTACCGGATACCCACGAATCTTTGGCAGGTATTATAGCAGGAAGGGTTAAGGAAAAGTTTAACAAACCTACGTTTGTACTTACTAAGGCTGAAGACGGCGTAAAGGGTTCGGGAAGATCCATAGAAGCCTACGATATGTTCGAAGAATTAAGTAAAGTTAAAGAACTGTTTATCAAGTTTGGCGGACATAAGATGGCGGCAGGTATATCCCTTAGGGATGAATCTCAAATCGAAGAATTGAGAATTAAGCTTAACAGCGGTTGTAGATTAACGGAAGATGATTTAACAAAAAAGGTACATATCGATGTTCCTATGCCGCTTTCGTATATAACGGACAGATTTATAAAGGAACTTGATGTGCTTGAACCCTTCGGGACGGGCAATCCCAAACCTGTTTTTGCAACGAAGAACATATCGTTGATTTCTTACATCAAAATGGGTAAGAATAAGAATGTGGGAAAACTTCGTGTGCGTGACGAAAACGGGCGAGAGTTTGAAATGATTCATTTTGGGGATCTTGATGATTTTGAAAATTTTATTACAGATAAATTCGGAAACGAAGCCTTTGAAAGATTATCTGCAGGAAGGCTCGGTACATCCGAAATGACAATCAGTATAGTATATTATCCTGAAATAAATGAATTCAGAGGTAACGAAAATATTCAGATTATTATGAATTATTACGATGCGTAAATGGGAATATGTATGAAGGCACGAAGCAGTTCATACTCGGGAGGTAATTATGATTGCAACAGTAACACTTAATCCGGCCGTAGACAAGACACTTAAAACCTCAGGTGTTGTGCTTGGGGCGGTTAACAGGATGGATGAAGTCAGTAATATAGCAGGCGGCAAAGGCATAAACGTAACTAAGGTGCTGCGTAAATATGGTGCCAAAGTGGCAACTTTCGGGTTCCTTGGCGGTTATTCGGGGAACTTTATTAAGGAAGCCGTTTGGAAAATGGGAGCCGTGGATAAATTCACGCAGGTTATTGGTGAAACGCGTACATCGATAAATGTTATAGGCGAAGACGGATATGTTACGGAACTGCTTGAGCCGGGACCTAATATTACACAGGATGAACTTGATTCATTTACAGATACCTTTAAGGAAGGTATTAAAGAATGTGATGTGATTGTTCTTTCGGGCTCGGTACCAATCGGTGTGTCTCCTTCAATATACGCGGATTTAATCAGCTATGCCAATGCCATTGATAAGAAGGTGCTGCTTGATTCCTCCGGGGATTATTTAAAAAAGGGTATGTATGCCCGCCCGTATATGATGAAACCCAATCTTAAAGAACTTGAAGCGCTTCTGGGCCGAAGAATTCAGGGAATGCAGGAAGTGGCCGAGGCGGCTTCCATGATAGTAGAGTGGGGAGTGCCCAATGTCCTTGTTTCTATGGGTGCAAAGGGTATACTTTATGCTCTTGACAGGGATGATAAGATTCAGGTTTATTATGCACCGGCACCAAGCGTTAATCCGGTTAATACGGTAGGCTCGGGGGACAGCGCGGTTGCGGCTTTTGCATTATCCATGACAGAAGGGCTTAGTCCGGAGGATACGTTAAAACGCTGTGTTGCGGTATCTGTTGCCAATACCCTTACAATTGAAAATGGTGTAATAGACCTTGATAAAGTTAAAGAAATAGAAGCACAGTTAAATGTAAGCACTCTTAATTAAGCAGTGATAAATTGAAAAGCACCGGCATTAGCCGGTGCTTTTCTTGAACTTCTTATGAGGGGGGAGATAGCGTTTCAACTATCACTATAATCAATATAAAGCATAAATGTGTCCAATATGTGTTCTTTTTCTTAAATATAGATTAATAAGTCATAAAATATGATAAAATATATATTGCAGTTTTGCGCTCGGAATGGAGACAATATGATTAAAATAACTGATTTACTTTCAAAGATTGATTATGAAATAATCCTCGGTTCACTTAAGTGTGAAGTGTCGGATGTTGTAATAGATTCCCGTAAGGTGACTCCGAGGGCAATGTTTATATGTATTAGCGGATACAAGGTTGACGGTCATTCTTTTGCAGGAGACGTGATTGCCAAAGGTGCTTCGGCATTAATTATCGAGAAAAATCTTGATGATGATGCCATGGATGAAGCAAGGAAAAAAGGCGTAACCCTTATTAAGGTTGAGGATTCAAGATATGCCATGGCTTTTGTTTCGGCAGCCTTTTATGGGAATCCTGCAGATAAGCTTAAGGTAATCGGAATTACCGGAACAAAGGGAAAAACAACCACTACGTATCTTGTTAAATCCATATTGGAAAATGCCGGGTACAGGGTTGGACTTATAGGAACAATAGAAACCATTATTGGGGATAAACATATACCTGCAAGCAATACAACCCCGGAATCATTTGTATTACAGGGTTATTTTAGGCAGATGCTGGATGAAGGTATTCAGATTGTTGTAATGGAAGTGGCCTCTCAGGGACTTAAATTGCACAGAACCCAGGGATTTATATTTGAACTCGGAATATTCACCAATCTCGAACCGGATCATATCGGGCCTAATGAACATGCAACATTTGAAGAATATATTGAATGTAAAGGAAAATTGTTTAAACAGTGCAAATTGGGTATTGTAAATGCCGATGACGAAAATTTACTTAAGGTTATTGCAGGTCATACATGCAATCTCGAAACATACGGATTCCATGAAAATGCAGATCTTAGCGCCAAAAACCTTAAATTGGTACATAAGGTGGGGGAACTGGGAATAGAGTTTGATGTGTGCGGGGATTTGGATTTTCATGTGGCTGTGCCTACGCCCGGAACATTCAGCGTATATAATGCCCTTACGGCAATTGCAATTTGCAAGCATTTTGATGTTGATGTAAACACCATAAAGGCGGCTCTTCTTAAGGCAAAGGTTAAAGGCCGTATAGAAATGGTGCCAACACCTTATCCTTTTACATTACTGATTGACTATGCCCATAATGCCATGGCACTTGAAAGCATATTAAGTACATTAAAACAGTACGAACCCAACAGATTGATATGTCTTTTCGGATGCGGCGGTAACAGGGCCAAGGACAGAAGATACGGAATGGGTGAAGTGTCGGGCAAACTTGCAGACCTTACGATTATTACATCGGATAATCCTCGTGATGAAGACCCACAGGCAATTATTAATGATATAAAAGAAGGCATCGGCAGAACGAATGGCAAATTCGTTGAAATAATTGATAGAAAAGATGCCATAAGATATGCTATCGAACACGGTAAAAAACACGATATTATTGTCCTTGCCGGTAAAGGTCATGAAGACTATCAGGAAATAAAGGGCGTTAAATATCCTATGGATGAACGCGTAATTATTAAAGAAATTTTGGAAGAGTAAGAATATATGCTTTATGCGAATGTGATAATTGATATATCACACGAAAAAGTCGATAAAACATTTCAATATATTGTTCCCGAACAATTTGAAGAGAACATTAAAGTGGGAGACTGCGTTAATGTTCCTTTTGGTCGCGGTGATACGGTTCGTTTAGGTTATGTTGTTTTGCTTACGAACCAAAATGAATTCCCTGTAGATAAAATGAAAAAGATTCTTGAGATTTCCAAGAATGAGACGGGAATTGAAGCGGATGCGGTAAAGCTTGCCTGCTGGATTAAAGAAAATTACGGTTCCACAATGATTGCCGCGCTTCGTACGGTACTTCCGGCCAAGAAGGTCGTGAAGATGAAAGAAAAAAAGAAACTTGTACGAAAACTCGGCCCGGAAGAAATTATGTCTTTGTATGGGGAATGTGTTCGTAAAAATCAGGTAGCCAAAGCCCGGGTGCTTAAGGAACTTATGCAGGAAGATATCCTTCCTTATGATTTGGTTACGGGCAAATTAAATGTTTCGGGCAGTACATTAAATTCTCTTGAAAATGCCGGAATTATTTCAATCGAAAAAGAACTTTATTACAGAAATCCCGTAAGAGCTTATCAGCCTGAGGATGAAAGAATTAAACTGTCTTTGCAACAGCAGGAAATAGTAAATAATATTTCGGATAATCCGGGACGGCATCTTATTTACGGTATTACGGGTTCCGGTAAAACACAGGTATATATTGAACTGATAGAAAGGGCGGTTAAAGAAGGAAAGCAGTGTATTATGCTGATTCCGGAGATTGCACTTACATATCAGACATTAATGCGTTTTTATAAAAAGTTCGGCGACAGAGTTTCGGTAATTAACTCCACATTGTCTCCGGGAGAAAGATATGATCAGTGTCAAAGGGCTCAAAAGGGTGAAATTGATGTAATTATAGGCCCTCGTTCTGCATTATTTGTTCCATTTTTGAATCTTGGCATGGTAATAATTGATGAAGAACATGAAAACAGCTATATTTCGGAGCAGACACCGAAATATCATACAAGGGAGACTGCCGAGAAGTTATGTGAGATTAAAGGTGCTACACTTGTACTTGGATCTGCAACGCCTTCAATTGATGCCTATTACCTTACAACGAAAGGTTATTATACACTTCACAGACTTAAATGCCGTCTTACGGGAGGAACCCTTCCAAAGACGCAGATAGTAGATTTAAGAGAAGAACTGCGAGATGGAAACAAGTCTATTTTTTCCCGGACATTGCAGGATGCCATAAAAGACAGGCTTGAAAAGAAAGAGCAGATTATGTTGTTCCTTAACAGAAGAGGATATTCGGGATTTATCAGTTGCCGAGCTTGCGGATATGTTGTTAAATGCCCCCATTGTGATGTGTCTTTGGCAAAGCATAAGGGTGGTAAATTGATATGTCATTATTGCGGATATGAGACTTATGATATAAAACAATGTCCGGAATGCGGCTCTAAATATATATCTTCTTTCAAGGCAGGAACTCAACAGATTGAAGAAACAATTAACAAAATGTATCCTGCCTCCCGGGTCCTTAGAATGGATGCGGATACAACAAGGACGAAGGACAGTTACGAAAAAATATTAAGTCAGTTCAAAGAAGGAGAAGCCGATATATTAATCGGTACTCAGATGATAGTTAAGGGACACGATTTTCCCAATGTGACACTGGTAGGTATTATTGCTGCGGATTTGTCACTTAACGAGTCCGATTTTAAAAGTTCGGAAAGAACCTTCCAACTATTGACTCAGGCCTGCGGAAGGGCCGGTCGAGGAACAAAAGAAGGACTTAGTATAATTCAGACATACAGGCCGGAACATTATAGTATATCTTTGGCAGCCAAGCAGGATTATGAAGCATTTTATGAAGAAGAACTTTCATATCGTGCGGTGTGCGATTATCCCCCTGTGGGATGCATGATGGAGGTACTTGTAAGTTCTCTTGATGAACGAAGAGCCTTAGGGCTTGCAACCGCTCTTAAGAAGAAAATTCCGGAGAGTATTAAGGTTATAGGACCATCCCCGGCAATCGTATCAAAGGTAAATGATTTCTTTAGATATAATCTGTATCTGAAGGCTAAAAATAAAGAGCTTATAAATAAAGCACGGGATGTCATGGAAGATTATTTAAGGACAGCTCCGCTGGAATCTGAGACGGTATCCTTTGACATCAAATAATTAAAGTGAATGGAGAAAGAAAATGGCACTTAGAACAATTCGCGAAGAGGGCGACAGAGTACTCGGTAAAGTATGTAAAGAAGTTAGTGAAATAACCGACCGCACATTGGAACTTATTGATGATATGTTTGAAACAATGTACGAGGCTGACGGAGTGGGACTTGCAGCTCCTCAGGTGGGAATCTTAAAGAGAATTTTCGTGGTGGATGTTACGGGTGAAGATCCCCTTGTGTTTATTAATCCTCAAATCCTTGAAACAAGCGGGGAACAGACAGGATATGAAGGTTGTTTGTCGGTGCCCGGAAAATCCGGCAAAGTAACCCGTCCAAATTTCGTTAAGGTTAAGGCCTATGATGAAGAAATGAATGAGTTTACAATCGAAGCCGAAGAATTTTTGGCAAGGGCTATTATGCACGAAAACGACCATCTTGACGGTCATTTGTATGTTGAAAAGGTTGAGGGCGGTCTGATTTCAAATGACGAACTGGCTGAACTTATGAAAGAAGCAGAGGAAGAAGAATGAAAATAATCTATATGGGGACACCTGATTTTGCGGTTGCTCCCCTGGAAGCATTAATAGATAAAGGGCATCAGATTGTGCTTGTTGTAACACAGCCCGACAGGGAAAAGGGCCGAGGCAAGGAAATTTCCATGAGTCCTGTTAAAGAGTGTGCACTTAAGCATGGAATTGAGGTATTTCAGCCGCTTAAGATACGAGAAGAAGAATCTGTTAATTATCTTCGCAGGTATGATGCGGATATATGCGTTGTTGCAGCTTTCGGTCAGATAGTTTCGGAAGAAATTCTTAATATGCCAAAATACGGATGTGTGAATATTCATGCTTCATTACTTCCCAAATACAGAGGTGCGGCACCGATTCAATGGGCAATTCTTAACGGTGAAAAGGTTACGGGAGTTACCATCCAGCAGATGGCAAAGGGTATAGATACCGGTGATATACTTTATCAAAAGGAGATTCCGATTACGCAAGAAGATACAGGCGAGAGCATGTTTGATAAACTTATGTATCTTGGAGCCGAAATGATTGTTGAATTTATGCCCCTGCTGGAAAGCGGTAAGATTATTCCGCACCCTCAGAATGAGAGTGAAGCCACACATGTAGGCAAAATATCTAAAGAACTGGGACATATCAGTTGGCAGGACGATGCGGCTAAAATCGAAAGATATGTGCGAGGACTTAATTCGTGGCCATCTGCATATACTATGCTAAACGGGAAGACGCTTAAAATATGGAAGTCAAAAGTGACACATATGTCAGAAAAACAATCTGCGACTCCCGGAACTATAACTGCGGTTACAAAGGACAGTTTTGAAGTTGCAACCGGCAGGGGATGTCTTTGCGTTTATGAAATACAGCTTGAGGGTAAAAAGCGTATGAGTGTTCATGACTTTTTGCTGGGATTTAAGATAGAAGAAGGAACAGTGCTTTCATAGCATGAGGTAATAAAGTGGCGGTTAACGAAAGAGAAATCGTACTTGACAGTTTAATAGAAATTCTTGATAAGAATCAGTTTTCCCATGTGGTTGAAAAGGCGGTATTGGATAAATACGATTACCTTGATTCCAAACAGAAGGCATTCATAAAACGAATGTGTGAAGGGACTATTGAGAAACTTATTCTTATAGATGATGTTATTAATTCATATTCCAAGGTCAAAGTAAACAAGCAAAAACCTGTGATAAGGGGGATTTTGAGATTAAGTGTTTATCAAATCCTTTTTATGGATAAGGTGCCTGACAGCGCCGTATGCAACGAGGCTGTTAAACTATCAGGAAAACGAGGCTTTAAATCCTTAAGTGGCTTCGTTAACGGAGTGCTTAGAAATATAAGCCGGGATAAGGATAAGATAGATACCGATTCGGATAACATACCGGAATGGATTAAAAATCACCTTATTGATTCTTACGGTGAAGAAAGAGCCCGGACTATTATTGAAGATATCAATAATGAGCATCCGGTTACGATAAGAATACGGGATAATTCCTCGGTGACAGAAGACGATGGCCTTACGGCCGCGGAAGGATACGATGATGTATATCTTTTGACGAAGGGAATAAGTCCCGCCGATATAAGAGGATATGACGAGGGCCGATTTACGGTTCAGGATGTTGCCAGTATTGAAGCGGTCAAAAAGGCGGAAATAAAAAAGGGAGACCTGGTACTTGATGTTTGCGCCGCCCCCGGCGGGAAGTCGATTCTTGCGTATGATTTGGGAGCAAAGGTAATATCAAGAGATATTTCGGATTATAAGGTTTCGCTGATAGACGAAAATATTAGAAGATGCAAGGTTGATACCTCAACCCGGAATGATTCGTATATTGTTACTCAGGTTCATGATGCAACAATAAAAGACGAATCACTAACTGATAAAGTGGATGTTCTTATAGCTGACCTGCCCTGTTCCGGCCTAGGGGTAATGGGACGAAAATCGGACATTAAGTATAAGACCCGGAAGGAAGATTTGGAAACGCTGCCTGTTTTGCAAAAACAGATAATAGATGTAATTACAGGTTATGTCAAAAAGGGCGGAGTACTTATGTACAGCACCTGTACGATGAATCCGGCGGAGAATGAGGAACAGGTTAAATATATTATTGATAAATATCCGTTTAAGGTTGAATATGAGAAGCAGTTCCTTCCCGGAATTGATAAAACAGACGGATTTTATATAGCAAGATTAAGGAGAATGTAGATGAAAGAGGGTAATTTTAAGGCACTTTTGCCTATTGGGGTTTTTGTAATTCTTTATTTGGGATTGGGAATTTTGTTTGAATATGTGTTAAAAATTCCGATGGGATTTTATTCTGTTCCCGTAGTGGTGATTTTTTTGATAGCGTTAGTAGTTGCATGTTTGCAGAATAAATCCCTTAAATTTGACGATAAGCTGGATATTATGGCTAAGGGCGTCGGTGACAAAAATATACTTACCATGTTACTTATCTTTTTGACAGCAGGAGTATTTGTAGGCGTTGTTGGGCGAGACTCTGCGGAAAGCGTTGCATACTTTTTGCTATCGGTTATTCCACCTCAGTTTTCGGTGCTTGTCCTTTTTGTTGTAAGTGCGTTTGTATCACTTGCGATGGGGACCTCGGTTGGAACAATTACCCTTATTACACCTATAGCTGTGGCTATTTCAAAGAGCTCAGGATTTGATATGGCGCTTTGCGTCGGTACTGTCGTGGGCGGTTCAATGTTCGGTGATAACCTTTCATTTATTTCCGATACTACGATTGCTGCATGTAACGGGCAGGGATGTCAGATGAAGGATAAATTCAAAGAAAACTTCGTTATTGCATTTCCGGCTGCTATAGTTTCAATGATAGTTATAACGGTATTGTCCTTGGGTAAATACCAGGGCGGTGCTCAGATTGGAGAGTATGATCTTATTAAGATTATTCCCTATTTGCTGGTTCTTATAGGAGGTGTAGCGGGAATTAACGTATTTGTAGTTTTACTAATCGGAATAATCTGCGGAATGATTATTATGCTTGCTACAGGCAGTACCACATTCTTTGATATGTTAGGCAGTATGGGCTCGGGAGTAAGCGGAATGTTCGAAACTTCATTTGTTGCTATTTTGGTAGCTGCAATATGTGCGCTTATTTCAGAGTACGGCGGCTTTACGGCACTTCTTAATCTTAACAAGAAATTATTCAAAGGTAAAAAGGCAGGACAGCTTGGAATCGGCATTTTGGTAGGTGCTATGGACATAGCTACGGCTAATAATACTGTTGCTATTGTTATGGCCAATCCCATTGCCAAAGAGATGGCTGATGAATATGGAATTTCACCTAGAAAGACAGCATCTTTACTTGATACGTTCTCTTGTATATTCCAAGGAATTATCCCATATGGCGCGCAGGTACTTGTTGCGTTGTCAATTGCAACGGAGCTTGGTGCCCCCATAAGTGCTTTTGATATTTTACCGAGATTATGCTATCCTTACATGCTGTTATTAAGCTCGCTGGTATTTATATTCTTTGTCCCGGATAAAACAGCTAAGAAAGTAGAAAAATAGACAGATGGTTGATATTAAATCCCTTACATATGATGAACTTGAAGAGTTTGTTATATCTTTGGGCGAACCTAAATTCAGAGCAAAACAATTATATGAATGGATGCATGTTCATCTGGCACGAAACTATGATGATATGAAAAATATCCCCGCCTCATTAAAGGGCAAGCTCGTTGATAAGTGTGAATATACATCTTTGTCGATTGCCAGAATGCAGGAGTCGGCAATTGACGGAACAAGAAAGTATCTTTTTGAATTATCGGACGGTAATTTCGTTGAGTCGGTATTTATGCGATATAAACACGGAAACAGTGTATGTATTTCCAGCCAGGTGGGCTGCCGTATGGGATGCAAATTCTGTGCGTCAACTCTCGATGGACTTGAAAGAAATCTAAAGCCATCGGAAATGCTTGACCAAATATATGCAATAAGTGCCGATACCGATGAAAGGGTATCTAATATTGTTGTAATGGGAACGGGAGAACCTCTTGATAATTATGACACTGTTGTCAGATTTATAGATATTATCTCAAATGATAAAGGACTTAATATTTCGCAACGTAATATAACTGTTTCGACCTGCGGCCTTGTTCCGATGATAGATAAACTGTCAAAGGAAAAACTACAAATTACCCTTGCTTTATCTTTGCATGCAACTACGGATGATAAGCGAAGAAAACTTATGCCGATAGCAAATAAGTATTCAATTGATGAACTTATTGCAACCTGTAAAAATTACTTTGAAACAACAGGCAGACGAATAAGTTTTGAGTATGCTCTGGTAGAAGGCGTTAACGATACAAAAGAAGATGCAAGTGAATTATCGGATATTGCAAGGCAGGTTTCGGCACATGTAAACCTGATTCCGGTAAATCCGATTAAAGAGCGTGATTACAAGCGTTCTTCAAAGGAGAATATTATTGCATTCAAAAATAAACTTGAAAAAAATGGTATTAATGTTACTATTAGAAGAGAATTGGGGTCAGATATCGATGGCGCTTGCGGACAATTACGTAGAAGATACAAGTCCGAAGGCGCAAATTTTGTGCGTAAAGATATCTGATTTGTTAAGGAGATAATTTTGCAATCTTTTTCTATGACCGATATAGGTCGAAAGAGACAACTGAATCAGGATTATGTTTTTGCATCTGATGAAGGGGTAGGTAAACTAAATAACCTTTTTATAGTTGCAGACGGAATGGGTGGTCACAATGCCGGTGATTTTGCATCAAAATATACTGTTGAGACAGTAGTACGCGAAATTAAAGGTTCTGTTGAGACCAAAACTTTTAGGATTATCGGCAAGGCAGTAAGAATAGCAAACGAACTGATTCGCGAAAGAGCAAAGGAAGATATTAACCTTTATGGAATGGGAACAACTATCGTAATAGCTTCAATCGAGAATCATCAGCTTCAAATCGCGAATGTAGGTGACAGTCGTCTTTATGTTATTAATGATGAGATTCGTCAAATAACCAGAGACCATTCGCTGGTTGAAGAAATGGTAAGAATGGGGGGAATGACTCCCGAAACTGCCAGAAATCATCCGGACAAAAATATAATTACAAGAGCTGTCGGTGCAAGGGATTCCGTGGAAGTGGATTTCTTTACAGAAGACCTAAATCGCGGAGACATAGTACTTATGTGTTCGGACGGATTGACGAACATGCTCAGGGATGAAGAAATAAAACAAATCGTTAACGGTGAGGGCACTTTGGAGGAACGAGCCAAGGCACTTATATTAAAAGCTAACGAAAACGGTGGTAAGGATAATATTGCAGTCATTTTGATTGATGACTACGCTTAAATAGATTTTGGTGAGTATATGATTAAAATTGGAATGTTAATAGGTGATCGATACGAGATTCTCGAAAAAATCGGTACCGGTGGCATGTCTGATGTTTATAAGGCAAAGGACCATAAACTAAATAGATTCGTTGCTGTTAAAGTACTTAAGCAGGAGTTTTCGGAGAACGCTAACTTTGTATCTAAATTCAGAGTAGAGGCTCAGGCTGCTGCAGGACTTATGCACCCTAATATTGTTAATGTTTACGATGTAGGTCATGAGGATGATATTCATTATATCGTAATGGAACTTGTTGAGGGTATTACCCTTAAAAAGTACATCGAAAAGAAGGCCAGACTATCCGTAAAAGAAGCAATAAGTATTGCTATTCAGGTTAGTATGGGTATTGAGGCAGCGCATAATAATCACATTATCCATAGAGATATTAAGCCTCAGAACATTATTATTTCAAAAGAGGGTAAGGTTAAGGTAACAGACTTCGGTATTGCCAAGGCTGCTACTTCAAATACTATTACATCAAACGTTATGGGCTCTGTTCACTACACATCACCGGAACAGGCACGTGGCGGTTATTCCGATGAAAAATCGGATATTTATTCACTTGGCGTTACATTCTTTGAAATGCTGACAGGACGTGTGCCTTTTAACGGTGAAACTACCGTTGCCATTGCCATAAAGCATATTCAGGAACAGCTTCCTTCGCCCCGCGATTTTGTGGCAGAGATTCCCGTAAGCGTAGAGCAGATTATATTTAAATGCTGCCAGAAATCCCCGGACAGAAGATATCAGTCTATGGAAGAACTTATTAAGGACTTAAAGTATGCCCTTATGAATCCGGATGAGGATTTCGTCAAACTGGATGAGTTCGATGAGGCAGGAGCAACAAAAGCCGTAGACGAAGCCGATCTTAGCAGAATTAAGAAGCAGAACAGAAATTACGAACCTATAGAAGAAGCTATATCTTTGCGCACCGAGCGTGAGGTTAAAAAAGAAGTTGCAGCTAAGAGCAAGAACAATTCAAAAGGTAATGCGGGAAAGAATACCAAGAGCCCAAGCAAGAACTCAAATAAGAGCAAGAATTCCGGCAAGGGCAATTCTGATAAAAAGCCTGTACATAGCACAAAAAAACCGGCACCGTCAAAGAAACAACCTTTGGCTGCCAAGAAATTCTATGATGATTACAAGCCATATGAGGACGAGTATGTGCCCTATGACGAGTATGATGAATACGGCGAGTATACAGAGTATGACGAGTATGATAATTACGATAACTATGATAATTATGATGAGTATGATGACTACGATGATTATCAGGGTGCCAACGGCAAAGACCCCAAGATTGAAAAAATCACTACAATTCTTGCGGTTGTTGCGGCAGTTCTCATAGGACTTATTGTCATTTTCCTTGTGGCAAAGACCCTTGGCGTATTTGATACGGAAGATACTAATACCGATACTACCGCTACCAAGACAATGGTATCAATGATTGATGTGGTGGGACAGAACGCCGATGCGGTTAAGAAAGCACTTATTGAAGTGGGTCTTACTCCGGAAATCGAGTATGAAGAAAGCGCCGAATTCGCCCAGGGTGTTGTAATGAAATGTTCGGTTGCACCCGGAGAAGTGGTTGAAGAGGGTACAAATGTAATTCTGACGGTAAGTGCAGGAGAAACAGGCGTGGAAATTCCGGATGTTGTGGGAATGACAGAGGCCGAAGCTGTATCAACACTTGTAAATAAAGGATTCGTTCCGAGTAAAACCGAAGGCTATGATAACTTTATTGCCGAAGGAAGTATATATAAGCAGACTCCAGAAGGTTCGACCAAAGCACCCGCGGGAACAACTGTATCTATTTATATAAGTAAAGGTCCGGAAACAACTAAGGTTTCGGTTCCGAATCTTATTGCACAGGATGAGATGACAGCAATGTCGTTACTTACGGAAAACGGTCTTGAACTTGGCACCGTAACAGAGGTCAATTATGAGGATGCAGCGTATGAAGGATTGGTATGTAACCAATCATATGCGCCGGGTACTTTCCTCGATGCAGGTTCAAAGGTTGATATTTCAATAAGTATAGGGCCGATACAGTCGACTTATAAATATATTGATACAATTCAAGCACCGTCACCCATGGAAGATCCCAATTTTAAATTGGGAACAATAGTAAACGTATCGGTAGTTTCAGGCGACGGTACATCGCTTTATTCAACACAAGAAGCTTCTTTCCCGATTCAGATGAATATTTCGGGAATTCAATCCGAGGAAGGAACTGTGATACTTAGTTACATCAATCAGGGTGAAGCATCCCTTGTTACCAATGAAGACGGAACCGTAACTACGGTTGCAGGCACTACAGAAACTAAAGAGATTAAGCGTTCAGTAACATTTATAGCAGAGTAATTATTAAGAACTGATGACAGGAAAAATAATTAAAGGAATTGCAGGATTTTATTATGTATATACACCCCTTGGCCTTATTGAATGTAAGGCTAAGGGTGTTTTTCGTAAAGACGGAATAAAGCCCCTTGTGGGAGATAACGTGGAAGTAAGTATAATCGATGAAGAGAATTGTAAGGGCAACATTGATAAAATACTTCCGCGAAATAACAGTCTTATTCGCCCTTCATCTGCCAATATTGATCAGGCAATGATAATTTTTGCCATAGTTAAGCCTGATCCAAATTATAATTTATTGGATCGCTTCTTGGTTTCTATGCAACAGCAAAACATTCCGACAGTAATTTGTTTTAACAAAAAGGATATTGCTTCAAAGGAAGAAATTGAGGAACTTCGTGAGGCGTATGAAGGATGCGGCTGCAAGGTTTTGTTCGTAAGCGGAACGCTGGAGGAGGGTATGGATGATATCTTTTTAACCCTTCGCGGAAAAACCACAGTTGTTGCGGGGCCATCGGGAGTGGGCAAGTCTACGATAGTGAATGCATTATATCCCGAAGCCAATATGCAAACAGGTGAAATATCACGTAAGATAGAACGCGGGAAGCATACGACAAGGCATGCGGAACTTTTTACGCTTGATGATGATACATTCATTATGGATACGCCTGGCTTTACCTCACTGTATATAAAGGATATGGAAAAAGAAGATTTGTGGAAATATTATCCGGAATTTGCAGAGTATGAAACTTCGTGTAAATTCGCAGACTGCTCCCATATATCCGAGAAGGAAAATATTTGCGGAGTGAAGGCCGCAGTTATGAAGGGCAAAGTGAGCAGAATTCGCTATGAAAATTATCGCCAGCTCTATATGGAATTGCTATAGGGACGGTCCTTTTTCCACAAGGATGTGTACTTTGGATATGAAAAAGGGTATCGTAAAGGGGCAAGTGCATGGGTAAGAATATTGTTCTTCGAGATATGAAGGAAGAAGACATAGAAGATTATTTAAGATGGATCCGAAAGGTGTGATATTAAGGTATATATATTTATAATTGTTCTTTCTCTATGACTGTGCTGAACCGTCTGGTACTATAGGTCTTGTAAAAGCGCTGATACAAAAATGAATAAGAGAAAGGAAAAATAAAATATGAATAGAGATGTTTTTATACGGAATCTTACAAATGACAAAATAGAAATGAGCCCTAAGGGCAGATGTGCCAATGAGCTGACACCGGAAGAGTTTGATAAAAATTACGAGAAATTCTTCGATATGATTTTTGAAATCGCAGGAACAGACATTTCCTCTTTAGAAGGCTACGGGGAGTTTGATGAGAACAATAAGGCTCCCTACGCAACAGCAGAAGAGTATATGCGTGAAGAATTCAACGAGGAACGCGAAGGATATTGGCACAACTGGACAAAGATGTTTGAGACATCGTTCCTCAAAAAAGATTATTTTGAGGAAATCCTTGGTAAGGCACTCAAATACGTGAGTTACGTTGAGGGACAGAGATATTTGGTCAACAATAATACGTTCTTTGTCAATATGGTTGTTGATGAAGCCGGTACACCTTATTGTGCGGAC
>JAZQQM010000057.1:0-13744 GCA_045629045.1 Lachnospiraceae bacterium
TAAAGCAGAAATGTGCTTTAATGCAAATGGAGTACAAATTCGTGTGACTGGGGAAATAGAAGTCAATACTGATGAAAAATTGCGTCAGGAGATTTTTGAACACCCTACAAGAAAGTTTTTGCAGGCATGGAAAGAGAAGGGTATTGATAATCTGCTTACGGTATTGATAATGAAAAATTGTGAGGCTGTAACATGGACAATGGAGACTAATTTTGCCGAAAAAACACCAATTAGTATTTGTAATGGATAAGACTATTATTGATGATGAAGGTAAGCAGAAGCAGATTGAGGTCGACATTATTGGTAAAGATGGAAAAGATATTTTGATCATCGGAGAATGCAAGAGAAGTTTTATTACTGTCGATTGAAGATTTGTATGCATGTAGTTGAGTTGATTATCCCGACGTGATAGCAAAGTTTCTTGTGACAAAGATTATTGAAAATAAAAAAACAAATGTCAGAATCGAATGGCTGACAAACAAAAAGGCAGCACTACTGCCATAACTGACATTCCGGCAAAAAATTCGGTCAAATATAAATAAATCTTATTCTTTAATATCTTTCGTTCTATGTGAATTTCTCATACACTATCCAAATTATACTATATTTATTTGTTGTTTACCCATACTGGCGGTATAATATTTTATATTCTAATAGTATTGGTAGTGTGTTTATTTTACCATCCAAATTTGATAGCATTTCATCAGGAGGAAACAAATGAATATTAAACTTTCCGGAAACATAAAGCATTTCAGAAAAGAAAAAGCGTTAACGCAAGAGCAATTGGCAGAAGTCTTTGGGGTCACCACAGGAGCGGTTTATAAATGGGAAGCCGGGTTGTCAATTCCCGATTTATCCCTCCTTATCGAAATGGCAAACTTTTTCGGAATTTCCGTAGACGTCCTTATCGGCTATGAACAATATGACAACCGAGAAAAATCCATCATTGAAAGAATAAAGGTTCTATGCAAAGCGGATGACAGTTCTTTGGTTTCGGAATGTGAAAAAGCGCTTCAAATGTATCCTCATTCCTTCGGAATCCTTTATACCTGTGCGAATGCATATGTTATGAAAGGGATTAGTCGCGATGATTCAAAGCTTTTGAAAAGAAGCATTGATCTTTTATTTGAATCTCTTCAAAACATCTATCAAAACGATGATTCGAAGATAAATGAGACAACGATTTACCGGAACATTTCAGAAGCATACTTTGCTTTAGGAGATACCGAAAAAGGATTGGAAGTGATTCAAAAGCACAACCCGGACGGTGTTTATGATGGCATCATTGGATTAGAGCTTGCAACACTTAAAAAGCACGATGAGGCAGAAAAGTACCTCTCAAATTCCATGCTTTCCATTACAACAGCTATAATCCGAACTGTAACGGGATTTTTAAATCTATATCTGAATAAGAAAGAATATAAATCCGGTGAAGAGGTTCTCCGTTTCGGAATTGCTTCCTTTCAGGGACTTACAAAAGACGCCCCCGGATATGCTCACAAGCTATTGGTATTCTTATATGTTTCACTCGCTTATACCCTTTACGAACAAAAGCGCCTTTCAGAAGCCAGAGATGCCCTCGTAAAGGCAAAAGAGGCGGCAGAGTTTTTTGATAATACGCCAAACTATGAAGCAAACAGTATCAAGTTCGTTACCGTGGATGAACTTGTTCACGACAGTTTAGGAGAAACTGCCGCCTCATCCATAGAGAACCTGTTGCTTCAATTTAAATGTGATTCACTTAACAAATTATGGAAGGAAATCAATTCACAATGAAAACTAAAAAAACTTTATCCCGACAACTAAAGCATCAATTTTTCTATCATAATAAATTCAATTTATTTATGGCTATTTTTGCTTCCATGTTGCTTGGGACGCTCAACATCATTTTATCCTGGCTTTTACAGCAGTTTATTGACCTATCTGCAGGAAAGAACGCCTTGTTTTCCATAAAGGAATTGAGTTTGGTAAGCCTGGCTTTCATTCTCTTTAGCTGTGCTTCCCTGTTTCTTGACTATATTTTTTCACCCAGGTTTACAAAGAAAGCCATTTTGCAATACAAGAATTTTGCTTTCGAAAAGCTCACCGAAAAAGGAATATCCGCTTTTCAGATTGAAAGTAATTCTTCGTATTTGTCATCGCTTACCAATGACGTAACCTCTATCGAGACAAATTACCTTTCAAAGATTCTATCATTAATCGTTAAATTGGAGACTTTTGCCGGAGCATTGGCACTTATGCTTTGGTATTCTCCTTTAATGACACTCATTGCCGTTGGTTTAACCATTCTTCCTGTGATTGCCTCTTTACTAAACGGAAGCAAGCTCGCGGTTGCGGAAAAGAAAGTATCGGACCAGAACGCATCGTTTGTTTCGACTCTAACAGATTGTCTGGCAGGGTTTTCAGTCATCAAAAGTTTTAAGGCAGAAAAGGAAATCTTCAAAGTCTTTTCGGAAGAAAATAAGAAATTGGAAGGAAAAAAGTTTTCAAAAGAAAGAATCAAAGCACTTGTTGGTATGATTGGTTTTTTGTCAGGAATCACCGCGCAGATTGGGGTATTCGTTTTTTGTACATTTTTTGCCCTTTCCGGCTTCGGACTTACTCCCGGTGTTGTAATCGTTTTTGTAAACTTAATGAATTTTGTGATTGATCCGGTTGCTACTCTTCCCGGAATCCTCTCCGAGAGAAAGGCCGCTCTTTTATTAATTGACAAGCTCTCAGAAATGATTGACAGCACCGATTCTTTTTCAGGGAAAGAATCTATTTCAAAGGTCTCTGATAACATTCGCATTGAGAATCTCAGATTCTCCTATGAAGAGGATAAAGAAATCCTCAAAGGCATTTCCTATGAATTCGAAGCCGGAAAATCCTATGCAATTGTAGGTGGAAGCGGAAGCGGAAAATCCACTCTCTTGAACCTTTTGACTGCTTCCAGGACAAATTATTCGGGGAAAATTACATATGATGGAATCGATTTAAACGACATAGACATGCAATCCCTATATGACTGCATCGGAGTGATTCAGCAAAACGTATTTGTCTTCAATGCTTCCATTAATGACAACGTAACTATGTTCAAAGATTTTTCAAAAGAAGAAATCGATGACGCAATCAGAAAAGCTCACTTGACTGAGCTTATCAAGGATAAAGGGGAAGATTATCTTTGCGGAGAAAACGGAACGAATCTTTCCGGTGGAGAGAAGCAGCGAGTTTCCATCGCAAGGAGCCTTTTGAAAAAGTCCTCGGTTTTGTTTGTGGATGAAGCAACTGCTGCGCTCGACGCTTCCACCGCATTTAAAGTAACAAGTGATATCTTGAATCTTTCGAGAACTACCAGAATCGTTATTACGCACTCTCTTGAAGAGTCTTTACTGAGTCGATTTGATAGAATCCTCGTGCTCAAAGACGGAGTCATCAAAGAATCCGGCACCTTTGAAGAATTAATCAATCATAAAGATTACTTCTATGCTTTGTACACTATCTCAAAGTAATTTCAGGAACTCTTTACTGTTTTACAATGCCATTTCTGTACTCATTGGCACTGATGGGTTGGTGCGATTTACAGATGAATTGGTTAACTATGTAAATACCAATTTTTTATGTTATGATGTAATGAAGAAAAAGTGCCGGGTAGGAGATTTGAATGGATACTCAACATTTAAGGCTAAAAAATATTAGAGAATATATGAGGATTGATGGTTATGAAATGTAAAAATTGTGGGGCTGCATTTCGCGGGGAAGGACTTAAATATTGCCCTTATTGCGATAGCGATATTGTAGAAAGTGCACCTCAAATAGTATATGTGAATGTAGCGGAAAATTTATCGGAATATGAGCTGGAAAGAATGAACAGGGTTGCGCCGGCTGTTCCCGAGAATGCCAAATGGGGAGAACTTCATTTTACTTTATTGAAAGGAAAGGGCGCTTTGAGCCCTGCAGACGGAAGCCATTATTTTGTTGTGGTGGATGAATATTATGAAACAGAGATTCCGGCCGGCAAAAATGATCAGACAGTAATAATAAAGCTTCCCTATGGTAACCATGTGCTTAAGGTCAGAATGTTTCCATGGGATGATGAGGGATATTTTAAAGAGGCTGAATATGCAAGGCATGATAATATCGGTTTCACTATAGGGGACACAGTTGTCCGTATGGAACTTGACCGGGGAACTGTATTCAAGGATTCCCAAATAAGGATTTTATAGCCGGACGCCAAGAGCGCGGAATTAGTGCTGAAACTGTTTCTGCAAATCAAATTACCGAACTAATGAAAATTATGTTTATTTATTGTTACGTATTTCATAAGAAATCATTGATTTACGTAACTTATGTGGTGGTGCAGCGACGGGAGAGTGGGGAAGTATTGAAAATCAAATAGAAAAAAGATTCGGGGCGATACTCACCCCGAACCTCATGGATTATAGCACACGGTTATATATGTACAGTTGCTTATGCTTTGTATACTTCTTTGCCTCTGAATACTGTAATTAAAGGCAGTGTGTCGTGAATTGTTTCGGCAGGAATTTCATAAATATTTCTATCAAGAACAACCATATCTGCTGATTTTCCAACCTCGATGGAACCGGTTTCTTTATCCCAAGAACACTGTTTAGCACCGTTGATGGTAAATCCTGTAAGGAGCTGATCAAGTGAAAGTTTCTCGTTTACATCATCAACCCACTTCTCATCCATCTCACCAACAGCCAGACGTCTTGAACCAACTTCCATTCCTACGAAAGGCTTCATGTATCCATCGCCTGCAAGGCTTGGAAGAACAGTACAATCAGATGAGTATGCACAGGTAACACCGGTCTTCCAGTATGAGTTAAATCTGTTATTCTTCATACCCTCGGGAAGTACAACTATATCGCTACTCTTATACATTGCTTCGTTGTAAGCTGCCCAGAACGGTGTCAGATTCAGATAAATATTATGCTTTCCAAGTTCCGGAATATCTTCGTCCAAAATCAACTGTAAATGCGCAATAACGAATTTAACCTTGAGTTCTATTCCGTCAGCTTCCATCTTTTTTAATGTTTCAATAATGAGGTGCGCGGTTCTGTCACCGATAGTATGCATGTGAACATTGAATCCGGCTTCATTAGCATCCTTGAACAATGTATAGAGTTCATCCATTGAAAGTAAGCATCCACCCTGTCCGGTCTTTCCATTTACGTAAGGTCTGGTAAGACCTGCAGAAGCTTCTGTGATGGTACCATCCATGAAAATCTTGATAGTATCGAGTGTGATGAGATCTGAAGCATATTTGTCGCGATATTCTTTTTGCTTAGCAACGGCTTCTTTAGTTCTTTCGGGCAAGAATACGCAGTAACTTAATGAAATACGCTGAGAGAGTCTGCCTGAAGCTTCATACTGCTTTAAAGCATCGAGGAACTCTATATCATCAAACATAAATCCGGCATCATATGCACCTGTGATACCTCTTGAAATATTATAGTTTACGATTTCATCAATGTTATCGATGATGTCTTCAAAAGGTACTGAATTAACTGCTTTCTGAGCAGCAACCTGTACGAACTCAGCACCAAGGCCTGTAGGCTCGCCATTTTCATCTCTTTGATAATAAACAAAT
Source organism: Lachnospiraceae bacterium (assembly GCA_045629045.1). Taxonomy (GTDB): domain Bacteria; phylum Bacillota; class Clostridia; order Lachnospirales; family Lachnospiraceae; genus JAILLW01. The sequence goes on from JAZQQM010000057.1 coordinate 5,594, forward strand.
CCGGGTACAGGGTCCGGGGTATCCTTTGTGATATTTAATACTTCCAAAAGCTTTGAATTTCCGTAATATGAGTGAGCGCCCATATCTATTACTACGATGGGCTTGTCGGCACAAACCTTATCCAAATCATATCTGGTAATTGTTCTTCCCCAGTCTTCCTTTTTGCCGGCCATCATTTTATAACAACTAAAGTCGGGATTTGCTTTAACAAATTCGGACATCTGATCAAGAGCTTCTTCAACCGTTCCGGTAAGGATAAGCGGCATGGGATTAGCATGCTTTCCACCGCTCGTAGAGGGGAGCGACCAATGCTGATGCGAATCGATTATTCCGGGAATTACGAACTTACCTCCGAGGTCAATAACCTCATCATCTGCCTTAACCTTATAATCTGCGGCTTTTCCTACAAAAGTAAACTTCCCTCCGTCAATAACCACGGTATCTGCTTTCGGATTCTTAGGGTCCTCTGTGTGAATATTAGCGTTTGTGTAAATTTTGCTCATAGCATTTCCTCCTGAATTTTATTTTCCCCTGCTCAAATTTGCTGTCTTTTTAAGCTTCGACATTTTATTGTCATACATAATTGATAATTTTACTCTTTTTTTTGAAAATTTACAATTCTTTTGTCTTATATTTTTTGCGGATATATGGTGGAGCTATGTGGCTATTATTTTGGTGGTGAGGTGTGATATGATTAGAGCGTAATTTGTGCGCAAAAAAGAGAATGTGGTTAAAGGAGAATGGGTTTATGAAGTTAAGTAAGAGAGTTCGCAGACAGGTTGAAAATTTGTCTAAGACATTTGAATTTGATATGGACAGACGCGTTGCCATAATTCCTCTTTACTATGATACGCCCGAGGAACTCATAGATGTTCATCTAAGCACGCCCGGGAAACCGATTGTGTCGGATGATGCTGTTGATTATCTGTGTGAGGTAGTATCATTTATTCCCAAGGAATTTACGGTAGAGATTAAGCTTATCATTGATGATTATGGCGAGTATAGCCATGAGACTTTAATGAATGCATTACGTGCAACAATAGAGGATACTTATTACTATTATGACGAGAATCGAAAAAAAGATAATGTTTTAGCAATGGTATTCCTGATTTTAGGTATTCTGTTTTTGGCCTTGGAGACCATAGGCGGAATGACAGGCTGGTACGGGGAATCGGGAAGCGTGTGTAACACTATTATTGAGACTGTAATCGATATTCTGGTATGGGTATTTGCCTGGGAAGGTGCGGCATTATTGCTCTTGACTTACCGTAATGATTCAACGCAGTTCTATAAGGCTATGGAGCGCTTTAGCGGAATAAGTTTTTGGGATAAGGAAGGAAATGCGTTAAGCTGCCTTGAACAGGAGGAATTCTATAATGGCTGGATATATCTTGAGGGCAGGGAAGTGTTATCCAGAAATTATATATTGTTTTCAAATACAGCATTATTAGCGATTCTTTCTATTTTGACAGTCGAAGTAGTCGCAGGTATAGAAACCTTTGACACCGTGGATATTGTGGGATTCGGTATAAGCTGGGTTCTAACAGTGTTACTGGTATTGAGCAATATTGCGTTTTATCGGGAAAGCGGCCGTTTGAGGGATTGTGCATTTGCTTGTTCAATAATTTCAATGACATACGCTGTAATATCCTTTATTTACAATACATATTGGGACGGATTTATATCTACACATGCGATGGGCAACCTGATTCTATTTATTGTTCTGCTGATAGATGCAATCTGTATACGGTATATGAGCAAACAGAGTGTTGAGGTAGAGTAGAGGGCATATTATGGTATTAAGCAGACGTGTATACAGACGAATGAGCAATATTAAAGATTTCTGCGATTTTGACTTAGAAAGTAAGACGGCCATACTGCGCCTTAACTACCAAAGTGTAGACGAGATTATCGATTGCAGGTTAAGTCGGGGTGATTTACCTGTAATTAGTACAGATGCGTTAGAGGCGCTTGAGGGGTATCTTGAATTTGTACCCAAAGAATTCAAGGTGAATTATCAGATAAAGATTGCAGATTATAAAGGGTATGATTCCAAGAAACTTGAAGAAGCATACAATAAGGCAATGGAAGTAAGAGATTGTAAGGAAGCGGCCGGAAGTAATAAGATGAAGTCCAAAATGGGTGTCTTTGTGGTAGTCGGACTGATTGTGTTGCTTTTTATAATCTTTAATTCAAGGTATAATTGGTTTGCTGCTGCAGGTCTGCCGATTTCGGCAACCGTTGCATTTATTCTTGAACTTATCTTTGAATTATATTTTGAAGAAGGAATGACGCATTTTTTGGTTACCAGGCTTTATGACAAGTTTGAAGATAACAATCGTTTTGGGATTATTACGATTTTGAAGTAAATTTCGTTATTTTCCGAAACTGCATCATTTCTTAGAAATGATGTGATATAATGTAATGGTATTGTGTTAACAAACGGGGGTTAATATGAAAGCGGGAAAATGGCTACATTTCCCGTTATTAAAGGGTATGATTACTACCCTCCCTTTGGCGTACATTGGGAGGGTATTTTTTTATCTACAATCAAGGAGGTATCAGTATGAAAAAAGTGGTAACCGTGGATGCGGTTATGGTGTCATTTGTCAGTGCTATAGGTTACGGATTCGGTATGGTAGTTCCTAGCGCTTATGGCGTGAATTCCATTCTCTCTTTCGTCATTTGTATGGTTTTGGGAACTCTACTTGACCAACTGGCTAACAAGATTGTTTTTAGCAGTTATGTCCAGGCAAGTAAAAAGAGAAGATATATCGTTTTTGCTGTAGTAGCTCTTATTTTCCTTGTGGGATATATTTATTTGGCAAAATATTTTGCCTATTCATTGTTGACCGATGCAAAAACAGCATTGATCTTCGCAGTAGTGATTCCGATAGTATTCTTTGTGTTAACTCTTGGTGTAGATGCGCTAAGAAGAAAGAAGTTGCTTGCCAAATACGGAACAGGCGAATCGGGATTTATTCTTGATGATGCGATTGAAAAGAAGTGGGCAGGTGATTTTGGCGTAAATGCCAAGGTCTCAGAGTATAATGGGAAAAATCCGACTGTTAAGACTATAGGCGGTACTTATATAGGTAAAACCGATAAGAGCGGGGTTAGTTTCTTAGGAATCCCTTATGCAGTAGCCGACAGATGGAAGAAACCGATGCCGGTTGAACCTTCGGAGGCAATATTTGAAGCATATTATTTCGGTAATTCAGAGATACAGCCGGTGAGCGAGCATAACATTCTGAACAGATTTAAACAGGGGGAAGATTGTCTGAACCTGAATATATGGACAAAAGAACTTACGCCTACTGCAAAGAAACCTGTTTTTGTATTATTGCATGGCGGTGACGGAAGATACGGCGGCAGTGCAAGCCCTGTCGAGCATTTGAAAAATCTTGCGGCAAATATTCCCGACTCAGTATGCGTAAGTGTAAATTACAGATTCGGAGTGTTTGGTGTTGTTGGTTTTCCTTCTAAAGAGGATGATTCAACAACAGAGCTTTCGTTACTGGATCAGATTGAGGCCTTAAAGTGGATTAAAGGGAATATATCGGCTTTTGGCGGAGATTCCGAAAATATCACTCTTGCGGGGGAAACCTTCGGTGGTAGCTGTATTACTCTTTTAGCTTCCGTGAAGGAAGCTAAAGGGCTCTTTAAACGGGCATTGATTATGTGTGCTTCCACTGCAGATATGCCTAAGGACACTAAGAAAGCATTTGCGGTTGGAAAACAGCTCTTTGAAGAATTTAATGCTAAGGATATTTCGGACCTTGAAGGAATCAGCGCAGAGCAGCTTCGGGATTTTAGCGGAAAGTATTACGGCATTTTGGAACTTCCTCCAAGAGACGGAAAACTTGTTCCGGCAGATATCGATCAGGCATATCTTGACGGCGTAGCTTCCGATATAGAGTTTATTTACGGTATATCCGAAGATGATGTGAGCGGATGGCGGGCAATGCTTGTGGGAGATGTTTCTCTTGATGAAATGACGGAAAACTATTATAAGTTGGTTGCTGAAGGAATGAGTAAGGATAAGGAAGAAAAGCTGAATGCAATTCTTCAAAAATATATTAAGTCCGGCCTTGAGGAACTCGAGGCTAAACGTGCTCTTTTGGGCGATTTCCTTTACAAGGCTTGTGTTCTTCAGGATTGCAGGAATCTATCGAAGGGCGGAAGCAAGGTTAAAGTATTCTATTGGGATGTTAAAGGCGATATCGAAAAACTTGCGGCCAATTCCGTTTCAATGATAACCACCATACTTGGAAATGAAGAAATTGCCGAACAATTAGGTTACATTAACAATCGTGATATTACGGAGGTTACGCAGGCTCTTATCGGCAAGTATATTCACGGACAAAGTGTAGAACTTTTTAAGAACGAAATTAAGGGTGTTAATGGAATAGTTTGGAATGATTTTGCGGAAGGTACAAACAGCGTCCTGCATATAGAAAAAGGGAAGATAAAGATGGACGAAAATGCATTTTCGGAGAATGTCTTTGAACTTGCTAAGTTGATTACAACTTCATGGAAGAATTGTAGAGGTTATCGATAGGGGCTTGGGACAAGCGGCACGGGAGGAAATTATGCAGTCTGAGTTTATTAAGAGAATAGTAAATTCAATTAATGAAAATGCATCAAAAATCGCTATATACGACAGAGACGGAAGTCGCTGCTGTACATATGGCGATTTTTATGTGCTTTCAAGAAGGGTTGCATCATATATCAAAAAAAATGGGATAGCCCCCGGCAGTTATGTGGGGATTCTATTACCTAAATCCATAGAATTTCTGGCAGCGGAGCTTGGCATTTGGTTTGCCGGGTGCGCGTCTGTTCCTCTCGGAATTTCATATCCTCAGGAAAGAATAGAATATATAAAGAAAAACTGTGATTCTCCGTTGATAATTACTTCGGATATGTGGGGTGAAATTATCGATTATGAGCCAATGGATATTTGTATTTCGCAGGCGGAAGATGATGCATTCATAATATATACGTCAGGCAGTACGGGAAATCCTAAGGGAGTTTTGCATACCTTTGCAACAATGGATGAACTTACATCAAAATCAATAGCCGGAAGTATTCCCATGGAGAATCTTTCTTATGCGTCGGCAGCACCGTTTACTTTTGCATTGTCATTTAGAGTGTGGAATATTCTTGTTACGGGAAATGTGCTTCATATTCTTAGCGATGACGTGGTTAAATCAACCAATATGCTTGAGGAATATTTGGAGAAATACGAGATTTCCATTGCAACCATAAGCCCTGCGGTGTTGAAAATATTCCATAGCAGAAGCCCCAAGCTTAAGTATGTTTTTGGCGGCGGAGAGAAATTTACCACACAGTATTCAAAGGACGGATATGAGCTTTGGAGCGATTACGGACAATCAGAGACTGTGTATTCGATTGCTAACTATAAGCTGCCCGATCATCCCATGGATAAGGTGCCTCTTGGCATGTGCAGGGAAGGATTGCAGTATCGAATCATCGACGAGGACGGAAATGATGTTGAGAAGGGTAATACCGGTGAACTTATCCTTAAGGGGAAATTCTTTAGGGAATATTTTAAACAGCCTGATATTACCGAAGAAACAATCATGGACGGCTGGCTCCATACGAAGGACCTTGTTTATGAAAATGAAAACGGCGAACTTCAGTATGTTAATCGAAAAGACTGGATGATTAAGATAAACGGCCAAAGAGTCGAACCCGGAGAAGTAGAAGGTGTTATGAGGGATGTCCCGGGGATTTTGGATGCAGTCGTAAAGGATTTTACCAGGGAAGACGGCTCTGTATATCTTTGTGGATATTATATTGCGGACAAAGATATAACGTTAAGCGAAATGAAGGATAACCTAAAAAAGAGACTTAACAGTTATATGATTCCTTCATTTTTCGTAAGAGTTGATGAATTCCCCAGACTGCCTAACGGCAAGCTTAACCGCAAAGCACTTAAGGAACCTGATATCACATTCATGTCAGGTGAATATGTTGCCCCCGAAAATGAATTAGAAGAAAAGATATGCCTGGCTATGAGCAGGGCACTTAATATTGAACGGCTAAGTGCTGTGGCGGATTTCTTTGAGATGGGGTGCGATTCTGTTCGCTGTATGAAATTCTCCGCTATTATGAAGGAAGAATACGGGATAGAAATCGCTACTAAAGAAATATATAAATATCCGACGGCACAAAAGCTTTCCGATGCAATAGAAAAGATGGATGCATTACAGGAGGATGTATATGATCCCGAGGCAATTCACCAGGATCAGTATCCGCTTCCGTATCAGATATATTATTTGGATTATCAGTTATATTCACCATGGAAACTTCTGGCGAATGTAATTATGTACCTTGAGATGGATCGCAAGGAAGTTGATGCAAATGAGTTTCAAGAAGCGTTAAACAAGGTACTTCATCATTTCGCAATTTTTGGAACAGTGTTTACCTACAATGACGACTTGGAACTAGTGATGAGATATCGTCCCGAACTGATCGAAAATGTGGAAGTGGTGGAAACAACTCAGTCGGAATTGGATGAACGCTACAAGCCGGAATTCGTCGACAGATTTAAGATAATTAATAATCTTCTATACAAAGCGAAGATATATGCGACAGAGGATAAGGTCTATCTTTATCTGGCGTTTCATCATGCAATCGGTGACGGACATTTCCAGTCCGAAATGCTTCGTAACATTTTTGATTGCATGAAGGGTAAGGAATTAAAAAGGGATTTATATTATTCATATCTTCAGAAGGTGCATCTAGAACAAATCGGAGATACAACGAAAGAAGATATTCAGTATTTGAATTCGGCATACGGACAAAAGAAGAGCGTGGACAGATTCCCGACTCCTGATTTTGAAAGCCGTGATAATTCAAATATGGCATGTGTTGTATCATTAAATCATACCTTTGGCGAAATCGAAAGAAGAGCGGAAGAAAAGGGTGTCACAATAAATGCAGCTTTGATTGCCGCAGGATTATTGGTAATAAGCCGCTATAACAATTGTAAATGTGCAGGCGTTGAATGGGTGTATTCCGGACGTGACGAGGCCTGGAAGGAAGAACTGATAGGAATAACCATGGCAGCAAATGCGGTTATAATTGATTTTGATGAGATCAAGGGTACGGACGCATTACTGGAAGAGGTTAAGCGACAAATCTCTATAGGAATTCGATATTCTGCGTATTCTTATGCGGTCAGGGATGTAAGCCCGGGACAAAGGGAATACATGAAAATGATTTATGAGCAGGGCGTCGATGCTCCGGATAATATTCCTTCATCAGCGGTTATGCAAATGGATTTCGACCGACTCGAAAGTTCGCTTACAATGTTCCAGTGCCTTCTCTTCCCCACCGCGGAAAATGAGAAGCCGATTATAAGGGGCGTATGTAACGGCTCGCGGTATACCCAGGAGAGTTGTGAAAAGATATGCAGAATGGTAGCCGATGCGTTTGAGGAATGCTTGTTTGAAAGGGGATAGTGTGAGTGCTGGGGAGTGGTTTTAATTTGGTCATATAATTATTTAATTTAGTCATTTGATGTTAAAATGACTAAATTGAACATTTAAAAAATTTTAAATCTATAATGGTAATCTATATCTTATGTATTGGCTTCTGCAGCGTGCTGTGGAAGCCATTTTTATGCCATTTTTATGTGCACAACACTAAGTTTCAGGGTGCTTTTTAGTTGGTATTCTTATCGGACAGGTTAAAAATTAGAATGAATACATAATAACCAAATCATATAGTAAATCATTTAGTATCAACAAGGAATTGTCCTTGGATTCACATCTAGAAGGAGAAAGAAAAACTATGGGTACATTAAACAGTGTTGAGGTTGGCGGAGTATATGTTACACGACATGGATACGAGCGAATGAAGGAAAGAATGGGCTGGAATAAGAACGCAGCCAGAAGAATGTCGCAGAAGGCATATGAAGAAGGTGTTGGTATTACGAATGTCAGCGGTTCGCTTCAGAAATTCATCGAATCAAAAGATGAACATTATCCGGAAAATAACATCATAAAAATTTATGGCAATACAGTTTATTGTTACGGAATAGCTCAGTTTGGTGAAGATATGGCGACATCTTTTCTTACATTGGTTACGGTATATCCTTTGCCAAAGAAATATAATTCACAG
>JAZQQM010000058.1:0-32251 GCA_045629045.1 Lachnospiraceae bacterium
TGCCCATCTTAGTATAGTTTTATCTGGTATCCCATAGATGTTAGAGAGCTCACATGATGAAGCTTTCCCATCAAGATACTTCTGAGCAATCAGTATCCTCATTTCGGAAGAGTATTTGGATTTAGCCATAAAAAATCCCCTCTAAGTAGAATTTGGTTATTTACCTTGTCTACTTAAAGGGAATCATATCATATGCCCGAAGCTTTTTATTTTTGAAAAGCTATTGTGTTAAGTACGTGGGAAGCGTATTCGCTGAATAATTTGCGGTTTGACTTAATATCATCCGTAAGTTCAAAGAATAAATCCGTGCTGTCGTATTCTCGCTTGAAGAATGGTTCGACCAATACCACCCATTGAGGAAGATAGTTGCTTATTTTACGGGTGTAACAGTTTGATGCCTTGGCCTGCTCGCGGAATTCTTTGTCTACATATGCGGCAATTGATTTATGAAGTGCAGTATCTTCAATGGGAAGATAGTAATAATCTTTGTAATTTGCGTAGAAGAATTTTAACTCTTCTTCGAATATGGGAACGATAAGAGTCCCTGTATTCCCAACGGCTTTAAAATGACATCCCTTACCCATAAAAGATATGGGGACGGGAAGAGCATTTGGAAAGGAAATGTGTATAAGTAATTCCTGCCGGGTGATTCCGTTAATGTCCTGATAGGTTGAAGCGCTGACCTTTGTTGCCGTAAGGGTAGTGTTAAATAAATCAAAATAACTAAGTACGGGAAGAACTTCAAGCATGCCTTTAATATCGTCGGCATTGTGAAGAATAAGTGTCTGATACAAATCAAAATCACGGGAAGCGACATATTCTTTGTATACGGATATTAATTCACCGCCGTTATATATATCGTCTCTTTGAACACCCAGGAATTCTTCGATAGTTTTTAATTTACAATCTTCAATCTTAAGAAAAGACTTATAGGTATTAACACGCCTGTAGATGTCTATTCCGTCAAGCTCATCTATTGTGTTGGTTATATTGTATTTTTGAGCCTTGTTAGATATAAACGGAAGGTCAAAAGTATTTCCGTTAAACTGAATAATGAAATTATAACTTTTGGCAAAGTCAAAAAATGCTTCAAGAATAGAAGACTCTTCCTCCGGGGACTGGGCAAAGAATTGTCTGATGCACCAGTTATTGTCTTTGTAATAAGCGCACCCAATCATGTATATACATGAAGAAGAGGATAAAAAGCCGGTAGTTTCGATATCTATAAACAGAATTTCGTCTAACGGATGTATTCTTCCCAGGGGATATTCTATTTCAAAACTGTTTAGAATTATTTCTTCGATTTTCATGTCTATTAGTTTAACATATTTTTATATTTATCAGTAGTTTTTTTACACCAAAAAAGGTAAAATTAAACATAGTGAAATTTATTATCAAAGAAGGGAATTGGTATGGCAAGATTAACGTTTGCAGGTGGTGTTCACCCATATGACGGCAAAGAATTGTCTAAGTCCAAAAGAATTAAAGATTATATTCCTGTGGGCGATATGGTATATCCTTTGTCACAACATATCGGAGCTCCGGCAGAGGCAGTGGTCGCTGTGGGGGACAGTGTATTGGTCGGCCAGCTTATTGCAAAAGCCGGTGGATTTGTGAGCGCACCTATTTATTCAACTGTTTCGGGCACCGTTAAGGCAATAGAACCAAGGCGAGTTGTTACCGGCGAAGAGAAAATGTGTATAGTAATCGAGAATGATGGTCAGTTTAATGAGATTAATTGGCCGGATCCCCCTGATTATGATTCACTTAGCAGAGAAGACAAGATTAAGGTTATTGCAGATGCCGGCATCATCGGAATGGGAGGTGCGGGTTTCCCTACGGCAGTTAAATTATCGCCGAAGGAACCTGATAAAATCGATTATGTAATAGTTAACTGCGCAGAATGCGAACCTTATCTTACCTCGGATTATCGTAAGATGATGGAAGAACCGGAGAAACTTATAGGCGGACTTAATATTCTCCTTAGTTTGTTTGATAACGCAAGAGGAATACTGGCTGTTGAAGATAACAAAATGGACTGTATCAATAAATTGCGTAAATTGACTAAGAATGAGCCCAAGATTACGGTTAAGGCTCTTAAGACCAAATATCCTCAAGGTTCTGAAAGGCAAATTATATACGCAACAACGGGAAGAGCAATTAATTCAAGTATGCTCCCTGCCGATGCCGGATGTGTTGTAAATAATGTTGATACGGTAATTGCGGTATATACTGCAATTATGGAAGGCAGACCTCTCATGTACAGAATTGTTACGGTGACAGGTGATGCTATTAAAAAACCTTGTAACTATAAAGTACGAATAGGTACTAATTATGCGGAATTAATTGATGCAGCAGGAGGATTTAAATCCGAACCTGCCAAGATTGTTTCCGGCGGCCCTATGATGGGATTTGCAATGTTTGATCTTAATGTTCCCATTACGAAGGCATCTTCGGCATTGCTTTGTATGACAAAGGATGAAGTTTCAATGTACGAACCGACCGCATGCATTAATTGCGGTAAGTGCGTAGAAGTATGTCCCGGAAGAATAGTGCCGAAACTTTTGGCAGAATGCGCCGAAAGAGGCGATGAAGAAAAATTTGTCAAACTCGAAGGATTGGAGTGCTGCGAATGCGGCTGTTGCAGCTACATTTGCCCGGCTAAGCGTCCTTTGACACAATCAATTAAGTCTATGCGTAAAGTTGCGCTTAGCCATAAAAAAAAGTAGGAGGTTTGGAAAGTGGAGACAAGAAATGAACTTTATAAAGTATCATCTAATCCCCATGTGCGTTCCAGGGTGAGCACAAGCAATATAATGCTTGCTGTAATTATGGCCCTACTGCCTGCTACGGGATTTGGAATATATAATTTCGGATGGAAAGTTGCAATTCTTATTGCGGTAACTATTGCATCATGTGTCCTTACGGAATTATTGTTTGAACTTATTATGAAAAAGAAGATAACGGTGGGTGATTATTCGGCTGTCGTTACAGGATTGCTTTTGGCACTTAATTTACCTCCTAATGCTCCCTGGTGGATCGGATTAATCGGTGGTATATTTGCCATTCTTGTAGTTAAGATGTTGTTTGGCGGTCTGGGTCAGAACTTTATGAACCCTGCACTTGGCGCAAGATGTTTCCTTCTTATTTCATATACATCAATAATGACTGATTTTAGTTGCGATGCATATTCCGGTGCTACACCTCTTGCAGCAGTCAAAGCAGGAGAAAGTGTTAATGTCCTTGATATGATTATCGGCAGAACCGCAGGTACTATCGGCGAGACATCTATGATTGCAATTGTAATCGGTGCGTGCATTTTGATTCTTTTGGGAATAATTGATTTAAGAATTCCCGGAATGTATATTTTGACCTTTGCCGTATTTGTATGTATTTTCGGCGGACATGGATTTGATCCTGCCTATTTAAGCGCACAGCTTGCAGGAGGCGGATTAATGCTTGGAGCATTTTTTATGGCAACCGATTATGTGACGAGACCGGTTACACGAAAGGGACAGTATATATACGGAATTTTGCTTGGTATTCTGACCGGAATTTTCAGAGTATTCGGACCTTCGGCAGAAGGTGTGTCATATGCCATTATCTTAGGCAACCTTCTTGTGCCGTTAATTGAGAAGTTTACCTATCCGAAGGCCTTCGGAAAAGGAGGTGAGCACGTATGAAAACTATGTTAAAGGATGCTTTAGTATTGTTTGTGATTACCGTGGTTGCCGGACTTGCTCTCGGATTTGTTTATAACATTACAAAAGAACCTATCAGGATTTCCGAAGAAAAGAAAGCAAATGCTGCTTATGCGGAGGTAATGCCAGGGGCAGCATCTTTTGATGAACTTGAAGCAGTTGATACTGTGGAAGGCGAGTTTGCCAATCAATGGAAATCAAACGGTTATGATAAGGATGATATTGATAAGGTACTGGAAGCCAAAGATGCATCGGGTAATCTTATGGGATATGTAATAATGGTTACGTCACATGCGGGCTTTGGAGGAGATATATCATTTACAATGGGTATTAATTCCGAAGGAACACTTAACGGAATTTCAATTCTCGGTATTTCCGAGACACCGGGTCTTGGAATGAAGGCAGAAGAGGTGCTTAAACCTCAGTATGCAGGCAAAAATGTAACGGGCTTTAGCGTTACTAAGACAGGCGCTTCGGCAGATTCGCAGATTGATGCGATTTCGGGTGCCACAATTACTTCAAATGCATTAACCACAGGTGTTAATGCGGGATTATTTTACTATCAAACTAATTTAGGAGGTGTCTAAAATGAATAACGATTCTGTTTTAAAACGCCTTACTAATGGTTTATTTAAAGAAAACCCAACCTTTGTCCTTACCCTTGGTATGTGCCCGACCCTTGCGGTTACCACATCTGCAATGAACGGCCTTGGTATGGGTCTTGCAACAACTGCAGTTCTTGCACTTAGTAATTTGTTTATTTCGTTACTTCGTAAGGTGATTCCGGATAAAGTAAGAATTCCTGCGTTTATCGTAGTTATTGCATCCTTTGTTACGGTTGTTGAATTGCTGCTTAAAGCGTATATACCTTCCTTATATGATTCACTTGGACTGTATATTCCGCTTATTGTTGTTAACTGTATTATTTTGGGACGTGCAGAAGCATATGCATCCAAGAACGGTCCGATACTTTCTTTGTTTGACGGATTGGGAATGGGACTTGGATTTTCTATGGCACTTACAATAATCGGTGCCATAAGAGAAATTCTTGGTTCGGGTATGGTGTTTGGCTATCAGGTTATGCCTGATTCCTATGTACCCTGTGCAATATTTGTTCTTGCCCCCGGAGCATTCTTTGTTTTGGCTACCCTGACGGCTATTCAGAACAAAATCAAAATCGAAGGCACCAAAAAAGGCAAAGATATGTCCAAGATTCAGTCAGGATGCGGACATGACTGTCTTAACTGTGATGTTTCGGATTGTAAAGATAAAACTGTTGAGGAGGTGAATGAATAATGATTAAAGAGTTACTTATTATTTTAATTTCATCTTCACTTGTATCGAATGTAGTACTTAGCCAGTTCCTTGGCCTTTGCCCTTTCCTTGGAGTATCAAAGAAGACAGATACTGCTCTGGGAATGGGAACAGCCGTAATATTCGTTATTACATTGGCATCGGCTGTAGCCGGAGTAATATACAAATATATACTTTTGCCTTTTGATTTGACGTATCTTGCAACTATTGTATTTATTCTCGTAATTGCGGCTCTTGTGCAGTTCGTAGAAATGTTCTTAAAGAAGTTTATCCCCGGCCTTTACCAGGCGTTGGGTGTTTACCTTCCTTTGATAACTACCAACTGCGCCGTACTTGGTGTTGCACTTACCAATGTTCAGAAGAATTACGGAATAGTTACGGGAATAGTAAACGGATTTGCAACAGCTCTTGGATTTACTATTTCAATAACAATTCTTGCCGGTATACGTGAAAAAATGGAATTTAATGATATTCCCGAATCCTTTAAAGGAATGCCTATAGTTCTTATTACTGCAGGACTTATGGCAATTGCATTTTGCGGATTCTCGGGATTGCTGTAGGAGGAATTTACGATGAATGGAGTATTACTTGCGGTTATATTAATTGGCGGTGTCGGCTTATTCGTTGGTCTTTTCCTCGGTGTCGCAGCTATTAAGTTCCATGTGGATGTTGACGAAAAGGAAGTTGCAGTGCTTGAAGCACTTCCCGGAAACAACTGCGGAGGATGCGGATATCCCGGATGCAGCGGACTTGCTGCCGCTATTGCCAAAGGAGAGGCGCCGGTTAACCAGTGTCCCGTAGGCGGTGAGCCGGTTGCCAAGAATATAGCATCAATTATGGGAGTTGAAGCGGGAGAATCAAAGCGTATGGTTGCTTTCGTTGCATGTCAGGGAGATTGCGACAAGGCCAAAGTTGACTATGAGTATTCGGGAGTTGAGGACTGCGGTATGCTGTCTTTTGTCCCCAACGGAGGACCTAAGAGTTGCAATTACGGTTGCTTGGGATACGGAAGCTGCGTTAAAGCGTGTCCTTTTGATGCAATTCATGTTGTTAACGGAGTGGCAGTAGTTGATAAAGAACAGTGCAAGGCCTGTGGCAAATGTGTTGCAGCCTGCCCTAAAAAGCTTATTTCCTTAATACCGTATGATGCTAAATATGCTGTGGCATGTTCGTCAAATGATAAGGGACCTGTTGCGATGAAAAAGTGTGAAAGCGCTTGTATAGGATGCTCGCTTTGTGTTAAAAATTGCCAGAATGATGCTGTAACAGTGACGGATTTCAATGCCACAATCGATCAGGATAAATGCATCGGTTGCGGAGCATGTGCGCAGAAGTGCCCTAAGAAAGCTATTGTTGAACATTAAAACAAAATTTGAATATCAGGATAGTTTTGCTTGATAAATTCGGAAGCCTTTTCTTTGCCGAGAATAAAGCAAAGAGTTGAGAGGGCATCCCCTTGCAGGGAAGATTCACTGATGATAGTAACCTGATGAATGTCAGATTCGGCAGGATATCCTGTAGCAGTTGATAAGATGTGATGATATCTTTGTCCGTCGATATCGACATAACGTTCATAATCCCCTGATGATACTACACTTAAATCATCTACCGAAACGGTGTGTATGGTTGCTGTAGTATTGTCAGGGTCTTTTATTCCCACGTAAAAACAGTCCTTGCCGGGCTTGTGGCCTATGGTAAGGACATTACCGCCGAGATTTATTATTGCGCTTTTAATGCCCTGGGACTTTAAGTATTCCTTGATTTTGTCTGCAATATATCCTTTGGCTATAAAACCCAAATCAAGCATTGTATCCGGATTGGTTAACTGTATGTCATAAGATGAGTCTTTCTTTTCCAAAATTACATTATGATAATCTACGGTAGCAAGTGCAGCTGCTATTTCTTCCTCAGTCGGAATGGAATCATTATTAGAACTTCCTATGTTCCATAAAGTGGAAAGTGCGCCCACCGTAGGGTCGACCGTTCCGTTTGACAGAGCTGCAAAATCAAGTCCGTACCGAATTAATTCTCCGGTTTCGCAGCTTATGGATATCTTTTGACCGGATGAATGATTTACGGCATATATTTCGGAAGATGTATTCGTACGGGAAAACAGATTCTCGTAATGTGCCATCATGGAATTGATATTTTGAAATAACGAAGAGGCTTTACGATCGCTTATTCTGTCGTAGATGGTGATACTGGTGACGGTATCAAAATAAAAACCTTGCGAAGAATGAAGGTTGCTTGAAAACTGGCCGAATATAATGAACAGCAGAATTACGATTACTGTTGCTGCTGACAGAACTGCCGTTATAAATTGTTTTGATCTGACATTGCTTAAATTGAAAAATTTCATAGATTCTAGTATAGTATTTTAGAGATATCTAATCAACTTAAATGGGGATTTTGGAGTAAGTTATGGGATATTATTATCACGACAATGATGATGAATTCAACAATTCGCACAGAGCTTTCAGTATGCCGGTAATTATAACAACAGCAGTTGTATCCGGTATTATTCTTGTTATTCTGCTTATCGTACTTGCAACCAACAATACAACTTCCGGTAAGAATAATCTAAAGAATACCCAAATGAAAAACAAAATGAACGAGGAAGAACTGACAGTTACTGCCTATGATGAAACAGATATGAATCGTGACGATTATGAGAAGTTGTATAAAGAAGGTAAACTGAGAGCAGATGACCTCGATATATGGGATATGTATGGCGGACGTCCAGCGCGTGAGGAGGCTGAACCCCACAGGACAGATTCTGATAGTGAGATCGAAAATGAAGGTGACGATACAGATGATTCACAGGAGGGAGTGGAAGC
This sequence comes from Lachnospiraceae bacterium, assembly GCA_045629045.1. Lineage (GTDB taxonomy): Bacteria > Bacillota > Clostridia > Lachnospirales > Lachnospiraceae > JAILLW01. The sequence continues at coordinate 7,853 of JAZQQM010000058.1, forward strand.
GACAGTTACGCCTTCTCCTTCGCCGACTCCGGATGAGGATGCTCTCCTTGAAGATGTAAAGGAGAACACACTGGATTTTAAGAACATTCAGATAGTTGATAATAAGATGGCTTATTATCAGGAAGGTGAAAAAATATCAAAACTCGGCGTTATGATTAGCCAGGATAACGGCGTCGTGGATTTTAAAACACTTAAGGATAACGGAATTGATTTTGTTATGATTAAGGTGGGTCAAAGAGGATATGACAGTGGTGTCATAAAACCCGATGAAAATTATGAGCGAAATATTAAAGCCGCAGATGAAGCCGGTATGCCGATGGGACTTTATTTTTCTTCACGTGCGGTTACAACTCTGGAAGCAGGCGAAGAGGCACAGTTTTGCACATCGGCAGCATATGATTATTCCGTCAAATATCCGATTGCGTTCTTATATGAAGGAGAACTTATAGATGATGCAAGAACGGATATCCTCGAAAAAGAAGATAAATCAAAAATAGCCGAAGCATTTATGAAGCAGGTGAGCTTTGACGGCTATGTTCCCATATTGTACGGAACGGAAGATTATCTTTTGAATCAGATCGAACCTAAGGAAATATTAAAAAACAGCGATGTTATGCTAAATGAACAATCGCTGCTTCCTACATATCCTTATCAGTTTAAAATGTGGAGATATATTACCAACCAGACAATCCCCGGAATAGAAAAGGGCGGAGACTATGTAATCAGTTTTGCTGATTATGCGGGTAGGTAAATTCAAGTATTTTTTTGGACAATTTAACAGATGAATACAGTTCGGCATATTCTTTGGCCGACAATGATTCAATATAATTAGGGGCGAAATTCTTATTTACGCCCTTAGTTTTTAGCAAATCGATAGCTTTGTTATAAGCAATGGCGGCCTCTTCTTCGGAAGAGTATCTTCCGATTGTGTAGTTACCGATTATATGAATTCTTGCGGTATAACGCATTCCCTTTTTGGTCATCTTTGAAGTGACGCCGTTGTAGGAATTGATAATCTTAATGTTATCATATCTAAAATCAAGGTTATCATTATTCTTAAATATGAAGTCTCTGCCTTCGACGGCGTAGTTTTTTATTCCGTATCGGTTCAGGATATTAACCTGCATACCGTAATCCGCAACGAAGAAATGTCTTCCTCTTTGCATGATTTGTTTTTTGGAATAGTAAAACAGGTCATCTGTTGAAAATTTAAGTATATTATTCGGACCAAGGTGATATTCAAAATAATTAGACTTAAGATATATAGGTGCGGTAAGGTACATATCGTTGTCTCTGAAATTAGTAAGAATAACCCATTTCCTGTAGGGAAGAATTCTTGTCTCATTATAATCGGACAGGGTCATATCCTTTTTGGTCAGCAGAATTGCGGCTTCCCAATATGCGCCATGGGCGTCAAAGGGAGAGTCATAGCTTCCCAGTGAGATATGTTTACCTTTATGTGTAATTGATGATCTGTAATAAGTAGTTCCGTCTTTTTTGACAGCCGGAAATACACCTCTTAAATTTCCCTTATTCATATTTAGTATTTTATCACATTGCAAAAATCTATTCCAATATTTTTGCTATACTATTAGTCGTTATTGTGTTAAAATAGTTTGGAAAAAATTGTGAATAAATATTAATTTGTGAGGAGAAATTATGAGCGTTGAGTATTCAAGTACGCGAAATAAGAATATAAAGTTAACGGCATCCCAGGCAGTTCTTAAGGGCTTGTCTGATGACGGAGGCCTTTTCGTACCTTCATATATTCCAAAGTTCGATACAACAATAGAGAATTTATCTTCCATGAGTTATCAGGAAGTTGCATATGAGGTAATGAAGTTATTTCTTTCGGATTATACCGAGGAAGAACTTAAGTCATGTATTGCCAAAGCATATGACGAGAAGTTTGATACTGAAGTGATTGCACCTCTTGTTGAAGCAGAAGGCGCATATTACCTTGAACTTTTCCATGGAGCAACAATTGCTTTTAAAGATATGGCACTTTCTATTTTGCCGCATCTTCTTACAACAGCAGCCAAGAAGAATAATGTTAAAAACGATATAGTAATTCTGACGGCAACGTCAGGCGATACAGGCAAAGCTGCATTGGCAGGATTTGCCGATGTGCCGGGTACGAAGATAATCGTATTTTATCCCAAGAACGGTGTCAGCAAGATTCAGGAATTACAGATGATTACCCAGAAGGGTAACAATGTTAATGTGGTTGGTATTCATGGCAACTTTGACGATGCCCAGACAGGCGTTAAGCAGATGTTTAACGATGCTGAACTTGCCAAAGAACTTGATGCAAAAGGTCTTCAGTTCTCATCTGCGAATTCAATTAACATAGGAAGACTTGTCCCTCAGATTGCGTACTATGTATATGCATATTGCACATTACTTCGCGAAGAAAAAATATCATTGGGACAGAAGATAAATGTTGTTGTTCCCACAGGTAATTTCGGTAATATTTTGGCAGCATATTATGCTAAGAATATGGGACTTCCCATTGAAAAGCTTATATGTGCTTCAAATGACAATAAAGTTCTGTATGATTTCTTTACAACGGGAGAATACGATAAGAACAGAGAATTTATATTAACATCGTCGCCTTCTATGGATATCCTTATTTCAAGTAATCTTGAAAGACTTATATACTTTATAGCAGGATGCGATGCCGACAAGAATGCACAGCTTATGAAACAGCTTTCTACCGAAGGCAGATATACAATTACCGACGATATGAAGGCAAATCTTAAAGACTTTGTGGGCGGATATGCCAAAGAAGATGAAACGGCAAAAGAAATACACGATTTATATGATGATACAGGCTATGTAATTGATACACATACCGCAGTAGCTTCATCAGTGTATAAGAAATATGTTAAAGAAACAGATGACAAGACAGTTACGGTAATAGCGTCAACGGCAAGTCCTTATAAGTTCACACGTTCCGTAATGACTGCAATTGATTCTAAGTATGACAATATGGAAGATTTTGCTTTGGTAGATGAACTTTCGAATATTTCGAAGGTGACTGTACCCAATGCAATCGAAGAAATCAGAAATGCCAATATTATTCACGATATTGTCTGCGATAAGAGTCAAATGAAGGATACTGTTAAGAAATTGCTTAATGTTTAGTAACGAGGAAGAATGATGAAACAAATACTTATGGTTGATGATGTCGCAACCAACCTTATTTGTGCGGCAGAAGTATTAAGACAAAGTTATGAAGTATCAACGGCCAAATCCGGAAGACAGGCGCTTCTTATGCTTAATGAGATGGAACCGGATTTAATTATGCTTGATATTAATATGCCGCAAATGGACGGATACGAAGTATTTGAAAAGCTTCAGGCCAATCCCAAGTGGGCTAAAATCCCGGTGGTATTCCTTACCGCAGAATCGGATATGACAAATGAGGTTAAAGGCTTATCAATGGGAGCAATGGATTTTATTCGTAAGCCCTTTGACCCTGAAGTAATGAAAACGAGAATAGACAAGATAATGTCTATTACAGAAGAAAAGAAAGTTCTTGAGGGCGCTGCTAACAGAGATACGCTTACCAACTTATCCACCAGAAAAACCCTTGAGAATTTCATGGAATCCGAAAACGGTCAGGAAGGATATTTCTTGTTACTCGACCTTGATAATTTTAAGCAGGTTAACGATACATATGGACATGTTGTGGGAGATTCGGTACTTGTCAAAATCGCTCACGTATTTGAAGAAGTAGTGGGAGCCGGCGACAGAATCTGCAGACTTGGCGGAGATGAATTTGCTATCTTTTTAAATGCTGGTGCGGACAGAGAATCGGTTAAGAATTTAATAAGAAGATTAATTGCAACCTGTGAATTTGAAATTTCCGATCTTATTGCGGATTATTCGGATTTTAAGGTATCGGTTTCCATAGGAATTGCCTGTAAGCCCGATGATGCAACAGAGTTCCAGCAGTTGTACAGCATGGCAGACAAGGCATTATATTTTGTTAAACAGAACGGTAAGAGAGGTTATCACTTCTACGACTCCATGGCACTTAGCAAAGAAGAGGCAGACAAAGAAAATAACTTAATCGACCTTTTGCAGCTTCAAAGACTTATTAAAGAAAATGATGATTCCGACGGAGCGTATCAGGTTGAATACGAAGGCTTCAAAAGAATATACCGTTTCGTATCAAGATGCATGGATCGTAAGAATCAGGATGTTCAGATTGTACTGTTCTCAATTAACGGAGTTGATTTACAGGATCTTGAACATGAAAATAAATATATTACTTCTCTTGGAGAAGCAGTAAAGACTTCTCTTAGAAGAGGAGATGTGGCAACTCAGTGCGGTAAGGGACAGTATGTTGTAATTCTGATGGATGCCAATGAAGATAACGGTCACAAGGTAATCGAAAGAATTAAATCAAACTTTGAAGGCTCGGTTTCTGACAAGGATATTGAATTAACATATGAAACAGAATCTGTTAAAGGTAGCGCTGTTTAAATACAGCGCTATTTTTGTGCAATATTATTGACTTTTATCCTCTTGTTTGCAATAATATATTTTGCGTGCGTAGGCACAAAAAGTAGTTAAACCACATTAGTGGAGATCAATATATTTAAGGAGGTCGACTATATGTCAACAAAAGCTTATTATCCAATTTCCGAAATTGGTGCAGGCAAGGTTGGTTTTTCAAAAACAAGATCAATCATCGAAGGCGCTTTTTACGGAAATAACGTAGTCAAAGTTAATACTCTTAAGGAAGCTTATGAATTAGCTAAGAATTCACCCGGTACAGTTGTTACTGATATGCCTGTTAAGGATGGTGAAACATTCGGTCTTGAGAAGGATGCTAAAGTTCTTCTTTTCAATGACGGTGCTGTTACAGGCCGTTATGCTCAGGCTCGTCGTATCAAGGGCGAACCCGGTGTTGATGAGGTTAAGCTTGATAAAGTAGTTATGGACGCTGTTTACAAGACACGTTGGAAGACTATGTATCATGCAGAGTGCTATGTTGGTCTTGATCCTGAATTCATGGCTAAGGCACACTTACTTATTCCCGAAGGAGAAGAGAACCTCCTTTATAACTGGATGCTTAACTTCCAGTACATGAGCGACTGCTACAACAAAATGTATAAGACATCTAAGCCTATCGGTGACGGAAAAGAGCCTGATATTTATATCTTCTCTGATCCTCAGTGGGTTCCCGAACCTGCTCCCGATGTAGATTACAGCTGCTTAAGCGATGACCTTACACTTTGCTATTTTGATACAAACCAGAACTGTGCTGCAATCCTTGGTATGAAGTACTTCGGTGAGCACAAGAAGGGTACATTAACAATGGCTTGGGCTCTTGCTAACAGAAACGGTTATGCATCATGCCACGGTGGTCAGAAGGAATACTCTCTTGAAGGCGGTAAGAAGTTCGTTGCTTCTGTTTACGGTCTTTCAGGATCAGGTAAGTCTACTCTTACACATGCTAAGCATGGCGGTAAGTATGACGCATTCGGCGGTATCAAGGTTCTTCATGATGATGCTTTCATCATTAACTCTGATACATGTGCATCAATCGCACTTGAGCCTACATATTTCGATAAGACAGCTGACTATCCTACAGGATGTCCTGATAACGAGTACTTATTAACAGTTCAGAACTGCTCATGTACTCTTGATGAAAACGGAAAGATTCAGCTTGTAACAGAAGATATCAGAAACGGTAACGGACGTGCTATTAAGTCTAAGTTATGGTCTCCTAACAGAGTTGATAAGATCGACAGCCCTGTTAACGCTATTTTCTGGATTATGAAGGATCCTACAATTCCTCCTGTAATCAAGCTTAAGGGTGCTGCTCTTGCATCTGTAATGGGTGCTACATTAGCTACTAAGACATCTACAGCCGAAAGAGTTAAGGCAGGTACAGATATGAATGCACTTCGTATCGTTCCTTATGCTAATCCTTTCAGAACATATCCTCTTGTAAACGATTACGAGAAGTTCAAGAAGCTTGTTGAAGAAAAGAACGTTGATTGCTATATCGTTAACACAGGTGACTTCATGGGAACCAAGTGTAAGCCTGCTGATACATTAGGTATCTTAGAGACTATCGTTGAAGGTAAGGCTAAGTTTGAAAAGTGGGGCAACTTCGATGATGTAGAAATCATGTATGACTGGTCCGGCAAGACTGCAGACTTTAAGCCTGACCTTAACAATGCTGAATACAAGGCTGCTCTTAAGGCTGCTATGCAGAACAGAGTAGACGCAGTTAAGGGATTTGCTGAGAAGAAGGAAGGTTATGATAAGCTTCCCGATGAGGCTCTTGCAGCAGTTCAGAAGTTAGTTGATGCTTTAAACTAATTTAAATTATTTAGCACCCCGCCTTTGTAAAAGGCTGGGTGCTTTTTTGTTTGTTTTGTGTTAAAATAATAAATGCGTTTAGCATAATACATATTATTTTCGGAGGTTACTATGACAATTAGCAAAGAAGTTAACGGTTCGGAACTTAAACTCGCACTTGAAGGAAGACTTGATACAGTTACATCATCTGAACTCAGTGTAGCTCTTGATGAAACTTTAGCTGCAGCAGATTCGGTTGTTTTTGATTTTGAAAAGCTTGAGTATGTTTCATCTTCAGGTCTTAGAGTATTACTTTCAACTCAGAAAACACTTAATTCAAAGTCAGGTAAGATGCATATTATCAATGTATCTGAGGAATTAATGGAAATATTCGAAGTTACAGGACTTAGTGACGTATTTACAATAAACTAATCTTGTGAGGTGATTAAATGGTTTCAAAAACCTTTAAAGCGACCGATCGGGAATTACAGTCGGCTTCGGATTTTCTGGAAGCGCAGGCAGAATTATTGGAGTTTAGTCCTAAAGCTTCAATGCAGATTCTGATGGCACTGGAAGAATTGTTCGTTAATGTATGCCACTATGCTTATGATGAATCATCTCCGGGAGATATTACCATCAATATTGAAACGGAAGATAATAAGTTATCGGTTACACTGATTGACGACGGCCCTATGTATAATCCGTTGTTAAAAGAAGATCCCGATACGACACTGGATGCATCCGACAGACCGATTGGAGGACTTGGTATATTTTTGGTTAAAAAAACGATGGATGAAACCTCGTACAGATACGAGAATAACCAAAATATATTTACCTTTGTAAAAAACAAAGATTAGTTGTATTTATGACAGTATTTGGATATAATATAGTTAACCTTGAAGCGTGTAGATACTTGTTATTTTTGAACCTACATTTACTTTAAACGGGATTCCTATATTATCATGCAACTGTCAGGCCACCTGCCTTCGGGCTATATGCAGTGGAAGACAACAGTATGTTTGCGGTCACCCACCTAGCATCGCTAGGAGTCAAAAGACAGGTTCTATATGTTTTGAGGGATATAAAAGCAGCGCTTGGCGCTGCTTTTTATATTTATGCTAAGACTTGACATAAAGGCTAAATAATAGGAAAATTACTAAGTATGCAATTTTGTATTTTTTTAGATTGGAGATAGATTATGAAAGACAAAATCAATGCCTTACGTGAACAGTTTACTTCTATGCTTTCGGAAGTAAAAGATCAGGCTAAACTTGAAGAACTGCGTTTATCGTTTATGTCTAAAAAAGGTGCAATTCAAGACCTTATGAAAGACCTCGGCGCAATTCCGAACGAACAGAAGAAGGAAGCCGGTCAGATGATTAATGCTTTTAAGCAGGAAGTTAATGCAAAGTTTGATGAAAAGAAGAAACAGCTTGACGAACTTGCAGAAAAGATCCTTATCGATGCTACGGAAAGCTATGATGAATCTTTGCCCACAACATCTTTGACAGGAAGTTATCATCCTATAACATTGATTCAGAGAGAACTTGAAGATATTTTTGAGTCGATGGGATTTGATGTGGAAGATTATAACGAAATAGTAGATGACTATAATTGCTTTGAAGCACTGAATATTCCGAAATTTCATCCCGCAAGAGATATGCAGGATACATATTACTTAAGCACGAAAAACCAGCTTCTTAAGTCACATACTTCTGCAGCTCAGAATACTATTATGCGTAAATACGGCGATAAGCTCAAAAAATACGGTCGTCCTATAAGAGCCGTATTCCCGGGAAGATGCTTTAGAAACGAAGCAATTGATGCATGTCATGAGAATACTTTCTTCCAGATGGAAGGAGTAATGATAGACGAAAATATATCTATTTCAAACCTTATATACTTTATGAAAACTATGCTTTCGGAAGTTTTTGAGCAGGAAGTTACAGTAAGACTTCGTCCGGGATTCTTCCCCTTTGTGGAACCGGGATTTGAACTTGATATTCAATGTCTTATTTGCGGAGGTGACGGCTGCCCTTCATGTAAGAATTCCGGATGGCTTGAACTTTGCCCCTGCGGCATGATTCATCCGAATGTATTAAAGCATGGCGGAATTAATGATGAAGAAAATCCGTTTAAGTATACGGGATTTGCTTTTGGCTTGGGTCTTACGAGACTTGCCATGATGAAGTATGGTGTAAAAGATATCAGAGTATTTAATGACGGTGAACTTAGCGCATTAGATCAGTTTGTAAGTAAGTAGGAGGCCATATATGTTAGTATCAATGAATTGGATCAAGGACTTTGTTAACCTTGACGGAGAAGATATAGAAAGCTTAATACATCGCTTTACCTTATCTACTGCAGAGGTAGAGGGCATTGAAGTTAAAGGCGCTGATATTAAGGATGTTGTTGTCGGTGAAATTAAGACATGTGAAGCTCATCCGGATTCGGACCATCTTCATGTATTGACGGTTGATGCCGGAGATAAGATTTACGATGTGGTATGCGGCGCTCCAAATGCAAGAGTGGGTATTAAAACCGCATTTGCCAAAGAAGGCGGCCGGGTCGGCGAAATGAAAATAAAGGAAGCCAAACTTCGTGGGGTGGTTTCTCACGGTATGTGCTGTTCTGAAAAGGAACTTGGTATTTCCGAAGATAATTCGGGAATTATGGAACTTCCCGAAGAACTTGCCAACGGAACATCCATTAAGGAAATATATCCTATAGATGATATTGTTTTTGAAGTAGACAATAAGTCATTAACCAATCGTCCCGACCTGTGGGGCCACTATGGCATGGCAAGAGAGTTTGCCGCTTTGACGGGAAGACAGTTAAAAGAACTTCCTATTATGGAAAATCCCTATAAGGGAGACTGTAATGTAGATGTTGAAGTAAGAAACAAAGAGCTTGTATATAGATATACAGCCTTAAGAATCGAAAATATTACAAAGAAACAGTCATTAAACGAAATGAAGGTTCGTTTGTATTACTGCGGAACACGTGCAATTAATCTGCTTGCGGATCTTACGAACTATATCATGCTTGAACTTGGTCAGCCCATGCATGCTTTTGACGGCAAAAAGATATCAAAGATAGTGATTGATACACCGAAAGCAGATACCAAGTTTACAACACTTGACGGCCAGGAACGTGATATCACCATCGATACATTAATGATTCAAAACGGTGAGACTCCCGTATGTATAGCAGGTATTATGGGAGGCCTTAATTCCGAAATTACGGATGATACGGATTCTTTGGTGCTTGAGTCTGCGAACTTTGACGGCGTAAGTGTTCGAAAGAGCGCCTCAAGAATGGCTCTTAGAACCGATGCCTCTGCAAGATACGAAAAGACTCTTGATCCTGAGATGACAATGCTTGCAACAAAGAGATTCTTAAAACTTCTGTTTGATGTTGATAAAGATGTTAAGGTCGTAAGTAACATTACTGACACATATGTCAGGAAGTATCCCGAGATTACCGTAGAATTCGACAAGGCATTTATCGACAGATACACGGGAATTGATATTTCCGGCGACAGAATTCTTAATACACTTGTTTCTCTGGGATTTGAGACAACAAAAGACGGAGATAATTTCGTAACAAAAGTTCCTTCGTGGAGAGCTACAAAAGATGTTTCGATGAAGGCTGATATTGTTGAAGAAATAACAAGAATTTACGGTTATGATAATTTTGCAATTAAAACAACATTATCACCGCTTCTTCCTGCCAAGACATCCCTTCTTCGTAAAGAAGAAAATGCCGTTAAGGATCTTCTTGTTAAAACATACGGAATGAATGAGATTCACACACGTGTATGGCAGGATCCCGATGATTTGCGTACTTTGGGACTTAAGGTAGAGGACAACGTTAAGATTTTGGGAAGCGCAAATGACCAGGGTGTATTAAGAACATCTCTTATGCAGTGTTTCCTTCCTGTTATTAACAAGAATAAGAACTATAAGCCTTCCTTCGGCATTTTTGAAATCGGACGTGCTGTTTTGGGAACTAAGGATGATGATGTTGCCAACGAAATCAGAACTTGCGGAATAGCACTTTATTCTAAACAGGAGACCGAAAAGAATTTGTATATGAAGGCAGTTGGCCTTGTTAATACAATTATTTCCGAACTTAAACATAAGGGTGTTACATATAAGAAGGTTGCCGAAGTTGCTCATGCATACCAGCATCCCAAGAACACATCCGATATTTTTGTTGACGATAAGAAGATCGGTACGATAAATACGGTTCATCCGAAGACACTTTCTAAGATTGCCAAGAATGCTTCTATAGTAATGATTGAAATTAATATGGACGAACTGCTTGCAATCGAACCTGATAAGCTTATGTTTAACGAACCTTCAAAGTTCCCGGGAATCGATTACGATTTATCTTTGGTTATGAGAGATCAGCTTAGATTCGAAACCATAGAAGACTGCTGGAAGAAGGAAAAGTTCACCGAACTTAAAGACGTTTCCGTTATAGATATTTATGATAACGGAATTGTTAAGTCCGTAACATTAAGATTCCACTTTGAACTTGATGAAAGAACACTGACATCGGAAGAAGTTCAGGCCGATATCGATAAGATTCTTGCTAACCTTAAGAATATTAATATTGAGCTTAAGTCTTAAAGGTATATCTTTTTAGAGATAGGAGAAGAATATGGAAACTAAGAATGTCTGGGAAAAATATACACTTGCCGAATGTAAAAAGGTAGATAATTTTGCCAAAGAATATATGGAGTTTCTTGATAAGGGCAAAACCGAGCGCGAGTGCGTGGATACTGTTGTAAATATGATTGAAGCCGAGGGCTTTATCGAGCTTTCTAAGGCTATTAAAGCAAAGAAAAAACTTAAGGCCGGAGATAAAGTGTATGCAGTTAATATGAACAAAAACGTATGCATGTTTATTATCGGCAAAAAGCCTATTACCGAAGGTATGAATATTCTTGGTGCTCACATTGATTCTCCGCGACTTGATGTTAAGCAGAATCCTTTGTATGAAGATTCCGAGATAGCTTATCTTGATACACATTATTACGGCGGTATCAAAAAATATCAGTGGGTTACAATTCCCCTTTCGATTCACGGTGTTATTATCAAAAAGGACGGAAGCACTGTTGAAGTTAATATAGGTGATGACCCTGACGACCCGGTATTTTTCATTTCCGATTTGCTTATTCATTTGGCTGCCGAACAAATGGATAAAAAGGCGAATAAGGTAGTTGAAGGCGAAGCTCTTGACATTATCATCGGAAATAAACCTCTTGTGGTTAAAGGAGAAACAGAAGAAAAAACCGATAAGAACAAGGTTAAATCAAATATTGTTAAGATATTAAAAGATATTTATGACGTTGAAGAGGAAGACTTTTTGTCAGCAGAACTTGAAGTTGTACCTGCAGGCAAAGCTAAAGAAGCAGGCTTTGACAAGTCTATGATATTAGCATACGGTCAGGACGACAGAGTATGTGCTTTCCCTTCTTTAAAGGCTATGCTTGAGGTTAAAAGCGTAGACAGAACTGCATGCTGTCTTCTTGTGGATAAGGAAGAAATAGGGTCTGTAGGCGCTACCGGAATGCAGTCTAAGTTCTTTGAAAATACCCTGGCCGAAGTTATGGAATTAATGGGCGTATATTCAAGTATTAATTTAAGAAGAGCATTAAGTTCTTCATGCATGCTAAGCTCCGATGTAAGTGCTGCTTTTGATCCTACATATGCTTCATCCTTTGAAAAGAAGAATATAGCTTATCTTGGACACGGTATGGTATTTAACAAGTTCACCGGTGCCAGAGGCAAATCCGGTTCGAATGATGCCAATGCAGAATATATAGCACATATAAGAGATATATATGCTAAAGATAATGTTTCCTTCCAGACTTGCGAACTTGGTAAGGTTGATGTGGGAGGCGGCGGAACAATCGCTTATATTCTTGCTCTTTACGGCATGAATGTAATTGATGCGGGTGTTGCCGTGCTTAATATGCATGCTCCCTGGGAGGCAACTTCCAAAGCTGATATTTACGAAACAAAGAAAGGATATGTATCATTCCTGAAGCATGCGGGAATGTAAAACATATTTATGTCAGAAACCGAATTAGGACTTAAAACTTCAGATTATTATTTCGACCTGCCCCAGGAGCTTATCGCACAAGACCCCTTAACGGACAGGTCGTCTTCACGATTGCTTGTGGTTGATAAAAACACGGGAGAGTATAAACACGATATTTTTAGAAATATAATCGATTATCTTAATCCCGGCGACTGCCTGGTACTTAATAACACCAGAGTTTTGCCCGCAAGATTACTCGGAATAAAGGAAGATACAGGCGCCAATGTTGAAATCCTGCTTCTTAAAAGAAAAACGGAAACGGATTGGGAATGCCTTGTAAAACCCGGAAAGAAACTGCGCGTCGGAGCAAAGTGCGTTTTTGGCGAAAAGACAGAGGACAAATATTTGTTAAGCGCCGAAATCCTGGATGTACTTCCGGAAGGTAATCGATTAGTCAGATTTTCCTTTGAAGGAATATGGGAAGAATTACTTGACAGACTGGGACAAATGCCTTTGCCACCCTATATTACCCATAAACTTCAGGATAAAAACAGATATCAGACAGTATATGCAAAGTATGACGGTTCGGCAGCGGCTCCCACGGCAGGTCTTCATTTTACGGAAGAATTGTTAAAGAACATAGAAGATAAAGGCGTTAAGCTTGCATTTGTAACATTACATGTGGGACTTGGAACATTCAGACCGGTAAAAGTGGATAATGTGCTGGAGCATCATATGCATTCCGAGTATTATCAGATTACAAAGGAAGCTGCAGATATCATTAACGAAACTAAAAAAGCCGGCAAAAGAGTTGTATGCGTGGGAACTACAAGCTGCAGAACCATTGAATCGGCTGCGACGGAAGCGATAAAGGAATGTGAAAAAGAAGGCAAAGCCTGGGACGGAATGATTGAAGAATGTTGCGGAGATACCGAAATCTTCATATATCCGGGATATGAATTCAAAATGTTGAATTGCCTTATTACGAATTTCCATCTTCCCGAAAGTACACTTGTAATGCTTGTTTCTGCGCTTGCGGGACGCGAGAATACGCTTAATGCGTATGAGGCAGCTATCATAGAAAAATACAGATTTTTTTCTTTTGGCGATGCTTGTTTCTTTACAGATAAGATTGATTAGGATAAAATAGAATTCAGGTATTTATTTCATTGTGAAAGAGGGTATATATCGATGCAAGAGAGAAGAAAAAATAAAAGAATGGAACTTGAATCAACATTAACTGTTAAACGTCTTGACGGGGGTCAGAGTCAGAATGTTGATATCGAAGTACTCGATGTTTCTAAAACAGGTGTTGGATTTACCTGTAATGTAGCTTTGGAAATCGGTGCGGTATATGAATCGAATCTTCGAATCTGGACACAGGAAGTGCTCCATGCATTCCTTGAAATCGTTCGTATCGAAAAGCAGGGTAATACATTTATTTACGGAGCTATTTTTATCGGAATGCCCGAAATGGATTCGGCAAGAATAGAAACATACGAAACAGTTCAGAATGAGCTAAACAATTAATCCGATTTATTAATGCCCGGGCATGTTTGCTCGGGCTTTTCTTTTTAGGTATATGAAAAAAATTTTGGAATTTTTAAACAGAATAAGTCTTAAGAAAAAACTTGTACTCATACAGGTTCTTTGCGTTATTCTTCCCCTTGTTATTACAGACTCGGTAATTCTGGGAATTTTCGTTAATGCACAGAAGGACGAAGAGCAGCGTCTTATGAATAACGTAAGCGATTCTGTTTCATATACACTGTCGGAATACAGAGATCAGGCGACATCCTTACTTCAGGATGTTTACATGAACAAAAAAATCAATCAGTTTAATAACAAAACATTCTTAAATAATCTTGATTATGTTGCTGCCAAATATGAACTTAATCAGGATACATTGTTTACGGTTAAACTAAGCAGTTCCAGATTTAAGGTAACTATTTATTCTACGGCAATAGGTCTTGTGGACGGCGGCGGATTCCAAAAACTTGAAAATGCATTTACGGAAGACTGGTATCAGGATTTTATACATTCCGATGAAGAAGTAATGCTACACTTTGACTATGTTCAAAACGGTAATTACAGAAATGTAAGAGATGTTTCCGTTATTCGAAAACTGGATTATCTTAAGAAAAATCATTCGGATAATATAGTCAAGATAGATTTTAACTATGCCGATATGCTTACGGCACTTGATAACGCCAAATATGCCAATAAAGTATATGTCTGTTACGAAGACACAATATTGTTCACCAATGACGGAGACGGAGGTATCTATTCGTCATTTAAATCACTTGATAAAAAATTACTTTCAAATATAGGTTATGTGGGTCATATTAATCTGTATGATAAGACTCTTGATATTTATGTTGCCACGGGCGAAAACATTACCATATCGGCAATAAAGGATAATCTTTGGATAGTTGTTTTACTGGTTGTAATGAACGTAGTTATTCCGCTTGGGGTAATGATGATAATTAATAAATCATTCACCGAAAGACTAAAGGCACTTACGGATACCCTTCGAAATAATGACGAGGATGAACTTGTAACGCTTCCCGAAGCATCAGGGGAAGATGAAATTGGACTTTTGATGCGCTCGTATAATGATATGGCCGAGAGAATAAATGACCTTATTGAGAACGAGTATAAGATTAAGCTTAAGCAGCAGGAAAGTGATATTGCAAGACAGAAAGCCGAAATTTTGGCGCTTCACTCCCAAATCAATCCGCATTTTTTGTTTAACGCGCTTGAAAGCATAAGAATGCACAGCATCATCAAAAAAGAAAACGAAACCGCAACCATGGTTGAAAAACTTGCTCTTATGCAAAGACAGAACGTGGACTGGGGAAATGATTCCGTTACCGTTGCGGATGAAATTAAATTCGTTGAAGCTTATCTTGAGTTACAAAAATACAGGTTTGGAAATAAACTTAATTATGAGATAAATGTTGATGAAGACTGTCAGCAAATCAGGTTACCCAAAATCACCCTGGTTACTTTCGTCGAAAATGCCTGTATTCACGGTATGGAAAAGAAAACTTCCTTTTGCTGGATTTTCGTTAGAATATCAAGAGAGTTTGACGAACTTCTGCTTGAAGTCGAAGATACCGGAAACGGTATAAGCGAAGAACAAAGACTTAAACTGCTTGATGAGATTAATAATGTAAATATTCAAATGCTTCAGGAAAACAGAAGCATCGGTATTTTAAATGCTGCATTAAGATTGAAGATGCACACTGACAACAGATGTAAATTTGAAGTGGATTCGGAACCCGGAGCGGGAACAATGGTTACCATCAGGATTCCGATAATGGAAGAGGACAAAAATGCTTAAAGTACTTTTGGCAGATGACGAACCCTATATTGTACAAGGTATATCCATGATTATAGATTGGGAAAACGAAGGCTTTGAAATAGTCGGCGCTGCCAATAACGGTCAGGATGCGCTGGAACTTATTAAGGCAAAAGATCCCGATTTGGTTATTGCCGATATTATGATGCCTCAAATGACAGGGCTTGAACTTCTTGAAAAGGTAAGGACTGAAAATATATCCGATGCCAATTTTGTTATTTTGTCGGGATACAGTGAATTTGATTATGCCAAAACTGCCATGAAATACGGCAGCTTGGATTACCTGTTAAAGCCTCTTGATAAGGATGAGTTACTCAGTATTTTGGAAAAAGTTAGAAATTCCGAAAGAGTTAAGAATTCCAACAGGGAATATACAGATAACAGACTTGAACCATGGGGAATGATGGTTAATTCATTTGTTCGCAATTTTGAAAGCCCCGGTGACGATTCGGAAGAATTATTATCTTCAAAGGTATTGGACAGAAAGGTGATTGATTCACTGATTCATGCTGTCGAAACCAATCGTAAGGAAGAGATTATATCTTTGACAGAAATTTTGTATGCCAAAATGGAACATACAGAGAATAAGTATGTGGGTATGGGCACCAACTATCTGGTTTACGGATTGATACATCTTGCGGCAGAGGTTGAGGCAGATATAAACCAGCAGGAAATTTTAAGAAATATAGCAACTTCCGCATTTGAAGATACCGATTCACAGAATGCCTTATTAAATCTTACCAATATGCTGACGGAGTATTCCGAGTATCTGGTACAGCTTCGGGGAAATCAAAGTCAGAATGTTTTAAGCAGTGTTGAGGCGGATATTAAGATATTTTATAAAGAAAATCTTACCCTTAAAGACTTTGGCAAAAAGTATTTCGTTAATTCCGCATATCTGGGTCAGATGTTTAAGAAACAATACGGTGAATCTTTTAAGGATTATCTTAACAATGTGCGAATTGATAAAGCTAAAGAACTGCTTCTTGCAACAGATATGAAAATGAACGAAATCGCATCTGAAGTTGGGTATAATGATGTAGATTATTTTATCAATCGCTTTATAGCAAGAATTGGGTGTACACCCGCAAGATTTAGGAAGATGAGTCAATAAATCCCGTATTTACGCAGTATTATAGTACAATAATATTTACCGACGAATTATAGTATGAAATACAAACTATAATTTGTCGGTTTTTTTTCAATAATTTGTCCGTTGTTTGTGTAAAACGTTTTCATTAAACTTGTATTAGTGACTTTTATGGTTACACATATCGTAAGGAGGAAAACGAAATGAAAAAAAGTTTAGTTTCAGTTTTGCTTGTTGCAGCAATGACAATGACTATGCTTGCCGGATGTGCTGGTTCAACAGATACAGCAGCAGCTGGTACAGATGCTACAAGCACAACAACAACTGACACAGCAGCAGCTTCAGATGATGCTGCAGCAACAACAGAAGGCGCTGGTGAAGTTACAGAATTCACATACTTCATCACAATGCCCGGTTCTGAGAAGAACTCTGATAACGAGATCGCTCAGATGATCGCTGACAAGTATGGCGTTAGAATCAAGGAAACTTGGTTAACAGGTCAGACAGCAGCAGAAGCTACCGGAACAATGATCGCCGGTGGTGAATATCCTGACTTCATCGATTCTGATGAAATGGGTATGCTTGCAGAAGCAGGCGCTTTAATTCCTTTGGATGATCTTATTGATGCTCATCCTGATTTCAAAGAGACATGGTTCACACCTGAAGAGTGGGACAAGTTCCGTCAGCCTGATGGACATATCTACTGGATCAATCCTTTCGGCAACACATATGGTGAGTCTAAGCAGACAACACACAATGATGAAGCTTTCTGGATTCAGTGTAGAGTTCTTGAGTGGGCAGGTTACCCGAAGATGGAAACTTTAGATGATTACTTCAAGGTAATCGAAGACTATCTTGCAGCTAACCCTACTATGGAAGATGGTACAGCTAACATTGGATACACAATCCTTTGCGAAGACTGGAGATACTTCTGTATTGAGAACGCAGGTCAGTTCTTAGCTGGTTATCCTAATGATGGATCAGTTATCGTTAACAAGTCTACTATGACAATCGAAGACTACAATACTTCAGAAGATACTAAGTTATACTTAAAGAAGTTAAACGAAGAATACCAGAAGGGTATCGTAGATCCCGAGTCATTCACACAGACATATGATGAGTACATTGCTAAGCTTTCTACAGGTGCTGTACTTGGTATGTGTGACCAGTGGTGGGATTTCCAGGATCAGGTTAACGGCGCTTTCAAGACAACAGGTCTTGACCAGAAGGGCTGCAACTACGTTTGTCTTGGACTTACAACAACAGCTGGTATGGACAACAGATGGCATACATATGATGATACTGTAAACCAGGCTTCCGGTATGGCTATCTCAGTTGACTGTAAGGATCCTGAAAAGGCATTTGACTTCGCAGTTAAGTGTGCTATGGATCAGGAACTTCATGATTTAAGATTCTGGGGTGTTAAGGACGTTGACTACTGTGTAGACGAGAACGGCTTATACTACAGAACAGATGAGCAGAGAATGAACTGTGCTGATACAACATACAAGGCATCTCACCTTTGTGAGTACTCTTACTTACCTCAGTGGTCTGGTACATCACAGGATGGTATCAACGCAATGTCTCCTTCTGAACAGCCTTCAGAGTTCATGAACGATATGGCTGAGCCTTTGAAGAACTGCTTCAATGCATATGGTGTTACAACATATCCTGAATTGATCGGATCAGTAGTAGAGACAAACGGACCTTGGTTCCCTATGTACTCATACTCTAACAACTTCACAACAGATACTCCTGGCGGACTTGCTTGGTCATTAATGGGCGAGACAAAGCACGAGTGGTTGCCTAAGGTTGTTATGGCTTCTAACTTCGATTCTACTTGGGAAGAGTACATGGCAGCATACAATGATTGTCAGCCTCAGGACTTCCTTGCTGAAATGCAGGAAATCCTCGACACATTTAAGTAGGATTATTTGAATCATTTCGATTCATAAGATGAACTAAACGGAGGGGCGACATGTGCAAAGCCTTGTTGCCTCTCCAAACTTATGATAGGAGTAACCGTTATATGTCTAAGTCACAAAAAGATGTGAATGGCGCGGTGAGAGATAAGAAGATTACCTGGAAAGAAATTAAAAGACAGAAATTCTTACTTATAGTAGCGCTACTCACTTTGATTTATGGAATTATATTTTATTACTGGCCGTTAACAGGATGGCTGATGTCTTTTGAAAAGTATTCACCTGCAAAAGGCGTATGGGGATCACCCATTATCGGTTTTGATCAGTTTGAATTCTTGTTCTTCAACAAAAAGGTAGGCTTTTGGCCGGTAATGCGTAATACGTTTTGCATGGGTCTTATTAACCTGGTAACAACTACCGTAATGGCAGTACTGTTCGCTATTCTTCTTAATGAAGTTCAGCATACCTGGATTAAGAAACCTATTCAGACTATTTCTTACTTACCGCACTTCCTTTCTTGGATCGTAGTTACCGGTATTTTACATGATGCTTTATCAAGCTCTGGTATTGTTAACGAACTTCTTAAGAAAGCAGGATTGATTGATCAGTCAATTGCATTTTTCTCTAATCCTAATTATTTCTGGTGGATTGTTGCTTTTGCAAACTGCTGGAAGGAAACAGGTTGGAACGCAATTATTTACCTGGCTTCAATTACTTCCATTGATCCGTGCCTTTATGAAGCAGCACAGATTGACGGTGCAAGCAGAGTTCAGAGAATCAGATATATTACCCTTCCGGGTATTAAGCCGACTTTCATTATCCTGTTACTTATCAATGTAGGTAACGTATTGAATGCAGGATTTGAAGTACAGTACTTATTGGGTAATGATACAATTAAGAAGGTATCTGATACACTTGATATCTTTGTACTTAAGTGGGGTATTGCACAGAACAACTTCTCGCTTGGTACAGCAGCCGGTATGTTTAAGAGTGCAATAAGTATTGCGCTGATTGTAATTTGTAACTACATAGCCCGTAAAACAGGCGAAGACAGCTTATTCTAGGAGGACGTTTAGATGGAATCAAAAAGAATCGACAGTTCCCTTGGAAGTAAGGTATTCACCCTCTTTATCGGACTGTTCATGTTTATATTTTTAATTTTGACATTATATCCCCTCATTAATACGGTAGCCATATCTTTTAATGACGGACTTGATGCGGTACGTGGCGGTATTCATTTATGGCCCCGTAAGTTTTCACTGAAGAACTATGATACGGTTCTTGCACTTGAAAACTTAATGACAGGTTTTAAGATTACAACACTTAGAACCGTTATAGGAACTTTATCGGCATTGTTTGTTAATGCATTGCTTGCATATGTAGTATCCCGTAAGAGATTCTTGTTTAAGAGAGGTCTTTCGTTATTCTGGGTTATTACAATGTATGTTAACGGTGGTATGATTCCCGTACTTGTTTTGTATCAGGATCTTCACTTAACAAACAGCTTCTGGGTTTATGTTGTTCCCGGTATGGTTAGTGCATGGAATATGCTCGTTATGCGTACATATATGCTTGGTCTTCCCGACAGTTTGGAAGAATCGGCACAGCTTGACGGAGCAGGATATTGGACAATTTTCGTTAAGATTATTTCTCCTTTATGTAAGCCCGTGTATGCAACAATTGCTTTGTTCGTAGCAGTATACCAGTGGAACTCATGGTTCGATGCTATGCTTTACAATAAGTTCCATACAGAATTGACAACAGCTCAGTATGAGTTGATGAAGCTGCTTTCATCAGTAATGCAGCAGGGTGGTAGTGCAGATTCTGCTAAGTATGCAAGTAATACAGTTACACCTACAACAGTAAGATCTGCAGCAACTATCATTACAATTTTACCTATTGTTTGTTTGTATCCTTTCTTACAAAGATATTTCGTAACAGGACTTACAATCGGTGGTGTAAAAGAATAATTTTGAATATGTTAAAGGCGGTACATTTTAGCGATGTACCGTCTTTTTTTTATTGTAAATATTCAGAAAATTTAGTAAAATGTCTATTAGGCAGTCGTATGGGGGTATGAATTGCCTAAAAACAACTTATGGAGGTTACAAGATGAATATTTACACAACCGACAAGATTCGAAATGTCGCAATTTTAGGCCATGGAGGTGCAGGTAAGACAGCTCTTACAGAAGCTATGGCATATCTTTCCGGCATTACATCCAGAATGGGTAAGACAGAAGACGGAAACACTCTTTCAGACTTCGGAAAGGAAGAAATTAAGAGAAAGATTTCAATTACAACTTCTGTAATTCCTATTGAATGGGAAGGTTATAAAATAAATGTTCTTGATACACCCGGATTCTTTGATTTTGAGGGTGAGGTTGAAGAAGCTTTGTCTGCTGCAGGCGCTGTTGTTATCGTAGTAAACGGTAAGGCCGGTGTTGAAGTTGGCGCAGAAAAGGCATGGGATTTATGTGAAAAGTATAAACTCCCTCGTATGATTTATGTTTCAAATATGGATGTTGATAATGCTTCTTTCCGTCAGGTACTTGAAGACATGACCGAGAAGTTCGGTAAGAAGCTTGCTCCTTTCCATTTCCCGATAAGAGAAAACGAAAAATTCGTAGGATATGTTAACGTTGTAGGTGAATCTGCTCACAGATGGCAGGGTAAGGATGTTGTTGATTGCGAGATGCCCGAATATTCGAAACCTTACTTACAGCAGTTTAAAGATTCCCTCATGGAAGCTGTTGCCGAAACATCGGAAGAAATGATGGAAAGATACTTTAACGGAGAGACATTCTCGGAAGCTGAAATCAGAGCAGCTCTTAGAACCAATGTATGTGATGGTTCTATCGTTCCTATGACAATGGGTTCCAATACTCTTTGCCAGGGCGTATATGCTTTGATTGATGATATTATTAAGTATTTCCCTTCACCTGAGAACAGACAGGTTAAGGGTATCAATATGAAAACCAATGAAATCTATGATTGCGATTACGATTTCTCAAAGGCTAAGTCAGCATATGTCTGGAAGACAATCGTTGATCCCTTCATCGGTAAGTATTCGCTTATTAAGGTTAATTCAGGTGTTCTTAAGTCTGATGATGTTCTTTACAATGTTGATAAAGAAATCGAAGAGAAAATCGGTAAGCTTTATGTCCTTCAGGGAAATAAGCCTATTGAAGTATCAGAATTGCATGCAGGCGATATTGGTGCATTGGCTAAACTTACAGGTGCAAGAACAGGTAACTCCCTTTCAACCAAGGCTACGACAATTAAGTTTGGTAAGTGGGAGATGCCGGTGCCTTATACTTACATGAGATATAACCCTAAGGATAAGGGGGATGTTGATAAGTTATCTCAGGCACTTCAGAAGATCGGACATGAAGATATTTCAATGAAGTTTGTTAACGATGCGGAGAATCGTCAGATGCTTCTTTACGGAATGGGAGATCTTCACCTTGAAGTTATAGCATCCAAGTTGCTTAACGAATACAAGGTTGAGATTGAACTTACAAAGCCTAAGGTTGCATTTAGAGAAACAATTAAGAAGAATTCCGATGTTGAATATAAGTACAAGAAACAGTCGGGCGGACACGGACAGTACGGACACGTTAAGATGAGATTCGAGCCTTCCGGCAACCTTGAAGAGTCTTATGTATTTGAGCAGGTTGTTGTAGGCGGTGCAGTTCCCAAGAACTATTTCCCTGCAGTTGAAAAGGGTATTCAGGAATCTGTTCCCAGAGGACCTCTGGCAGCATATCCCGTAGTTGGTGTTAAGACTGTTTTGTATGATGGTTCATACCATCCTGTAGATTCATCCGAAATGGCATTTAAGACAGCTGCAATCCAGGCATTTAAGAAGGGCTTTATGGATGCCGGTCCTATCCTTCTTGAGCCTATTGAATCATTGAAGGTTACAGTTCCCGATTCATATACCGGTGATGTAATGGGCGATTTAAATAAGCGCCGCGGACGTGTCCTTGGTATGAATCCTGCAGGACAGGGCAAGACCTGTGTTGAAGCCGAGATTCCTATGATGGAGTTATTCGGATACGGTACGGACCTTCGTTCTATGACTCAGGGACGCGGTACATATTCATATGAATTTATCAGATATGAGCAGTGTCCTTCAGACATTCAGGAGAAGGAAGTTGCAGCAAGAGCAGCTAAGGTTGCCGAAGGTAATGCGGAAGTATAGTTAATAGTTTTTTGGAGCCCCGACAAATTAATGTCGGGGCTTTTTATTGCATTTATTTTTTGGTATATTATTATAGTATATTCGTATCATTGCTTAGAGGTACAGATGTGTTTAATCTATTTAGAAATATTGATTTTTTAATTGCTGCAATTATTATCAATATAGTATTATTTATCAGTTCAAAATTAAGATATCAGGGTGTATCAAAAGCGAACAATTCTTATTTAAGAATTGTTGCTTTATTGGTTGTATCTTGTTTTCTTGATATTATTCAGACGATATCACGGACGTACCTTGGAATGTTTACGCCGGCAGTTATGCATTTTTTCAGATGCAGCTTTAACTGTGTGAATATAACCATAGCACTTATGGTTTATATGTATTTTAGGTCATATCAGGAAGATTACGAAAAACATAATCGTGCGGAAGATTTTATAGCAGGCATTGTATCGGTTGCTTACTTTGCATCGAGCGTTCTTGACTTTTTCTGCGGTCATATGACCTGGTTTGATGATAACTGCAATTACATAAAGGGACCCATGTATCCGTTTATTTATATTGGCCTTGCATTTGTTATCGCTATGGGCTTTATAGTTACGCTTAAGGGTCGTCACAATTATTCCAAGAATCAGTTTATAGCAATATGTACATTCTGCTTTCTGACCACAACATGTGCGCTTCTGGAGGTACTGATTGATTCGGTAGTGCTTGTTTCACTGTTCGGTGTATCTTTATCAATGCTTATTATGCAGTCTTCACTGGAAACACCGGAATTCGCTGCGGTAGTTAAAGCAAAAGAAGAGGCAGAGGAACTTAAAACGGTTGCCGATAAAGCAAATGCGGCAAAATCCGATTTCCTTGCAAGAATGTCCCATGAAATTCGTACCCCTATGAACGCAATTATGGGTATGACTGAAATCGTGCTTCGTGACGAGGTAAACGACCAGGTCAGAAAGAGCGTTTCAAACATTCAGAGCGCAGGTAATACCCTGCTTACAATCATTAACGATATTTTGGATTTCTCTAAAATCGAAGCCGGAAAGATGGAAGTTATCAATTCAGCGTATGAGCTTTCCTCGCTTTTAGAGAATGTATTAAGCATCAGTACGTCAAGACTTAGCGGAAAGAACCTGGAGCTTCTGGTGGATGTGGATCCTTCTATGCCAAAGAAGCTTGTGGGCGATGAAATGCGTCTGCGCCAGGTAATTATCAATCTTCTTGGTAACGCCATAAAATACACTGAAATGGGCTCTGTAACGCTTAAGATGGTTTGGGAAGCTTCAGAGACTGTGAGCGAGACAGGCAAAAAGCAGGGCAATCTTATCGTCAGCGTTATAGATACCGGCTATGGCATCAAGGAAGAAAACCTTAATAAGCTCTTTGACAGCTTTGCCAGAATCGAGGAAGAGAAAAATCACCTTATCGAAGGTACCGGACTC
>JAZQQM010000059.1:0-51960 GCA_045629045.1 Lachnospiraceae bacterium
TCTCATCAACTACGTAATGAACACAGTTAAAATACTTGCCTGAGAAATTAACCGGTGAACCATGAGAAAGATGTCCGCCGTGGTCTAAGTTCATGCCCATAAATGTATCACCGGGCTCAAGAAGTGCGAAAAATACAGCCATATTTGCCTGAGCACCTGAATGGGGCTGAACATTTGCATAATCACAACCGAAAAGTTCTTTTGCTCTTTCAATAGCGAGATTTTCAACTACGTCTACACACTGGCATCCGCCATAGTAACGCTTTCCGGGATAACCTTCTGCATACTTATTAGTAAGCGGGCTGCCCATAGCTGCCATAACTGCTTTTGAAACCCAGTTTTCAGAAGCAATCAGCTCAATGTGTGAATTCTGACGTTCCTGCTCTGCTACAATGGCTTCTGCGATTTCAGGATCAACGTTTCTTACTTCGTCTAATGAATACATCTTAGTTCTCCTTCTTAATTTATATATATTCGGTTCTGAAATTTTACCCGATTGCAGTAAAGTATAGCATAATTCATATTTCTTTACTATAATGAAAATATAAATTTTTCCAGAAAGGCAAGCTTTATGTATCACATAATAGTTAATCCTGCTTCAAGAACAGGAAAAGGTAAAAAGATATGGTCAGATTTGGAGCCGGTACTTGTAGATCGCGGTGAAGAATATAAGGTATTTTTTTCAAAAAAAGCCGGTCATGTAATTGAACTGGTTGAGGGACTGTCTCAGTCCGTACTTAGCGAATCATCCGATTCTGTCCTTAAATTAATTGTTCTCGGCGGCGATGGTACATTAAATGAAGTTCTCCAGGGCATTACGGATTTTAGTCGTGTTCAAATCGGATATATTCCTACCGGTTCAAGCAATGACTTTGCCCGTGACCTTAAGTTACCCTCAGATCCTGTGGAATGCCTTAAAAAAATATTGGATTGCAAAACCCCAACTCATATGGATTTGGGTGTATTACAATATAATGAAACTTCTCAGCAGCTGTCCCGTCTCCACGGAAATAAGCTGCTTAATAAGCGATATTTTGATGTAAGCTGCGGAATCGGCTATGATGCGGCTGTCTGCGAAGAAGCCCTTCTTTCCAAAATGAAAAAGATACTTAATAAAGTAGGTTTGGGAAAACTGGTATATCTTTGTATAGCGCTAAAGCAACTGATTCAGAACAAAAACTGCAATTGTGTCATGACACTTGATGATACCCAAAAGCTTGAGCTTCCCAATTTTCTCTTTGCAGCCATGATGGTTCACCAGTACGAAGGCGGCGGATTTAAATTTTGTCCGGATGCCGACTATCAGGACGGTATTATTGATATTTGCGCCGTATCCGACATCAGCAAATTAACGGTTCTTATGGCGCTTCCCAAGGCCATGCAGGGTAAGCATTTTAAGTACAAAGGTATAGAACGATACAGTGCCAAAAAGATAGACATTGTTACCGACGCCCCCTACTGGGTACATACCGACGGTGAAGTTTCAATGAAAACTTCTTCCATTACCATAACTTGTGAAAAACAGGCAATTTCATTATTAATATAAGAAAAAGCACCCTACGGTGCTTTTTTCTTGTATGGAACACGCGCAGAGGGCACAACCGTCGATGCCGGTTCCGTATGAACTACCTGATCGTCAAAGAATATGTGGGCTCCAAAGGCTTTAAGTACATCCTTCTTAGTAACTCCCCCCAGGAAAAATGCCTCGTCAATTCTGACATTCCAGGCTCTTAATGTTCTTATTACTCTTTCATGCGAAGGTGCCGAACGGGCCGTAACAAGTGCCGTTCGTATAGGTGCTTCGCCAGGAAGTTCTTTTTGCAAATCCGAAATTGTCTTAAGGAACTTGGCAAAAGGTCCTGCCTTCATAGGGTCCTTGGCAAGTCGTCTTTCGTTATCTTCAAAAGCCTCAAGTCCCTGGGTCTGATAAATCAGTTCGGAATCATCCGAAAACAAAACAGCATCTCCGTCAAATGCAATTCTAATCTGTGCTATTTCCTCATCAGGATTAATGGTGGGAGTAGTTATTGTATCGGCACAAATAATACCGGCTGCGATTCCGCAGTCAATTGCCGACTGAACATCCTCTTCATCCGCTGAAAGATATAAATCCGTCTGGAATGCTTCAAGGTAAGGAGTAAGGGGCGCGCCGGAAGCAAGAACCGCTCTTGTTATATTAAGACCGTAATGCTCTATTGCATTAAAAACCCTGAGGGAAGTATCTGGACTGTTATGGGACATAACGATTACTTCGACACGACCTTCCTGGCCCTTTATCTTATTTATATTAAGAAGTGCCTTGATTAGCGGGAAGCCGTTACCGGGCTTAAGCAAATCATTCTCATGTTCAACCTGATATTTACAGTATGCATCCACACCCTGGGTTTCAAATATTTCGTTTTCTTCGGTCAAATCAAATAATGCTCTTGATGAAACACCGATAACAAGTCTGTTCTCTAATTCGTATGCCATATTCACTCCTTACTATCCTATGCGCATACCTCTCATACGTACTTTCTGCAAATCAATGCTATCGTAATCTGTTGCTTTCGAACTTTTCGCGAAGAGCCACACAGTTAAGAAGATCGCTGTACTTAGTTTCCAAAGAGCCTTCTCCAAGCTCGATATCCATGGAAAACGCCATGGTATTAAGCATCTGCTCGTCGACATGGCCATGCATATTCTGGAGAATCGTAAGCTTGTCCGAAAAAGAATCGGCATCCAGGAACTCAAGTACCATAGGATTGATATTCAATTCTTCACTTTCGAATTTATCATCTGCTTCAGGAGTTTCATTAATGTGTGTTTCAGGCTGTGCGGCAGTTGTCGGAGCCACCGTGTTAAGTGTATCAAACAACTCAAATCTGTATTTCTGCGTCACATCGGGATATTTGACTTTATCTACTAAGGAAGTAAACATTTCGTAAGGTCTGGCGTATATCTTGTTTTCACCGTACAGGGCCTGATAAATTACCAGGTTCTTACCCGTTTCGGAATCCTCCGCCAGACAGATAACCTTGTACATATTTCCTTTAAAATGCTTATAAATTTGACCGATTATAACTTCCATTACTGTAATTCCCTTCTTATTAAAATAGTTATTACAGTAATTATAATCCCTTGCTTAATAGGTTGTCATTATGGAAATTCCCATATTTTCAATCGGCAGTTCCACAGTTCCCACAATATCCTCTACAGGTGTATTCCCCGGTTCGGCCGCAGACAGTTTCTTATGGTTGATGGAAAGAGTATATTCTCTCGAGCCGTCTGCCGATATTACTTTTGTCAGCATAACGCCGGCATTGGAATAGCCCGCATCCGCAAGTCTCATCTTCACATTTGAAACATATTCTTTTTCAAGGCTTACGTAATACTTTTCCATTGAATCTGTCTGCATACTCTTTGGCATACTGTGTACCGTACCCTTAAATAATAATGAAATAAGTATAACCAGAATAACAGTTGCCAAAATAAATAATGCATCCTTAACAAATACTCTTCCCATCTTCTTAACCATTCTCACACCTCCTAAAGTTATTAATGATAACTCCCTGTTCATTTGATGGTTTAAGAGTACACTATGTTAAGTCCAATTATTTACCCTTTGCTTCTTTCTTTGTACATTAATTGATTATTCCATAGGGATAATCTCGTCAATATTTATCATATCCTCTGTCTGTTCCTGCGCATCCGCGCTGCTGCGAAGTGTTACGAAATCTTCGGATAAAGCAGTATCTACAAAGCCCATATCCGTTACTCCGTAGATTTCTCTTACGTCACCGTCCGTAACATCATATACGGAGAAGCACAGTCTTTCGTTCTGATAATAATTGGCAAAAACGTATATCTTTTGAAGTCTCTTAAATAAGTATGCTTCCTGGATATATCCCTTATCAACAACCGTCTTTGTTGTGCTGCCGGCACTAATACATCCTTTGCCGTCATATCCGCCTTCGTTGGTTATAGATACCATCATTCCGTTAATAACCGTTGACTGGCAATCAATTCCCACCGGCATTGCAAGGAAACCATCCTCTGTATTGGGCATATATTCTCCATCCATATATGAAAGAAGTTCGTCATAGGGCATGGCAAAGGTTAACATGCCGCAGGCATAAGGTGCGATATCGCCGGGGTTATATATAAATTCGATTCCCGATGCATCAAAATACCACTTCTGGTCAAGAATGCCTGATACAGCTGTCTTGGCATCATCAAAATACTGTATGTCGTAGTTTTCCGTATATTCATTGGCAACATTTTCGGCCTTCTCAAGGGCATATGCTTCGAAGCCCTCCATATCTTTAATTACATCTTCAAGACTAAGTTCTTTGCCTGTTGCAACATCAATATTGGTTGTGCCGCACTCATAGCTTGGATGAGCGCCACCTGCAAAATAGTAATAATTTTCGAATAAAGAAATAACATTTGAATCAACTCTTGAGGGCGCAACATTAACGTTGGCCGCCGTAAGGGGAATATCCTGGGACCTTTCGAGGTTGCTAAGCACCTCATCGCCGCTGTCAATCATATCCGTAATTTCGCTGACAGATTCCGTCACCCAGTGTTCGTAACCGTTGCAGGAAGCCATTACGCTTTCGGCAGCTGCGGTATAATCTTCGAAGTCGCAGTATACATCGATTACGGGATAATACACTTCAACAAGCCATGTGCCGTCCTCGTCAAAGACATCCGGATACTCATAGGTAAATTCAAGAGTCGGGCAGGCGGAAATATAGTCTCCGCGGCCTCCCACAGCACCTTCTTCGCCCTCCGGGATAATATCGTCTTCGTAAATATCATCAATCGGATCTTCTTCCGTACTTTGTTCTTCACTTTCTTCCTGCTGTTTTGCATCAAGTTTGGCCTGAGCTTCCGGTGTTAATTCCGGGGGAGCCTCTCTTACTTCATTACATCCCGTAAGCACTATACTTGCCGTCAAAGCAGTTGTAAGAAGTGAGCATAACATTCTCTTTTTCATATATTTTTCCTTTCTTAATTAAATGTATATCTTTGTACCGAAATAAAATTACTTACATCTGCATCATATTATATATGTTGCAAAGAATATATATACTTTTTGGATAAAAAGATTTGAAAAAAGATAAATAATGTATATAATTGTGAGCATGGCAGTAGAAAGACATTTATCCGAAGAACAAATGAATACTATCCAAAACGCCATAAGCGATATTCTGGTTGCATTGGGGGATGACCCTTCCCGGGAAGGCTTAAAAGAGACTCCCGAGCGTGTTGCCAGAATGTATGACGAGGTTTTTGAGGGTATGAGATATACCAACGAAGAAATTGCCGCAATGTACGGTAAATGCTTCGAAGAGACCAAAAGCAGTGACATCGTTATGGTCAAGGATATAGATATTTTCAGTTATTGCGAGCATCATATTGCACTTATGTACAATATGACTGTTTCTGTTGCCTATCTTCCCAAAAACAAAGTTATCGGTCTTAGCAAAATAGCAAGAATCGCCGATCTGGTGGGCAAGCGCCTCCAGCTTCAGGAGCGTATAACAGAAGATATAGCAGATATTCTCCAGATGATTCTTGATACTGAAGATATACTCGTTGTTGTCAAAGGCGAGCACAGCTGTATCAGTGCCCGCGGCATCAAAAAACCGGGCACCAAAACGGTTACCCGGGTAGCTAAAGGCGCATTTAAGACTGACTATTCTCTATTTAGAGAATTCTACGATTAACAGTTCCACGCTCATTTTGTCCGTCATTCTTCCGGACTTGATATCCTCATCAGCTTTAACACATGCTTCAAGAGCCTTCTTAAGGGAAGCCATGTCAAACTGTCTTGCTTCGTATACGTACTTCTTAACGGCAAAAGGCGGTACCTTTATTTTTTCTGCAATCTGAGGATTTCCTACATTATTAAGCAGCAACTCTTTGGTCTGTAACAGCAGATTGAACTGTCTTGCAATAAGGGACAGAATTCTAAAGGGCGGCTCACGCAAAGTAAGAAGCTCGTAATATAAATCCATGGCTTTCTTCTGATTGCGGTTGCCGATAGCTTCAACCATTTCAAAAATATGATTATTAATCTGTTTCGTTACTATTTCATCCGCATCGGCAGCTGTAATTATATCTTTGTCTCCAACGTAGCAAATCAGTTTTTCGACTTCATTTCTGATATTGGTCATATCCTCACCCGTAAGTTCAAGGAAATATTCAATATCTCTTTCCGTCATCTTCTTGCCGCTTTCGGACAACATTTTATTTACCCAGCGCTTTAATGTCATCTCGTCCGGGCTTTTCATCTCGACGGCAACTCCAACAGACGTACAGGTCTTGAAGAGTTTACTTCTTTTATCAACCTCTGAATCACAGATTACGAAATAGGTCGTAGCAGGAGCTTCCTTAAGATAATCCGCAAGGTCCTCGCCTCCTGCCTTAAAAAAACCACTGTTATCTATTACGATAAGGCGCCTTTCGGCGAAAAAAGGTAATGTTTCGGCCTGGTCAATAAGGGCATTCACATTTATATCTTTGCCCTCATAGTAGGAATAATTCATATCGTCATCACCTACTATGGCCTTTTTAAGCATATCCCTGTACTGCCTGCGAAGATAATCCTCTTCCCCGTACAAAAAGTATAGATTCTTGAAATTGCCTGATTTGATGTCATCTGTAATACGTTTCATAAATTTAGTATAACACAAAACAAATGACATGTGTCTTTGGCTGTGATATACTTAAGCGACCTAAGAGCTATTCTAATAATGAAAAGACCATTATGTCTCATTTGCTTGATTCTAAGCTTTATTCTCATTCTTACGGCACCGCTCAAAAAAGCAAAAATTAATTCCTACAGTAATATTGCGGGGCAAAACTATACTTACGAAGGTATCCTTAAGGACATTCAATATAAGTTCGCAGATTACGGCACACTACAGATACTTTATATGTCGGGGGCTCCGAATGTTATCGTATATATGAGGGAAGTTGTCCCGGAGCCCCGGATAGGTTCCCGTCTTCGTATTACCGGCAAAGCCTACAGCTTTACTCCTGCACGCAATGAAGGGATGTTTGATTCTCTTACCTACTATAATTCCATAGGTTACTCTTTCGGAATTAATAGCGGCGTCATATTGGGAAGTTCAACTTCATATAATCACTTCCTCGACTGCCTCTATCGGGTACGACGTTTCTTTAGTTCCAAGATTGATTTGCTTCTTCCTTCGGAGGAATCTTCCATCATAAAAACCATGCTTCTCGGACAAAAAAAGGAGCTTGACGAAGACTTGAAAAACCTCTATATGAGGAACGGAATTGCACACATTCTTAGTATATCCGGTTTACATATCTCGCTAATTGGACTGGGTGTATTCAAGCTGCTTAATCGAATCGGCATCCGTCACAAAATTTCAGCAGGCGTCTCGTCGATCATTATCGTTCTCTATGGCATCATGGCCGGCTTTAGTGTTTCATCTGTGCGGGCAATTATGATGTTCATTCTCTCAATGGCAGCCATTTTGGTCGGTAGGACGTATGATTTGTTGACGTCGGTGTCATTATCTTTGCTAATTTTGCTTCTTACAAATTCGTTATATGCGTACAATTCCGGATTTTTATTCACCTTCGGAATTATTTACGGTATAGCGATAATTTCGCCGACACTTACGTCACCATCATCGTCAGAAAATAAGCTGAATTCTACCGTTACGACCTTGCTTGGTTCTATTTCCATGGGTATAATTTCTCTTCCGCTTTACTATTACTGTTACTATCAGGTACCAATATATTCCATATTACTAAATTTTGTTGTCCTACCGATCATGAGTATACTAATGGCAATCGCCTTTGTTATGTTAACCTTGTCATGTATCTGTTTTCCCTTAGCCAGACTCCTTAGTTTTTTGATAATCGGTATCCTTAAAATCTTCAAAACTCTCTCCTTATTCTTTGATACTCTGCCGGCCCATTACTATACTCCCGGTCGACCCATGCTGTGGCAAATAATTTGTTTTATTATTATCAGTCTTATATTGTACGTGTATCGTAAAAAGCTTCCTCTTAAATTAAGATATGCCGTTACATTCCTGGGCATCATTCTCCTTACCCTTAGATTCAGGCCCGAAAATGAGCTTTGTATGCTTGATGTAGGTCAGGGAGAGTGCATTTTCTTAAGAAAAAGCGATTCGCGGGTTGCTATTCCGGGAATAACTTCCGAATTTACCCTGTTAATAGACGGCGGTTCCACGGATATTTCACAAGTCGGCAAGTATCGCATCATTCCCTTCCTAAAATTCAAAGGCGCATCTACTATAGATGCCGTATTTATATCCCACACCGACCAGGATCACGTAAATGGAGTCCTTGAAATGCTCGACTCAGCCGGTCAAGAAGGGATTTTCATAAAAAGACTCATTTTGCCACAGATTTTTAATGATTTTAAGAACGATAGTTATTTTGCTTTGGAAGCCAAGGCCGACGAGTATGACATACCCATATCATACTTTAGCCAGGGAGATACCCTATCTTATAAGGACCTTAGCTTGAAATGCCTCTGGCCATTAGGTAACGATAGCTATATTAATTCAAACGATGACTGCATGGTCCTGGAAGCCAGATGTTCACGGCATTCTATGCTTTTTACCGGAGATATATCTTCAGACACAGAGTCTCAAATAACAATTGATTCTCCTATCGATATCCTAAAGGTTCCCCATCACGGTTCCCGAAATTCCTCCTCACAGGAATTCCTCTCCCGGATCACCCCGTCCCTGAGTCTTATATCCTGCGGCATCGATAATCAATACGGCCACCCTCATCCCGAGACCATTTCCCGCCTAAATAGCATCAATACCGTTATCCTTCGTACTGACCTTCACGGTCAACTAACTGTGACAGTAGGGACGGTTCTTTCTGTCACATTTTTCGATACCGGATAGCCTTCCGCCAAAAGTGTGACAGTGGGGACGGTTCTTTCTGTCACATTTTTGGGGTTGTAAATAGGTTGGGGAATATGGTATTTACTTTATTTTTACGTCCGTTCTTTAGCATTTCTAAGTGTTGCAATTTTATTTATTGTCAGAAGGCACGGCACCGAACTATTCGCCATCCATGGCTCAATTAGTTCTTGCGCCCGCATCCTGCAGGCGCATGCTTGATATAGGCAACACTAAGAACTGCACAAGAACTCCCTAATAAAAATAAAGTAAATACCATATTCCCCACCATTTAAGTACATAAAATGTGACAGTAAGAACCGTCCCCACTGTCACACATTTATATATTTGAAAGGAGAAAAATATGCCAAGAGAAGCTAGAAAATTAGGAAAATTTAACCATGTTATCATCCGTGGAATCGGAAAACAAATCCTTTTTGAGGATGATTACGATCGCAGAATGTACCTTGGACTGTTACGTAAATATCGCGATGAGTCCGATATTGCAATTCTCGCTTACTGTTTAATGGATAATCACGTACATCTTCTTCTTGAAGATAATGATTACAGTCTTCCCGTATTTATGAAAAAACTCGGAGTTTCATATGCAGCCTATTTTAATAATAAATATGAAAGAACCGGACATTTGTTCCAGGATCGTTACAAAAGCGAAATAGTTGATAATGACAGATACTTATTTAATGTATACAGATATATCCTAAAGAATCCGGAAAAAGCAGGGATAGCTTCCTGCAAAAACTATCCCTGGAACAGTTTTCATGAGTTCGGAATACGAAACGGTATTACCGATACACGTTTTCTCGAAAGTATAATCGGTGACTATAACACCTTTCTATTATATATGAGCTGTGACAACGACGAAAATCAGTATATGGAATATGAGCATAAGAAACACGACGATTCTCACGCTATAGAAACAATAAAAACTACTCTTAATATAAATAATATTGTTGCTTTACAAAATATGAAAAAGTCAGAACGGGATTTTGCGCTGTCGGTTCTTAAAAAGAGTGGATTGTCAATTCGTCAGATAGAACGTTTAACAGGAATTAATCGCGGTGTCGTTATGCGTGCATAGCTCAAATTGTTATAGTAATTATGAAATGTTTGGTCGGCATTACGTACAATATATTGACGTGTGTGTCATTTAATGTACTATATTTTGTGGTTAATAAATTTGTTAACCATAGGCAATTGTTCCACTTTTTTATCATCCGATTTGTATTTACGTTATATCGATAAATGTTGCGACATATGTGTCACTGCATATGTCGCAAAAATATACGATTCTACCAGGTGCAGAACTCCGTAAACCCCTTATAAATACTGGGTTTTGCGCTAAAACACCTCTTTTACAGGCTTTACAGCATTAAATTTAGGATTTTGGGTTACCGCCTAATGCTTATCCCGTGAAAAATGCTTATATTTTTTATGTTTTTTACACTTTTTCAAACAAAAATTCAGGATCGTACATGCAAAATCCGCGAAGACCAACATAGTCAATATTTAGTAGTTTTCGTGCAATAAGATGTCAGATATTGTGTGTTTTGTGTCATATCGCGTGTTATTTAATCTTCTCATATATTCTCATGCACAACTCATCCAATAAAAAATCAGTTACCTGATTTCTCCAAAATGAAATCGGATAATTTTTTATCCTATAAATTCAAATTTCCTTTTCATAAAAATTGATCCCTTTTTCATTTTTTATTTAATCCAAACTCTGTCGATATATTTTTCCCGGAAATTCTATAATTATCTTCTCCGGGATCGACTTTTCTTTTATGGCAGGAGACAATTTCATCCTATATAATTTTCTTTCATTCAATAATCTGCTCACACCCTTGAACTTCATTATCATTCTTAAGTTACCGTTTATATCCCATAGCAAAATCATTCCCGGTTGTTCCCATCCAAATTATTCGCACAGAATTAATTTTTCATCCTCCAACACATAAAAAATGTGACAGTAAGAACCGTCCCCACTGTCACACTTTTTGAATCAAGCTGCCAAGCATCAGTAAATGTGACAATAAGAACCGTCCCCACTGTCACACTAATTGTGTTATTTTTGTATGCATTTTGCGCAATTCTTATCTGTATAACGTACAATATATTGACACGCATGTCATTTATAACCACAATATTTAGTGGTTACATTCTTGTCAACCGTACGGGATATAGCGGATTTTTCGTAATAAAAATTTTGCTATCGTTATATCGTAAATATGTGCGACATTCATGTCACCGGTATTGTCGCTTAATTTACCAAATTTGTGATATTCTTGTATGCCTTTTTCTGCCGTTTCCAAGCTCTGTTCTTCATATAATCCGTCCATATTTTCCTTTCCGCACATCGATTCCTAATCATCTTAAATCACTCGTCGGTGTCCGCATAAGCTGCTGCAGGCATCATTTTTCTATTAAAATTACCGGTAATCATCCACCCATCCCCCATTATTGATGATATATGTGATGCTTCTTTTATTCATCCATATATAAATATATATAACTATATTTCAATTATTTCGGCCTCGCCTACCCTTATGCACCGATACGCCTCCACTGCTGGCATTATAAAACATGTCTTTTACGCCAAAAGTACCTCTTAAAAAGTATATTTTTCCTCAAAATTTCGCCGACCAAATAAGTCAACAAGATTCTCCGATTACCTAACATGCGTTATAAAAGCCTACATTTCAGCGTTTTGCCCGATGTGACAGTAGGGACGGTTCTTTTTGTCACATTTTCGCCCCGGGCAGGTGCCTGAAAAAAGTGTGACAGTGGGGACGGTTCTTACTGTCACACTTCACATGCCTAAATAGGGGTGGAGAATATGGTATTTACTTTATTTTTATTAGGGAGTTCTTGTGCAGTTCTTAGTGTTGCCTGTATCAGGCATGCGCCTGCAGGATGCAGGCGCAAGAACTAATTGAGCCACGGATGGCGAATAGTTCGGTGCCGTGCCCTCTGACTGATATATATAATTGCAACACTTAGAAATGCTAAAGAACGGACGTAAAAATAAAGGGAATAACATATTTCCACCCTATTTACAACCAAAAAAATGTGACAGTAAGAACCGTCCCCACTGTCACATTATGTCGAGGTTGCGTTCGAATACTGTAGATAATGGAATGATTTCGCGATAGACCGCAGAATTGTTGCCGTCTATGCTAATGGAAACTTTATTGATATTCGGTAATTCAACCAAAGAATTGACTATTGAATATATGGTTACTTCAGGAGTAACCACAGCATCTGTAACATTCAAAAACTCCGGATCCAAATTTACATAGCAGATTCCGTCAGTAACAGTGGTAGAAAAGGCCTTACACTTGGGATTAATGGTTGCCCTAGCCGTTTCATCGGCCCCGGGGCCTTTAATAAGCTCATCCACAACCATTTTATCAAGGGAAATATTGCTGCTGTATACAACACTTCTTTTGACTTCTACAAGTTTAGTACCTGTCGGGTCAGCAAAATACAATGTTAATTCAGCCTTTTCGTAAGCATTTATTTCCTTATCTGCATTAAAGATAAACTGTTCCGGCGTCATTATTCCTATCGGATTTTGATTAATATCCGTCAAAGCTTCTCCCTTAACAAAGAAACTGATACCGCTTATCCCCTCAAGTTGCCCCAGCGTTCGTACTATTGCAGCACGGTTAAGTATCTCCGTAACCTTATCCTGAACCCAATATTTGTCGGAAAAATTAAGACTCAGCTGGTCAACCGCCAGGTCATAGGATAGTAACTCATATGTCTCCCCAATAGCTGTTTTATATACCAATTTGTCTGATGGAACACTTAACGCAGTCAGTATCTCATCTACCTGTTCTCCTGTATTTAAGCCTTTTAACCTGTAATCATAGGATGTCAAACCGCTTCCGTCAGCCTTTACTTCATAAATTTTGATGACTGAATCAGTCGATGCATTTTGAGTCGAACATCCACACATGCATCCTAACAACAGCCCTACTGCAGCTAGCGATATTATGTTAACCAAACTTTTTCTCTTCACCATGTTCACTTCCTATTCTCCCGAAGGTGTATACGCCTTAAGGGGAACTCTTATAATAAACGCAGAACCTTCCCCTAAGACCGATTCGACCTCTATTACCCCATTATGCCTTGCAATAGCAGACTTCGTAATGGATAAGCCCAGTCCGGTACCGCCTATTTCTCTTGAATGTGATTTGTCCACGCGATAGAACCTTTCAAAGATATCATTAATATCCTCTTCGGGTATACCGCTTCCCGTATCCTTTACCTCTATGGTAAAGTCCTTATGATCGGCATCTATGGTTACAACTACCTTTCCCTGGGGAACATTGTATTTAATTGCATTCTCCACAAGATTCGTAATGGCCAAAGATATCTTTACTTCATCAACCTCTGCCGTCACTTCACGTAATGATACAAGCGTAAGTTCCACATCCTGTTTCCTTGCTATAGGGCGCATACGCTTAAGAATTATCTCCGTCAGGGAATTAATATCAACTGTTGTTATATTCAGACTCGTTGCATCCTTATCGAGTTTAACAAGATACAGCAGATCATTTATTATTTTATCCTCACGCTCTATTTCCGCCGTAATATCCTGCATAAATTCCTTGTACATTTCAATAGGCGTATCAGGATTGGCATTTAAGGAATCCGCAAGTACCTTTACCGAGGTAATAGGCGTCTTAAGCTCATGAGACACGTTTGAAACGAATTCCTGCCTTGATTCGTCAAGTTTTTCCATTCTGGAAAGAACCGAATTAAATGCCGATACTATGTGTTCCGTTTCATCATAATCCGAAACGGAAATACCTTCATAGTTCATTCCCTCCTTAATGCTATTTATCTGTTTGGAAATGTTATCGAAGGGTTTTACTATTAGCCGTGACAAAAGCGCTGCTGCCAGAATAATAAGAATCAGGAATATAATTTCAATTATTCTTGCCTGATATCTTAAAGTATAGATAGTCGCTGCAATAACATCCGTAGATGTTGAGGTCAGCAACACTCCGCGGATTATCTCACTTCCTTCGGGGTGTTCCTCATCGGAAGAAGCCGCCGACAATGTTTCCACTATGGGTACCGTTATTTCTATATAT
Source organism: Lachnospiraceae bacterium (assembly GCA_045629045.1). GTDB lineage: Bacteria > Bacillota > Clostridia > Lachnospirales > Lachnospiraceae > JAILLW01. Next base: position 14,039 of record JAZQQM010000059.1, read on the forward strand.
CCGTTTACCTTATCGTAATTATTGCTGCTTATTCCTTTAAGTGCCGACAGAACTTCCTCGGCTACCATGGTCTTTCCCTCCGAAATACCATATGTATCCTTAACAATCTTCAAGTTTGAATTAATAACCATAACTCTGCCCGAATACAGATTTGACAGTAATCTTAATTCCGCATTAACAACATCCGAGGAAGGGTCTGACAGATAATTATATGTCAGCAAATGATTCGCAAGAATTGTAAGCTGTGTCTGGACATCCGAAGTACGCACCGCTACGGCGCGCTTCTCATATCCGCTTAATATGCTCTGATAAACAATAAGTGACGGTATGGTTCCGACTATAAATATCAAAATAAACAGGCGAAGCTTCAAACTTCGCCATGGTTTAAACTTATTCATAATAATATCCGACACCCCATTTGGTATGAACATACAAAGGATCCGAAGGGGTGCTTTCTATCTTTTCTCTAAGACGGCGAATGTGAACGTCCACTGTACGCACATCTCCCGGATAATCATTACCCCAAATTGTCTTAAGAAGTGCTTCTCTGCTAAAGACCTTATTGGGATTGGTAACGAAAAGTTCCAACATTTCATACTCTTTTTGAGTAAGATTATATTCCCTGTCCCCAATAAATACACGTCTCGATTCCGGATAAAGCTTCAAATTCTTTGATTCAATCACCTGATTATTATCCTTGTCAGGTCTGTTGAGACGTCTGAAAATAGCCTTTATTCTGGCCTCAACCTCAAGAATATTAAAAGGCTTCGTTATATAATCGTCGGCACCGTACTCAAGTCCCGCAATCTTGTCACTATCATCCGATTTGGCCGTAAGCATAATAATGGGAACATTCGAAAATTCCCTAACCGCACGGCAAACCTCAAACCCGTCCATCTTAGGAAGCATAACATCAAGAAGCACAACATCGTATGATCCGTTCTTAATCATTTCAAGTCCGCAGGCTCCGTCAAAAGCCGCGTCAACCTCGTAGCCGTGCTGCTCCAAAGTAAACGTAATTCCCTTAACTATTAACTTTTCATCATCGACTACAAGAACCTTCATACCTTGATTTTATCCTTAATCTTGTTAAAAAGTCCATCCTTTATTCCGCTGATATTCATAATCTGCGAAATTGTCTCAAAACCGCCGTTTTCCTCACGATACTTAATTATCGCATCGGCCTTTGACTCCCCCACTCCCGGAAGTGTCATTAATTCATCTCTGGTTGCCGTATTTATGTTAACCAATCCGTCATCAACATCCGCGCCGGTGCCTGCTATGCCCGAAGATATAACATCCGCACCCGCCATACCCGAAGATACGGCACCACCGCCTGCCGCGTCAAAAGATATACTTCCATCCCGTTCCAAATCTTTCGTTTCATCCACAGATGGCACATATACCTTGACCCCGTCCTGCAAAAATCCCGCAAGATTAAGGTAATTCACATCAGCCTCCGGCGTAAATCCGCCCGCTGCAGCAACCGCATCGTTTATTCGTGCGCCTGTACAAAGGGTATAAACTCCCGGATTATTGACACAACCGCATACATGAACCGCAATCTCTATAGCCGCAGCCGCATCCACGCTATCGGCAACAACCCCCGCAGCCTTATCAACGCTGTCGGCAACAGTTCCCGCAACCTCACCATCAGACACGCCAACTGTATCAACCACAGTCACCTCATCAACCACGGGCACCGCATCATCCCCATCCTCAGGGACCTCGGCTTCCAGAATTATTGCTTCTTCTTTCTTTTCACGGGACCACACTCCTAATATGGCCGCAAGAACAATTATCGCAACAATTCCCAATATTTTAATTTTATGTTTCATCGTTTACCTTCTTTCTTAATAAAGAAGGCTCCTTAAACGAAAATTACTGATTATTTTCAGACTGAGCAGATGCTCTCTCGGCATCCTCATCATAGTATTCAATTTCCTCTTCATCGGATACTTCTTCGATATACTCAAGTTCGCATTCTTCGTCCGTTACCTGATGAATCATCTTCTCGGCCAGTTCCTTTAATAAATCATTGGGCTTTTCACCGTTCCAGATATCGGCAAACACAGCCTCCAACTGAACCCAGAAGTTACTTGTTTCCATTATTTTAGGCATGGAAATTGAATATCCGTACTCTTCGGCGAAGGTCTTTAAGCCTTCGTTTTCGTACTCTATATTTTTGTACACAGGCACTTTACCCGATCTGCTGTACATAATATTTGCATAATCCGTAGTCATAAAGTATGCAAAGTCGTTTGCAATGTCAATATGTGTAGAGAAAGGATTAATTACAACGCAATCCGTAATTGATAATGAACGTGTATCAATATCTTCGTTCATATCGGGTATCAGCGTATAGGCATAATCATAATTAAACTCGCCGTTAGCCTTGGCTGTTTCAAGGGTATTCAAACTGTCGGTTGTTGCAATCGTAAATACAATCTTGCCCTCAACGAAATCCTTCATTACATTGGAATACTGAGAATCCGCAGTATCAATTGAGAAGAACTGATTAAGGGACTGATAAGCATTAAGGGATTTAATTGCATCGGCATTATAAATATCAAGCTGTGACTTATCCCAGCCGGCTTCTCCGCCAAGGTTAATTGCATCACCTATAAAGAAATAATTGTAGAATACATCCGTTACATCCCAGGTAAAGATGGACTCAACCTGTTCCGGAGCATCGTAGTTATCCGCAAGAGTAGTAATCTCTTCCATCATACGAGGCATAATTTCACTTACCTTGGCATCAATTTCATCCTGTGAATAGGGACAGGGTGTAGGTATCGGAGTTGCAGTAGGTGTTGCCGTGGGTGTGGCCGTCGGTGCCGGAGTCGCATTCGGATCTCTTGTGGCCGTAGGCGTAGGCGTAAACAACGGTGTTTGTGTGGGTGTAGATGTAGGCGTTGCAGTTGCCGTCGGTGTTGCTGTCGGCAAAGGTGTAGGGGAAGGCGTTGCCGTTTCGGCACGTTTTGCCTCTTCTTCCGCTGCCTTTGCAGCTGCATCTTCATCAAGAAGCTTAATCGCCATATCTTCCATATACGTTTTGTTATACAACAAGGTACTTGTCTCGAAGTACAAAGGATATCCCAAATACATATCCTTGTAGGAAATCGCATTGTAGGCCTGACTTAAGTAATCATCTTCAAATGTGGCATACTGAGGAACGTTAATAGGCTCGGCAAGTCCTGCAAGATATGCCTTTACCAATGAGTCATTGGTTGCAATATACATATCCGGGACATTGGCCTCTATCGTCTTCTTGTTTATTTCTTCATAAAAATCAATTCCCGGCTGAAGAACAGGCATAATTCTTACACCGTGAAGTTCGTTATACGCAACAGCGGCGCTGTTTAAATAATTAGTCAGCGCCTCGTCGGTATACCAAAGATATACCGTTTCCTTATCATAAACAACTTCATCCGCAAGAACCGGATCATCCTCAACTATCCTTTGGGAAATGGGGATTTCCAAAGCTCCCACAGCCACTACAAATCCAACAATTACCGCTATTACAAGCAGTGAAAAAAACTTCTTTCTCTTCATAAAACCTCATTGCCGCGAAACTAATTATTTCCGAGGCATTTATCCAAAATACCAATCATTTCATCAACATTATCTTTAGTTATTACAAGGGGCGGTACAAAGCGTATAATGTTAGTTCCCGCATTAATAAGGATAAGACCTTCATCCATACACTTTTTAATTATATCGCCTACGGGAATTGTGAATTCAAGGCCCTGCATCATTCCGATACCGCGGTGATCCTTGACCACATCGTATTTAGCCGCAATTTCATCAAGTTTCTTGTATAAATAGTCACCAACTTCATGAACATTATCAAGAATATCAAGACGCTTAAACTCATCAAGGACAGTCTTGGTTGCTGTTGCAGCAAGGGGATTACCGCCGTATGTAGTTCCGTGATCTCCTGCAACAAGTGAATTTTCGGCAACCTTTTTGTTAAGCATAAATGCGCCGCCGGGAACACCGCAGGTTAATCCCTTGGCCGATGTTAAAATATCCGGCTTAACGCCATACTTCTGCCATGCATACATATATCCTGTTCTTCCCATACCGCACTGAATTTCGTCAAGTATAAGAAGTATATCTTTTTCATCACATAACTTGCGAACACCTTCCATAAATTCCTGTGTTGCAGGATAAATACCGCCTTCGCCCTGAACTGTTTCGAAGATAATGGCGCATGTTTTGTCATTAACAAGAGCCTTTACCGAATCAAGATCGTTCATTGTGGCAAAATGTATATTTCCGATACCGGGTTCAAATGCATCACGGTACTTAGGTGTTCCCGTTATGGACAATGCACCCATGGTACGGCCGTGGAAGGAATGTTCCATTGCGATTATTTCATGATCTGTACGTCCGTCCTTATTGTATCCATACTTACGGGCAGCTTTTATCGCACCCTCAATTGCTTCGGCACCGGAGTTGGTAAAGAACACACGATCCATTTGTGAAGCCTCAAGCAAAGCCTTGGCAGCTTCAATAGCCGGAACATTATAATAATAGTTCGATGTATGAATAACCTTGTCTATCTGAGCCTTTAAGGCATCATTATAATTCTTGTTCTGATAGCCCAAAGCAAATACAGCAATACCTGCACAAAAGTCCAGATATTTTTTGCCCTCCGTATCATAAAGATATACATTATCGCCCTTTTCCAGAACTACCTGATACCTGTTATATGTATGCAGCAAAACGCTTTCGGCCTCATCAATATATTCTTTCATGCTCATTTTATTTTTCCTCGTCGTCTTCGTCTTTAAGAATCATGGTTCCCACACCGTCCTTGGTGAATATTTCAAGTAACAGGCAGTGAGGAATTCTACCGTCAAGAATATGTACTCTGTTAACTCCGTTTGTAATTGCTCCGGTACAGTTGTTAAGCTTGGGAAGCATTCCGCCTCCTATCATTCCCGAATCAATCAGTTTGTTGGCTTCGGAAGCCGTAATTCTCTGGATAAATGAACTCTTATCATTAAAGTCTCTGTAAAGACCTTCAACATCCGTAAGGAATACAAGTTTATCGGCACCCACCGCCTTTGCAATGGCACATGCCGCATCATCGGCGTTAATATTATAAGTTGCAAAATCATCACCGTATCCTATAGGAGCCACGATGGGAAGGAAATCCTTCTCAAGCAGATCATATAAGATTTTGGGATTAACATTTTTAACATCCCCAACAAATCCGATATCCTGTCCGTCCGAATACTTCTTGTCAACATTAAGAAGTCCTCCGTCTTTTCCCGAGATACCCACAGCATTTACACCCAGTTCGCCAACCATATTAACAAGGCGCTTATTTACCTTATTAAGAACCATCTCGGCAATTTCCATGGTCTCTGCATCCGTAACTCTTAATCCGTTTATGAATTCCGATTCTTTACCGACCTTCTTAACCCAGTTGCTTATTTCCTTGCCGCCGCCGTGTACGATAATCGGTTTAAAACCTACCAGTTTAAGAAGAACCACGTCCTCAATAACGTTTTTCTGGAGTTCTTCGTTACTCATGGCAGATCCGCCGTATTTAACAACAATAATCTTACGATTAAACTGTTGTATATAAGGAAGTGCCTCAATAAGCACCTCAGCCTTTTTTAATAATCCGTCAATGTTCTTTTCCATAATTAGCTCCTGTAGTCTGCATTTATTTTGACATAATCATATGTAAGATCACAGCCCCATGCCGTGGCACTTTCATTTCCCATCTTCATATCAACCAGGAAACGCACGAACTTTTCGGAAAGAAGTTTCGTTGCCTCCTCTTCGGAATAATCACATCCTGCCCCATCCTTATAAATAAGCATGCTTCCCGTCTCACCCTGATAATAAAGTTCCATATTCTCAGGATCAAATTGTGCTCCCGAATAACCAAGGGCACATAATATTCTTCCCCAGTTGGCATCATGTCCGTATACCGCTGCCTTAGTAAGCGAAGAACAAATAACCGACTTGGCAAGTGTTCTTGCATTTTGCTTGGTATCGGCATTAATAACCTTACACTCTATAAGAGCCTGGGCGCCCTCACCGTCTCCTGCAAGACGCTTTGCCTGTGTCTCATTAACATAGTGAAGAGCTTCCTTAAAATCATCATAAGCTTTTGTGCCCGGCAGGATTTCAGCATTCTTAGCCATACCGTTTGCAAGTACAAGCAACGTATCGTTTGTGGAAGTATCTCCGTCCACGGAAATCATATTATATGTATCAACCACATCTTCCTTAAGAAGTTTGGTTAAGGTTTCCTTGGAAATAACGGCATCAGTTGTAACATATCCAAGCATTGTGCACATATTGGGATGAATCATTCCCGAACCCTTTGACATTGCACCAAGAGTAACTGTTTTTCCGTCAACATCTATAGAAACCGCAAGTTCTTTATTTACGGTATCTGTTGTCATAATTGCCTTTGATGCTGCTGTACCGTCTTCGGGCTTAGCAGATTTAGCCTCAACAAGTTTTGCTATTCCTGCTTTTATTCTGTCTATGGGAAGCTGCGCTCCTATAACACCTGTCGAGCCTACAAGAACAGCATTCTCTGGAATTCCAAGCAATGCAGCGGCTGTTTTGGCTGTTTCAGAACAATATCCCATACCTTCTTTGCCTGTTCCCGCATTTGCAATACCCGTATTAACAATAACCGCCTGACCGAAAGGAGAATTGTTTACTATATCCATATCCCACTTAACGGGAGCTGCCTTTACCACATTTGATGTGAAAGTTCCTGCAAGGACGCAGGGCTCCTGAGAATAAATAATCGCCATATCCTTACGGTTTTCATATTTAACACCGGCTTCGATTCCGGCTGCTTCAAATCCTATTGGGGCGTTTATACCACCGTCTAAAATCTTCATATTGCATTCCTCCTAGGAATTAAATCTAATAATATTTTCTTCGTTAAGGGTAAAGTCATAATAGTTAAGATCTTCTCTTTTGGTCCATCCGATTTGTTTCCAAAAGGCATTACCTATATCGTTTGTCGAAAAAGCTATTAATGATACTTTACTTATTTTTTCGGTCTTTAGAGCATTCATGCAGTGTACAACCATTGCCTTTCCTATGCCCTTAAGTCTGCAGTCTTCCCTTACGCATACATGATAAAGACATCCTCTTCTTCCGTCATGACCGCAAAGAATTGCACCCACAATTTCATTATTCATAACCGCAACAACAGATGTGGTAGGATTTCTTTTGATGAAACGCTCAACTCCTTCATAAGAATCATCAATACTTCTTATGGCAAATCCTTTGATGCTCATCCACAGTGCCTTAACACCGGGATAATCTTCCGTTGTCATTGTTCTTACAATAAATTCTTCCATTTATAAAGACAGACCTTTTGCTTCATCGCATCCAAGCAGAATATTCATGCACTGAACCGCAGCTCCGGATGCGCCCTTTCCTAAATTATCAAATCTCGTTGTTACAACTATTCTCTCATCATTTCCCGTAACGAACAGTTCCAGTCCGTCCCATCCGCTTCTTACGTTGGCCGCAATAAAGCCGTTGGTATCGGCCTCGGCGCCATAGGGCATTACGTGTATGAACTTCTCACCCTCATAATGCTTGGCAAACATATCATGTACCTGCTCGGGAGTCGGATTGCCCTTAAGCATGTCGGTATAAAATTGCAGGGAAACGAACATTCCCGAATAATAATCATCTACCACCGGACTAAAAAGCGGTGTTCTCTTAAGTCCCGATATCTTTTGCATTTCCTTAAGATGCTTATGCTGCTGTGAAAGTGCATATTCTCTCGGGGAATCAAAATCTGCCGGTTTTTCGTTGCTTTCATATACGGCTATTGCCTTTTTGCCTGCTCCCGAATATCCCGAAAGTGCAAAACACGAAACCGGATAATCATCATTCATAATTCCGGAAGCCACCATAGGATATGCTATTGAAATAAATCCCGTTGCATAGCATCCGGGAACCGCAATACGCTTAGAATTCTTAATAGCTTCTCTTTGTCCCTTTTTAAGTTCGGGGAATCCGTATGTCCAACCCTCTTCCGTTCTGTGAGCGGTTGAAGTATCTATAATAATAACGTTGGGATTCGTAACCAAAGATACCGACTCCTTTGAAGCCGCATCCGGTAAACAAAGGAATGTTATATCCGAAGAGTTAATCATTTTAGCTCTTTCCTCAGGATCTTTTCTTTTGTCCGGATCGATTTTTAAAAGCTCAATATCGTCTCTTCCTTCGAATCTTTCATATATTCTTAATCCTGTCGTTCCTTCGGAACCGTCAATAAAAATCTTTTTAGCCATTTTCTCACCTGTCTCTTTCGTATGCTCTTTCGTATGCACACTATCCGCTATATTGTACTCTTATTACATCCAAAACTCAACGTTTCCTTATTATATAGGCAACATTTCCTTTTGTTTCGTATAACTATACACTATTGGCGAATATTTATCAACTATTATTTTGTAATTGTGGTGATTATGTTGGATTTACTGCCTTTAGTCTTATCTTTAATCTGATATTAATAAAAATACATTTTTATACAAAAACACTGTTGCAATACCCGCATATTTGTTGTATGATAATCCACGTGACAATTAAAACATTATTTTATTGGAGGAATATATCATGAAAGAAAAAGTAATTTTAGCCTATTCCGGCGGACTTGATACAACAGCTATCATCCCCTGGCTTAAGGAAAACTTCGATTATGAAGTAATCTGTGTATGTATCGATTGCGGTCAGGCAGAAGAGCTTGACGGATTGGAAGCAAGAGCTAAATACTGCGGAGCAGAAAAATTATACATTTTGGATGTAACCGATGAATTCTGCGACGATTACATTGTTCCCTGTGTACAGGCACATGCGGTATATGAGAATAAGTACTTACTCGGCACATCAATGGCAAGACCTTTAATTGCCAAGAAGCTTGTTGAAATCGCTCGTAAAGAGGGTGCAAGTGCTATCTGCCACGGTGCTACAGGTAAAGGTAATGACCAGATAAGATTTGAGCTTGGTATCAAAGCCTTCGCTCCCGATCTTAAGATTATCGCTGCATGGAGATCAGACAAGTGGGTACTCGATTCGCGTGAATCCGAAATCGAATACTGCAAGCAGCACGGAATCGACCTTCCTTTCAGTGCCGATTCAAGCTACAGCCGTGACAGAAACTTATGGCACATTTCTCACGAAGGACTCGAACTTGAAGAGCCCGGTAACGAGCCTAACTACGATCACCTCCTTGTACTTGGCGTTACCCCCGAGAAGGCTCCCGAAGAAGGCGAATATGTAACAATGACATTTGAAAAAGGAGTTCCTACATCGGTTAACGGCAAGAAGATGAAGGTTTCCGATATTATTCGTACCCTTAACGAATTAGGCGGCAAGCACGGTATCGGAATCGTTGATATCGTCGAAAACAGATGTGTAGGTATGAAGAGCCGCGGCGTTTATGAAACACCCGGCGGAACAATTCTTTACGAAGCTCACCAGCAACTTGAAGAATTAATCCTCGACAGAGAAACAACCAAGGTTAAGCTTGATATGGGCAACCTTTTTGCACAGATTGTATACGAAGGAAAATGGTTTACTCCTCTTCGTGAAGCTGTTCAGGCTTTCATCGAGTCTACACAGGAATATGTAACCGGTGAAGTTAAGTTCAAGCTTTACAAGGGTAATATCATCAAAGCCGGCACTACTTCTCCTTATACACTTTATGATGAGAAGATTGCTTCATTCACAACAGGTGACTTATACGACCACCACGATGCCGAAGGTTTCATCAACCTCTTCGGTTTATCAACAAAGGTTCGTGCTATGAAAAAATTAAACAGAGGAGAAGAACTCTTATAATATGGCGCACCTGTCAGTTCAGACTTTTCTTATCGGTTATGTGATAATAACCAATGTAATCGGTTTTCTGCTTATGGGAATCGATAAACTTAAGGCTAGAAGAAGGGGCTTCCGGATTCCGGAAGCCACCCTTTTTATAGTAGCCATCATCGGAGGAAGTATCGGCTCTATCCTGGGCATGTATCTTTTCCGACACAAAACCAGGCATCGTACTTTTACTATAGGGATGCCTGCTATTTTGATTGTTCAGATTATTTTTGTTTTAGTGCTTATTTTTAAGGTGGGAGTCAAATGCATATAGCAATCTGCGATGATAATGTCGCCGACAGAAAGCAGCTTGAAAGACTTCTTTCAAGGGAATCTGACTTTAGAAAATCTGCAAACGGGCCATTCTACACCGATTCTTACGGACTTGGTTCCGAACTTATGTCCAAAAGGCAGTCTTATGATTTGTTTTTTATCGATATAGTCGAGGAATCCGAAAACGGTTTGGAATTTGCCTTAACTTTATGCGATGAGGGCGTTACCGTTCCCATCGTTTTGTGTTCTTCAAAGAACGATTATAAGAAGCAGGCCGATGAGCTTCCCAATTATCCCAAGAATCTTTTGTTTCTAAATAAGCCCATCATCAAAGCCGAGCTCAGTCAATTACTTGATGAAGCAATTCTTATTGCAAGTAATCGTGAACCTACCATCGAGCTTAGACATAATAAAGAAACCTATTACGTGCATGAAGACGACATCGTATACGCTTTGTCCGACAAGCAGTATGTATATGTATATCTTAAAGACGGTACGGAAATTCCTCTTCTTACCGCCGCAGGCAATTTATTCTCAGAATTGGAACAATATACGCACTTTGCGTTCATCAATAGAAAAACAATGATTAATGCCTTTTATCTTAAGAGTTACTCTCCCATCAAAGCAACTCTTAAAAGCGGGCTCAGCTTCAAACTGGATTTTCAGGGACGACGCTTACTTAAAACAGCCCTTAAATACCTTAACGAAGAAGGCATCAAGGAGGAAACATGACAACTAACGAAAAAGCTCTTATGCTTCACGAACAGTGGAACGGCAAAATTACAACAGAAGCAAAATCAAAGGTTAATTCCCGTGAGGATTTAGCCCTCGCATATACCCCCGGTGTTGCAGAGCCCTGCAAAGTTATTGCAAAGGACAAGGAAGCGGCTTACAAATATACAATGAAAGCCAACACTATCGCAGTTGTTTCAGACGGAAGCGCCGTTCTGGGACTCGGCAATATAGGGCCCGAAGCTGCTATGCCCGTTATGGAAGGAAAGGCAGTCCTTTTCAAGGAATTCGGTGGAGTAAATGCCGTTCCCATTTGCCTTGACACTCAGGATACCGAAGAAATCATCAAGGCTGTAACATATCTTGCACCCACCTTTGGCGGAATTAATCTTGAGGATATTTCCGCACCCAGATGTTTCGAAATTGAAGAACGTCTTAAGGCCACATTGAACATTCCCGTATTCCATGACGATCAGCACGGAACCGCAATCGTTGTTCTTGCAGGTCTTATCAATGCCCTTAAGATTATCAAAAAAGATAAAGCCGAATGTAAAGTTGTAATTTCCGGCGCCGGTGCTGCAGGTATCGCAATCTGTAAGCTCCTTCTTAACTATGGTTTCAAAGATATCATTCTTTGCAATTCCAAGGGTATCATCTCAAAGGATGCTCCGAAGCTTAACTGGATGCAGCAGAAAATGGTTGACATAACTAATCCAAAAGGTATCAGCGGTTCTCTTGCAGACGCTCTTAACGGCGCTGATATCTTTATCGGTGTATCAGCACCGGGAATTGTCAGCGAAGATATGGTAAAATCAATGAATAAGGACGCCATTATATTTGCAATGGCCAATCCCACTCCGGAGATTATGCCCGATCTGGCCAAAAAAGCAGGTGCCAGAATTGTGGGAACCGGAAGATCCGACTTCCCCAACCAGATTAACAACGTTGTGGCTTTCCCCGGAATATTTAAGGGTGCACTCGAAGGCAGAGCACCTCAGATTACGGAGGATATGAAAATGGCCGCTGCCCTTGCAATAGCCGCCCTCGTACCCGAAAGCGAACTGACCGAAGACAATATTATGCCGGAAGCATTTAATCCGGAAGTTGCAATCAAGGTTTCGGAAGCTGTCAAAGCAAACATTAAATAGTTCTATGAAAAAAAGATATAATTTCCTGGATGTAATAAGACTTTTGTCAATGGCAGGCATTGTTTACTATCACCTTATAGTAACGCTTTACCTAAAGGGTATCCGCCAGCTTGAGTCCGTAAGCATTCTCTACGAAAATTCCAATATGCATATTGCCAAAGTCTGTGTCGGATTATTCTTTATGATTTCCGGTGCCGGCCTTATGCTCTCTACCAAGGACAAGGAACACTTTAGTTTGGCGGAATACTACAAGAAACGATTCTTCAGAATTCTTGTTCCTTTTTATCTGGTATATGTTTTGTACCTTGTTACCTTCATTTTGCTGACAGGGGAAACACTTAATTCAATATACAAAGACCACAATGCTCACCCCTTAAGCATCATCTTCACTCTGCTTGGTATGGATTCATATCTTTCAAGCTATGGGGTCGGCACCTTCGCCCTGGGTATAGGCGAATGGTTCCTGGGTGCTTTAATATTAATGTACATTATCTTTCCGCTTCTTAGATGGGCGCTTCTTAAGAATAAGTGGATTACTCTGGGAGTTGCATGCGTATATTACATCGTAATCCTTGTAACTTATCCTATGATGTCATACGCCGCCACAAACCCGGGGTTTGTGAACTTTACCGTAAAGGTATTTGATTTCTTCCTGGGAATGTTCTTAATACTTTTCGTTGATAAGTTCAAAAAATGGGTTTGTTTCGGAGTAGGGCTTCCTGTATTCATTTTCTTCCTGGTATGCCCGATTAAGCTGCCCATTGACGATTCTCTTATGATCCTTATGCAGATAACCTCACTTTTCCTGGTTTTCAGAGGATTGGAGGATGTCTTCAGAAAAATACCAAAATGCATGAAAGTTGTTACTTTCCTGTGTAAATACACATATGAATTCTTCCTGGTTCATCATTTTATTATCGACTATATGACCCTGCAGGTAGTGGGACGCCCCTATGGTAACCTTGATATTCTAAGGCTCTTCCTCTGTGAAATACTTGTTGTTACGCTCGCCACCATACTTGTTAAGCTCATTCTTAAGTACGGCGGTATTGCAATCAATAAATTATTTACCAAAAAATCAGGAGTTAATTAATGAAAGACGCATTGACCTTATATAAATTAATAGTGCTTTACATGCTTGACCGTGTGGATTTTCCCCTTACAAAGGCTCAGATAGGCGATTTTATCCTGGAAAAAGAATATACGAATTTCATGACCCTCCAGCAGGTTATAGGTGAACTTCTTGATGCAAAGCTCGTTACGGCACAATCCTATCGCAACAGAACCCACCTTAAATTGACCCGGGAAGGTTCCGATGCAATTCATTTTTTTGAAAACGATATAAATTCCGAAATCAAAGATGAAATAAATGCTTTTTTCAAAAAGAATTCAATAGAACTTCGTAATGAAGTATCAATAATAGCCGACTATTACAAGGCCACCAACGGTGAATACGAGGCCCATCTTATTGCAAAGGACAAGGAAGTTAAATTAATAGATATGACCCTGCAGGTTCCCATTGAAGAAACCGCTCGGGCCATCTGTGATAACTGGAACAAAAAAAATCAGGAAATTTACCAATATCTGGTCAAACACTTATTTTAAATCAAAAAGTCTCCGTTCAAAACGGAGACTTTATTTTTATCGCATTATCTGCGACCAATTACTGATTCCTATTATTGACTTTGCAAATTCCGCATGGGACTCAAATTCGGATGTATCCATATATTTAAACACATCATATGATTTTTTGGTACCGCCTCCCAGGGTGGTAATACCCGTTGCAAGCCCCTGTGCTATTTCGGTAGCATCATCGGTCTGTCTGTTAAGAAGCAGGCCGTCTATCTCCGGATAGTGATTAATCTTGTAAAAAGCATATGCAATAGCTGCTGCCTGATACGATTCACCGCCGGAACCCGACGAGGTATATCCAAGTTCCGTAATATAAATACTTCTCGTATTACCGGAAGTATCAAGATAACTATCCTGCTTCAGATAATTGATAAGCACTTCAATATTTGCCATGGAAATCATAGGCGAATCGGCTGTGTGCTTAATGTATTTGGAAGAAGACCACGTGGCGCATGTTGTAAGCGGCACATTATAGGGATGGAACGCAAGTCCCCAGTCTATATTTCCTCCCTGCTTAAGATATGAATTAAAGCAGTCAAGAACATCTCTTCCGTCATAATCGGGATTCTTTGACATATTTCTGTCCCACTGCTGATCCAAAGATATATAAACTCTTGCGGACCCCGAAACGCTCTTAATCGCATTATAAAGGACTCTGAAGCCCTTGGCATATTCTTTGGTGTAAGTATCCACATCGGTATATGCCATATAATTCCATTCTTTTCGGGCATTAATCTCATTTGCTATAACGAAGTTCGATATTCTTCCGTGGGAAGAACCGGAATATCTCTCGGCAAAGAAGCTTCCTACTGCCGCCAGGTATTCAACACCGTCATTGTCCGCTGCATTAAACATATAATAAGGGCAGACCCCGGGATTTCTGGAATCGGGATGAATAAGGGAAATATTGGAGCCCGAATAACTGTTAAGCAAGATAGCGGTTACGGTAATTCCGTTATCACTAAGGTATTTAACTGTTTCATCAAAGCCCGAAAGCATAGCTCCGTTAAAGGTATAAGTTCTTCCGTCATAAGAGTAATGAACAGTCGGGAACAAGGCATTGGTCGTAGGTCCCAGGAAATCCGCAATTCTAAAGTTAAGTGCAACCTGTTTTACGCCCAAATCCTGAAGCTGGCCCGACTTATACTTTGTATAGTCGATAAGTATTCCCTTTTTTGAATCAGGTGCCATATATACATTTGAGTATCTGCAAATACTTTCCGGATTTGTAATATATTTCGGTTGACTTACAAGTACGTATTTATCGTCTACCTTAACGCCAAATGCAAATTTCTTAAAAAGTCTTGATGAAGATGAATTATAATTTAACGAACAGCTGAGTGTCGAAGAATCATTCTTATATGCCTTGGATATATATTCCGCATCTTCCGAAAGGGTATCGGTATATGTATCGAGGGCAAAAAGATAATAATACTTATCATCCGACTTGGGAATTCCCGTAGAAGAACCGGTTACCCTGACCGTTCCCGATTCAATAATACAATCATCAATATTAACGAAAGTGCTTGTATTTTCTTCCGTCAAAGGTATTGTGGCCGGACGTGAATTATATGCATTTTCTACCGCACGGCCCGCGCCTACGATATGTTCGAGCACTCCGGTTCCCAGTATACCGTCATCTGCCACTCCCTCAGGAATATCTTCGATAATATTTTCTATGGGAACAGGAGATTCGCCGGGTTCAAGTCCCTGTGAAACTTCGCCTGCGCCGTTACGGAAAAACAAAAGATATACTGCCAGTGCAACAACAACCACAACACCCGATGAGGCTGCTATTATGACAGGAAGTTTTATCTTTTTGTACTTCCTTTTGATTCCCTTTTTATTCTTTTTAGTTTCCGAATTATTCTTTAAATCTGTATCTGCCATTAAAACCTACTTACTGTTGTTATCTTTTTTAATTCTGTCAAACAAATCGGTTATATCCTTTTCATAACCGTTTCCTGAAGGATTATAGAATTTCATATTTTTAATCGCATCGGGTAAATACTGTTCATCCACATAATTATTTTCATAGTTATGGGGATATTTGTAACCGATGCCATGGCCCAGTTTTTCCGCACCTTTGTAATGTGTATCCTGAAGATACGGAGGAATCGGCAAATCACCGCTTCTTGCGACCTCGTCCATTCCCGCATCTATGGCGCAGACTACAGAATTGCTCTTGGGCGCCGTTGCAACGTACATGGCCGCTTCCGCAAGAATAATTCTCGCCTCCGGCATTCCGATTCTTTCTGCCGCAAGAGAAGCTGCAACCGCAACCTCAAGGGCTCTCGGATCTGCAAGTCCCACATCCTCTGCCGCATGAATCATAATTCTTCGTGCAACGAAGGTTACAGACTCGCCCGCATAAAGCATTCTTGATAAATAGTATACCGCAGCATCAGGATCGGAGCCTCTCATGCTCTTAATAAATGCCGATATTGTATCATAATGGTTATCACCCTTTTTATCGTATCTTACCGCGCGCTTTTGAACGCATTCCTGAGCCACATCAAGAGTGATATGTATCTTATTGTCATCGCTCCTGTCTGTGGTCATTATGCCAAGTTCTATGGCATTTAAGGCGCATCTTGCATCACCGCCGGAAATATCGGCAATAAAATCAAGTGCATCATCATCTATTATGGCATCATAAGAACCCATACCCTTGTCATTATCATATACGGCACGATTAATAAGTGCCTTGATGTCATCAAAGGTAAGCGGTTTGAGTTCAAATATAATCGAACGGCTGATTAAAGCCCCATTAACTTCAAAATAGGGATTTTCGGTAGTTGCACCGATAAGAATAATCGTTCCGTCTTCGACAAAAGGAAGCAGATAGTCCTGCTGCCCTTTATTAAAACGATGAATTTCGTCTATAAACAGAATAGACTTTCGTCCGTACATCCCCTTTATATCTTTTGCCTTGGCAACGACATCCTCCATATCTTTTTTACCGGCTACGGTCGCATTAATCTGCATAAATTCAGCCGATGTCGTATTGGCAATAACCTTGGCAAGTGTCGTTTTGCCTGTGCCCGGAGGACCATAGAATATGATAGAACTTAATTTATCAGCTTTAATGGCTCTGTATAATAGTTTATCTTTACCTATTATATGCTGCTGTCCCACAACCTCGTCCAAAGTCGTCGGACGCATTCTTGCCGCAAGGGGAGATTCCTTTTCTTTATTAAGTTCACTCATATATTCGAAAATATCCATAATTAATTATTATAGCATATAAAACCTAATTAATCATTTTCCGATTTTTTCGCAAATACCCATTTCTTTTGAACAAAATAACTAAGCACAAAAAGAATACCATCAACAATTATCTTAAGAAATACTCTCATTGACGGGTCTTTGGTAAGCACGGTTGCAAGCTTTGATACACCAAGCCATGATAAAGTAACTATACAAATAGCCACAACAAAATACTTGGGAGCCGAAGAGGCTACGCTTTCTTTATTCTTAAACACAAAGTTTTTGTTAAGAGCATAATTAAGAAGTGAAGAACATATTCTTGCTATTACCGTACAAATAAATACTTCAAGTGAAATATCATCGAGAATAATCGACACCGAAAGAATATAGAAAAGTAACAGGTCTGTCACAAAAGATATTCCGGATGACACAATCTGTTTTAAAAATGTCGAATGTTTAAAAAATACTCCCGTAATTCTAAGGGAATCATGCAAAGGTCTGTAATGAGAATCGGAATTGCCGTTTATATAAACGGTTTCTATTCCGACTTCTTTAATATTTATATTTTTTTCGCGCAAATGAATAAGCATATGAGTTTCATACTCATATCTGTTCCCCTTAAGGTCTGTAATTAACTCATCAAGATACTTGACAGGAATGCCCCTTAATCCTGTCTGTGTATCCGACAATTTAAGTTTACATGCAAATCTAAACCAGGAAGAGGCCAGCATATTTCCCATATTGCTCTTTCCCGGCACATTTGAAGCCTTAAGATTACGCGCACCTAAGATAACATCATCCGTTCCGGCTTTAAGTTTCTCGGCCACCTTGTGTATATCTGTAGGAAGATGTTGTCCGTCAGCGTCAGCAGTTACCACGCCATCAATATACGGCATATTATCAAGGATATATCTAAAGGCTGTTTTTAATGCAGCTCCCTTCCCCTTATTCGTATCATGTTTTAAACAGACAACTTCCTTGTGAACACTTGCCGCTTCAAACAAAGGTGCATATGCCTCACCCGAGCCGTCATTAACCAAAACGATATGGGAAAACCCTTCGTTCAATATGCCGTTTACTAATTTATTTAATTGTTCATCCGGATTAAGCGACGGTATTACTACCGCAATGTTATCCAAATCACCGATATTCTTCATATTATTTAAACTTTAGCTGATTCAAATCCTCATCATATACTATCTTCGCCTTTTCCAAGGCTTCCTTAATCTCAACGGGATCAAGGTCCAAATCATCTATAAGTTCATCAAGGGATGAATATGTATCACGCAATTTCAGATTGATAAAGGATAGTAAAATGTTGGGTTCTGATGGAATATTCATTCTTCTTCCATTCTCCTTTTACAATAATCACAACTCTATATAAAATATACTATCCTGCTCAATTATGCAAGGTTGCTTCCAGATTGTTATCTTTGACCACTATTTTAATGGTATCGCCCTGGCTTATATTTCCGCCGAGAATAAGCTTGGCTGCTGCCGTTTCCACGTACTTTTGGATATATCTTTTAAGAGGACGGGCTCCGAAAGCCGGTTCATAAGCGTTCTCGGTGATATAGTCTTTAGCCTCATCCGACAGAGCAACCTTAAGTTCCTTATCCTTTAATCTTTCATTCAAATCTTTTATGATAAGATCAATTATGTCCGCAATATTGTTCTTAGTCAGGGGCTTAAATAAAATAGTCTCATCAATACGGTTCAAAAATTCCGGTCTGAATCTTCCACGAAGTTCTTCCATAACTTCGGATTCGGCTCCGGGAGTGATTTGACCATCGGAGTCAATTCCTTCAAGCAGGGTCATCGCACCGATATTTGAAGTCATAATAAGAATCGTATTCTTAAAGTCAACAGTTCGTCCCTGAGAATCCGTAATACGTCCGTCATCAAGCACCTGCAAAAGCACATTAAACACATCGGGATGTGCTTTTTCGATTTCATCAAACAAAACTACGGAATAGGGTTTACGTCTAACGGCCTCCGTAAGCTGACCCCCTTCTTCGTATCCCACATATCCGGGAGGCGCTCCGATTAATCTTGATACGGAATACTTTTCCATGTATTCGCTCATGTCAATTCTCACCATATTGTTCTCATCATCAAAAAGTGACGCGGCAAGAGCCTTGGCAAGTTCCGTTTTGCCCACACCGGTAGGTCCCAGGAAAATAAATGAGCCTATGGGTTTGCCCGGATCCTTAATACCTGCCTTGGACCTTATTATGGCCTCTGTCACCTTTGTAACACCCTCATCCTGTCCCACTACACGTTTATGCAGTTCCTCATCAAGATGCAGGGTTTTGTTTCTTTCGGTTTCATTAAGCTTGGTAACGGGGATTCCTGTCCAGCGGGAAATAATCTTGGCAATTTCTTCTTCAGTTACCGCTTCGTGAACCAATGTTAAGTTCTTATCTTCAGACTTTGCTTCGGCATTTTTAAGATTTTCTTCAAGTTCTCTTTTTTTGCCGTACATAAGCTCTGATGCCTTCTCAAAATCACCGTTATTCTGAGCTATCTGAATCTGGGAATTTACGGCATCTATCTCTTCACGTATCTTAGAAAGCTTTTCTACCGATGCTTTTTCGCTGTCCCACTTAGCCTTAAGTGAATTGTATTCTTCGGATAGCTGTGAAAGTTCTTTTGATAAGGATTCAAGCCTTTCCTTAGAAAGATTATCCTCTTCCTTTTCAAGAGCAAGTTTTTCTATTTTTAACTGCATTATCTTACGATTAAGCTCATCAAGTTCCGCAGGCATGGAATCAAGTTCCGTCTTAATAAGGGCACAGGCCTCATCCACCAGATCAATAGCTTTATCAGGCAAAAATCTGTCGGAAATATATCTGTGGGATAATGTAGCCGCACTTACCAGTGCATTATCAAGAATCTTTACTCCGTGGAACACTTCATATCTTTCTTTGATACCACGCAATATGGAAATAGTATCCTCCACCGTAGGTTCATCAACCAATACCGGCTGAAAACGTCTTTCAAGAGCAGGGTCCTTCTCGATATACAATCTGTATTCATCGAGAGTTGTCGCACCTATACAGTGCAGTTCGCCACGGGCCAGCATGGGCTTTAACATATTTCCCGCATCAAGAGCTCCGTCTGTTTTGCCGGCACCTACTATGGTATGGAGTTCATCTATAAAGAGTATAATTTGTCCGTCTGAATTCTTAACATCCTCAAGGACTGCCTTTAATCTTTCCTCAAATTCTCCTCTGTATTTGGCGCCTGCAACCAGTGCACCCATATCAAGGGCAAAAATCTTCTTATTCTTAAGAGAATCCGGCACATCCTCATTGGCAATTCTTTGTGCCAGGCCTTCTACGACCGCGGTCTTACCAACACCGGGCTCTCCTATTAATACAGGATTATTCTTCGTCTTACGGGACAGAATTCTTACGGCATTTCTTATTTCTTCATCACGGCCTATTACCGGGTCAAGCTTTTGGGCTTTTGCCTTTTCAACAAGCTCAGTACCGTACTTTTCCAAAGTATCGTACATGGCTTCTGGATTGTCTGTGGTAATATTTCCGTTAGGTCGTACCTGCATCAATGCAGACAGGAATCTTTCTCTTGTAATCTCACAGGCTGTAAAAAGGTCCTTAATTCCCTTATTGGGGTACTTAAGCATGGCAAGGAACAAATGCTCCGGTGCAATATACTCATCACCCATCATCTTTGCTTCGGGTTCCGCATTAATAAGCGCCTTGTTCAAAGCTTCCCCCACATAAGGTTTACCACCCTGAACCTTAACCCTTTTACTTAGGGCATTCTCGGTTGCATTGAGGAAATATTTGGGATCAATCCCCATCTTCTCTATAAGATTAAGTATCAGGCTGTCCTCTAAAGTAAGCAGTGCATAAAGGAGATGCTCCTGCTCAATTTCCTGATTTCCGTACTCCATAGCAACTGCATCAATATTGCTAAGAGCTTTTTGCGATTGTTGTGTAAATCTATCCAATGTCATATATTTCACCTCCGTAGCCAAAATATATTTTTATGTATTCACGTTACAATTGTGATATTATCACCCGTTATTAGCACTGTCAATCGGCGAGTGCTAATTATTCTGTTAAAAAAATATAAACAATATATAAAGTACATAAATTCGGAATTTACCGGGACTAAAACTTCTTTAGATTAAGCCGCAGCGCATTCATTACCACGCAAAAACTTGATAAGCTCATTGCCAAAGCGCAAAACATCGGACTTATTGTCGAACAGGCCGCCAGAGGTATGCCTACACAATTATAGATTAAGGCCCAGAAGTAATTCTGATAAATAATTTTAAGTGTGGTGCGCGATACCTTGATAAGTTTAACCACGTCTTTAACACTGCTGTTAAGAAGCACTATGTCCGCACTGTCAATCGCAATATCCTTTCCCGTTCCAATGGCCACACCCACATCTGCCCGGGTTAAGGCAACGGCATCGTTAATACCGTCTCCTACCATCATTACTTTCTTACCTTCTTCCATTAAGGAAGATACCACTTCTTCTTTTTGTCCCGGGAGTACTTCATATATAACGTTGCTAATCATAGCTTCGTCTGCTATTTTCTCGGCCTTCTCTTTTTTATCCCCTGTAAGCATGGTAACTTCATATCCCATTTCAAGGAGTTCCTTAACAGCCTGCTTACTATCCGATTTTAATGAATCTTCCTTCGTAAGATCGCCATAGGTTAAAGTACCGGTCTTATCAAACACAATATGATTAACCTTAGCCGCGGTTTCAAGGGCCGTGGCATTCTTGTAAAGAATCTTGTTTTTTGCTCCCACTCCCGTTCCTACCATTACCGCTACCGGAGTAGCAAGGCCAAGGGCACAGGGGCAGCTGATTACCATTACGGAAACACCCCTTTGCACGGCACGTGATAAGGTAACTGCACCGTATGCGTCTTTAAATACCAACAGCCAAAGTAAAAATGTGGCAACCGACAGCCCTAATATTACAGGTACAAAAATAGACGCTATTCTGTCAGCGGTTCTTGAAATAGGAGCCTTTGATGCACCGGCACGACTTACCATATCTATAATAGATGCCAGAAATGTATCTTCTCCCACCTTTGTGGCCATGCATTTTATTTCACCTTTCATCAGCAGGGTTGAAGTATACACTTTGTCCCCGGGAGCCTTATTAATAAGAATACTCTCGCCTGTAAGAGATGATTCGTCAACCTCGGCATCTCCTTCGATTACATCGCCGTCGGCAGGAAAACTGTTTCCCTGTCTTACAATAAACACATCCCCTACTTTAATGTCGGCTGCGGGAACTGTAATTTCTTTTCCATCCACCACCAAAACGGCCTCGCCAATGCTTAATGCCTTAAGATTGTCAATTGCGTTCGTAGTGCGTCCTTTTGAAATTGTCTCAAGGAGTTTTCCGATACTTATGAATGTAAGAATCATTCCGGAAGAATCAAAATATAGATGTGTATGGGCATTTCCGCTAAAAAGCGCCCAAAGGCTGTAAACATATGAAACCAGTGAGCCGAGAGCTACCAGCGTATCCATGTTGGGGGCTTTATGAATTATACCCTTTGTCCCATTAATGAAAAAAGAATAATTTATTAAGATAATTGCTGTAGATAATAATAATTGGGCATAAACAAACAGTCCCCTATAGCAAAATACCATTAGAGGAACTGACATTATGACAGACGCCACAAGGCGCACTGTCATCTGCTTTATTGGACTGTCCGTGTCAGATTCGTTTTTTTTTAGAAGTTTTGCCTTAAATCCGGCAGCTTTGACTGCTGCCATGATTTCCTTAGGCTCGGCAGTACCTTCAACGGACATAGAATTGGTAAGTAATGAAACCGTACACTCTTCTACGCCCGAAAGTTCGCTTACCGCCTTTTCGACTCTGCTTTGACAACCCGCACAGCGCATGCCTTCTACGCTAAATTCGTTTCTCAATCCAGTTCGCACTTTCCCGTATAAAGTTCGTAATAACGTCCCTTATTCGCTAATAAATCATCGTGATCGCCACGTTCTATTATCTGACCGTTCTCAAGCACCATAATTGCATTTGCATTTCTTACGGTTGACAATCTGTGTGCTATTACAAGAGTTGTTCTGGTGGCCATAATTCTGTCCATACCATGTTCGATATGTTTTTCGGTTCTTGTATCAACCGATGACGTTGCTTCATCAAGTATAAGAATCGGAGCCTTGGAAATAGCAGCTCTTGCTATATTAATGAGCTGTCTTTGGCCCTGTGAAAGGTTACCGCCGTCACCTTCGAGCATAGTGTCATAACCGTTCTCAAGTCGCATGATAAATGAATGCGCCGAAGCAACCTTTGCAGCCTCAATAACTTCTTCATCCGTAGCATCCAGTCTTCCGTACCTGATATTCTCTCGTACCGTACCCGTAAACAAATGGGTATCCTGCAAAACCATGGCAATATTGCGCCTTAATGCATCACGCTTAATCATTGTTGCAGGTATATTATCGATAAGTATTTTACCTTCATTAATATCATAGAACCTGTTAATCAGGTTGGTTATGGTAGTCTTACCTGCACCGGTAGAGCCTACGAATGCTATCTTTTGAGCCGGCTTTGCGTACAAAGATATATTCTTTAGAACAATCTTTTCCTCAACATAGCCGAAGGTAACATCTTCAAGGGTCACACCGCCAAGTACCTGCATATAATAGTTGTCATTATCTTCGTTGTCGATTATTTCCGGCTTTCCGAATTCTGCTATATACTTTGAATTCTTGGGAATAACATAAGTTGCAACATCATTTATCATTTTGATGTCAACAGCATCCTCATCATCCGGTTCCTCAGGACATTCATCCATAATGTTAAATACTCTTTCAGCTCCCGCAAGTGCCGAGAAAATAACATTAACCTGCATGGCAAGCTGATTTATGGGCCATGAGAACTGTCGTGAATAGTTAACAAATACAGTAAGTCCACCTACGTCAAAGCCTCTTGCCACGCAAAGGACACCGCCCACACAAGCAGTTATGGCGTAAGTCACCTGTGAAAGGTTACCCATAACAGGTCCCATTATTCCGCCGTAGAACATTGCATTAATCTGCTTAGACTTAAGGTCTTTATTTAAATAATCGAATTCTTCTTTTGCCGCTTCTTCGTGATTGAATACTTTAACAACCTTCTGACCGGTCATTGTTTCTTCAATATAACCGTTAAGTGTTCCGATTGCAGCCTGCTGTGCCTTGTAATACTTCCTTGATCTTCCCGAAATTGCTTTAACCGCCTGCATCATCAAAGGAACCATTACTATAGTAATTATGGTAAGCATCCAATTAGTATAGAGCATTAAAGCCAAAGTTCCCACCAGCTGAATGATGCCGGAAATAAGCTGAATCACGGTACTGTTAATCATTTCACCCACAGTATCCACATCATTGGTAAATCGGCTCATAATATCTCCGTTACTGTTCCTGTCATAATAATTGATAGGAAGTGTCTGGAGCTTCTTAAATAAGTCATTCCTAAGCTTCTGAATGGCATTCTGGGATACACTGACCATTATCCTTGACTGAGCATACTGTGCAGCAATGCTGCAGCAGTAAACGATTGCCATTGTTATAAGACCACGTATAAGCTTTCCTACCGGATCGTCGGGAGAAGTCAGATTATTGATTATCGGTCTTAGCATATATGACGCCGCCAAAGACAAAACTGTCTGTACAAGCAAACAGATAATTACGATAACAAGTTTCCATACATCGCCTGACATATATGAAAGAAGTCTTTTTATGGTAGCTTTGGCGTTCTTGGGCTTACCGCTTGCCATTCTTCCGTGACCGCGTCCGCCACCACCGCCTTGTTTTCTTCCTTCAAGTGACAATTCTTCGTCTGTCTTCGGTCTTAATTTTTCTTCGTATTTCTTCTGGAGGAATGCTAATCTTTGTTCGTTCATTACGCACTTACCTCCTTATCTTTGTCCATCTGAGAATAATAGATTTCTTTGTAAGCCTCACAATTCTTAAGAAGCTCCTCATGCGAACCTATTGCATCAACCCTGCCGTCGTCCATGACAACAATCATGTCCGCATCCATTACCGATGTGATTCTCTGGGCAATAATAATCTTCGTTGTATCCTTTAAAGTGCTGTAGAAGCACTCACGAATCTTAGCCTCTGTTGCCGTATCTACAGCAGAAGTAGAGTCATCCAGGATTAATATCTTAGGTTTCTTAAGCAGCGCTCTTGCGATACAAAGTCTCTGCTTTTGACCTCCGGATACATTTACACCGCCCTGGCCAAGTTCATAATCATAGCCGTCCACCAGATTCTTAACAAACGTATCTGCCTGTGCGTCCGAAGCAGCCTTTACTACTTCCTCCATTGTGGCTTCATCATCCCCCCATAGCAGGTTTTCCTTGACACTTCCCGAGAACAGAACGTTCTTTTGAAGTACCATTCCCACGCCATCACGTAAATGTGTCAGTGAATAATCCTTAACATCTGTTCCGTCTACAAGAACCTCACCTTCATCCACATCATAAAGACGGGGAATCATGGATACCAGCGTTGTTTTACCTGAACCTGTAGAACCGATAATTCCTACAGTCTGTCCTGCCTCTATGGTAAAGGTAACATCGTTAAGTACCTTTTCTTCACTGTTTTTGTAATATCTGAAGGAAACATTCTTAAATTCTATCTTTCCGGCAGTAACCTTCTTGGATAATTCCTTGGCATTTAAATCATTAATGTCTATGTCGGAATCGAGTACCTCTCTTATTCTGTTAAGAGAAGCAAAAGCTCTCGTTGTTTGCAAAAGCATAAACGCAACCATCATAAGAGAACTTAAAATCTGTGTTATATAAGTAATGAAAGCTGTTAAGTTACCCACTTCCATTTCTCCCAAAATAATCTGCTGGCCTCCGAACCATACTACCGCAAGGGTAGTTGCGTTCATCATAACAGACATAATGGGCATAACGAGTATAAGCAGTTTAAAAGCACCTAAGCTTGCTTCTTTTAAATTACTGTTTGACTCTTCAAACTTAACGGTTTCAAAATCCTCACGGACAAATGACTTGATTACTCTTACGGAAGTAAGCACTTCCTGCACATTTGAATTAAGCATATCAAGTTTGGTCTGCATATTCTTAAAGCGGGGCATTGCCACTCTTAATACAATTATTATTACAACAACCAAAAGCGGAATAACCACAAGCAGAACCATTGCCAGTCTCGGATTCATAACAACCGCCATAATAAGAGCACCTATTAACATGCCCGGAGCTCTTAGCATCATACGAAGCATCATATTAATAAGGTTTTGAACCTGAGTAACATCATTCGTAAGACGTGTAATTAACGAACCTGTACTGAAATGGTCCAGATTTGCAAAGGACATCTCCTGAATTTTATCAAAAGTATCTTTACGCAGGTCGGACGAAAAACCCACACTGGCTTTAGATGCAAAATATGCACCGCCAACGCCTCCGAGCATCATTAATATTCCCACTCCGGCCATAAGAGCACCATGAGTCCAAATATATGTATAATCTTTGTTGGCAACACCTGTGTCAATAATTCCGGCCATGAGTTTTGGCATGACAATTTCGCCGACAACCTCCACTATCATAAGCAAAGGTCCAAGAATAAAGGCATAAAGATACGGCTTTATGTACTTCGAATACCGTTTCATTTTACTTCTCCCCTGAATTAATATTTCCTATTTATAAATTATATACCGTACACTATGATAACACGGCGCATTACAGTGTCAATGAAATATAGAATCTTTAATTCTTTTTTAATAGAATCAACACGGATTATTCACATTTTAAAAAATATGCGCTGTAGCCCTTAAGGCATGCTCCACCGCCAAAATCAAATTTTTCGCCGGTAATAAGGTCCGTAGCGCAGCCGCAACCGTAATCGGCATGAGCGGTATATTCGTTTTCATCCATATTAATGGCAACAAGCACTCTTTCACCCTCAGTGCACCTTTCAAAGATACACTGTCTGTTAGTAAGAACCAAAGAACGCATTCCGCCGTAATTAAGCGCTTTTGAATTAATTTTAGCCTTGGCAAGCTTTGAAATGAATTCACTTAAGTCATTGAATTCCGGCTTATCAAACGATGCTCTAAGTGCAGGATCGCCTTCCGATTTATCCGCTTTGGCCCCCCACTCCGAACCGTAATATGTACACGGAATTCCCGGCATACCGAAAACCATGGCATATACAAGTTTAATATGATTGGGATTTTGTATTATACTTGCGATTCTGCTAACATCATGATTATCGCAGAAGCTAAGAAGATGTGCGCCGCGGCATACAGTCCAGTCCTCCGGTCCGAACAATCTAAGAAGGGAATGGATTATCTCAAACATATTGTGGCTGTTAAAAGAAGAGTATATCCCTTTGTAACACTGATAATTGGTAACGGAATGTATATTCATTTCGTTAAGCATTCTGCCGTATTCACCGTGAAGTACCTCCCCGACCAAAAAGAAGTCTTCTTTTTTGGAGTCGGTAAACTCTCTTAAGCGTCGCAAAAATCCCGTATCAAGGCAATAGGCCACATCAAGCCTTATTCCGTCGATGTCAAACTCTTTAATCCAGCCCTCAACAGCTCCAAATATATGATTTACAACATCCTCGTTATAAAGGTTAAGCTTAACAAGATCATAGTTGCCCTCCCAGCCTTCATACCAAAGACCGTCATTATAATTGGAATTACCGTTAAAATCTATTCTTGAAAACCATGATACGTACGCAGATGCCTCTCTTTTTTCCAGAACATCCTTAAAGGCCCAAAAACCGCGTCCTACGTGATTAAACACACCGTCAAGGACAACTTTTATTCCTTCCTTATGAAGTGCCTTACATACTTTTTTGAAATCCTCGTTGCTTCCCAGTCTTGTATCAACCTGTGTATAGTCTCTCGTATTATATCCGTGTGTATCGGACTCAAATATTGGGCTAAAGTAGATTGCGTTCATATTCAGTTTCTTAATATGAGGAATCCAATCTATGACCTTAAGGATTCTGTGTTCCTGTTTACCGTCGTTCTCATATGGTGCGCCACAAAATCCTAAAGGATAAATTTGATAAAAACTACTTTCATATGCCCACATAATAATTCCACCCCTTTTTACTGTTTTTCTACAATATACTGTATTATTATAACCAATACTGATTCAAATTGCACAACATATTGTTTTTTGACCAATATAGTCATAAAACGCGATACCAACTTGGTCAAATTATCCACATCCTTTTATCCAAAATTCGATAGTTTTATGTATACAATCTGCCAAATACGTCATTTTTAACGGTGGAAAACTTTAAAATCGAGCATTATTTCAATGAGAAATCCCCATTCTCCACAAAGTTATCCACATATGACACTCTTGTCACAAATAGCAAATCGTATGTCAGAATACACTGCTACATCAATATATTTTTATTTTTGCCAAAATTCTATCAAAGCCACTCATTCCAAAATCTATCTAAATTTTTAGTTATATCATCCTCTGAAACAATCTTAAAATTACTCCATTCCCGGGGGAACAGTCGTAAATACTGGTTCTGCATGAAACGTTCATCAAGTAACACAACAACGCCTATATCTTCCGCGGTACGTATTACTCTTCCTGCTGCCTGAAGTACTTTATTCATTCCCGGATACTTATAGGAATAGTCATATCCGTTCACACCTTCTTTGTCAAAGTGCTTTTTAAGTATTTCTCTTTCGGAACAAACCATAGGAAGCCCCGTACCTACTATTATTGTTCCGATTAACCGGTCCTCCTTAAGATCAATCCCTTCGGAGAAAATTCCTCCAAGTACACACATTCCGATTATTGTACGATCTTCATTGGAAGCTTCCGAATCAAAATTACTTAAAAATTCTTCTCTGTCTTTTTCTCTCATCATGGAATTCTGAATCAGTACGCCTTCAGAACCGTATTCGCTTAAATATATATCGGCTACCTGCTGCATAAATGCAAAGGAAGGGAAAAATACAAGGTAATTACCGTTACGTGCAGAAACTACTCTTTTAATATATTTGGCTATATTGGAATATTCTTTAATATTTCTTCTCGTATATTTGCTTGTAACGTCATTTGCTATGTATAACCCGCACTTGTTCGAATCAAATACCGATTCTGCATACACTTCATAATCATCTTCGCCGGCGCCGAGAAGTTTCTTATAATAATCAATTGGCAGTAATGTTGCTGAAAACAATATACTTGACCTTCCCCGCATCATGCATTCCCTAAGATTCTTACCGGGATTTACATTAAACAGTTTGATAAAGAAAGAATTGTCATCTCCGAAATCGGTAAATATCACATAATTATCGTCAAGATTATCATTCATAAGAAGGAAATGGGATAATTCAAAATAAAACAGCAGAATATCCTTCCTTATAGGTGACTCCTCATGCTCTTCCAGATAATCTTCTATCAGTGAAGACAATCTTAACAATTTTCGTATAAAAGGAGCTATCTCCTCCGGTTCCAGGACATTATACTCAGGACTAAGCCGCTTTAACGATAATAATTCCTTGTTACAAGATTCAAGGGCATTTGTTATTTTATTATCGTAATCCTTCGTCAAACGCTTTAGTTTAAGGAATTCTTCCTTTAAGAGCACCGCACTGTACATATCCCTTCCCCTGTCAACCAGGTTATGCGCCTCATCTATCAGAAAGGTATATTCTCCCCGTACCCCCTCCGTAAAAAATCTTCTTAAATATGCATGGGGGTCGAACAGATAATTGTAGTCGCATATAACCATATCGGCAAAGAGTGAACAGTCCAGACTAAGCTCAAAAGGACACACCTGATATTTAATTGCGTACTGCAAAATTGTTTCTCTCGAAAGGTTGTCCGATGTGGTCAATATGTCATAAAGTGCCTCATTTACGCGATCGTAGTGACCCTTTGCATATTCACATGTAATCGGGTTGCAATCGCTCTCATCCATAAAACATATTTTGTCCTTAGCGGTCAACGTAACTGATTTAAAAGATAATTCCTGTTCTCTTAACAAAGCTAACGCCTGTTCTGCTACAGTTCGTGTTATGGTTTTGGCTGTTAAATAAAAAATTCTCTCACTTAAATTTTCCCCCATGGCTTTAATGGCCGGGAATACCGTCGCCAGAGTTTTGCCTACTCCGGTAGGTGCCTCTATAAACAATTTCTTCTTGTGGTATATTGTCTGATATACATATGTGACCAATTCTTTCTGGCCTTTTCTGTATTCAAAGGGGAATTCCGTCTTCTTAATTGATTCTGTACGCTTACTTTTCCACTCAAATTCAAAATCTGCCCACTTTTTATACTCTTTCATCAGATTATCGAACCATTCTTTAAGTTCTTCAAAGGAATAGTCAAAATGGAAATATCTAATAAACTCTGTTTCCATGTTGCAGTAGGTTATTCTTACTCTTATACTCTTAAGTTCATTTTGAGCAGCAAAAATATAAGCATAGCACTTCGCCTGGGCCAAATGTATAGGATCTTCCTTCTTAAATTTGGTAACATCCTTATACGTACCCTTAATTTCATCTATTGTAACTGTAAGATTATCTTTAATATCAGGCGTTATCTCATCGCATCCGATTTCCGGAACCGCAGTAACATCGCCGATTGGCTCAAATATAATACCGTCAGCTCTTCCCTCTATAACCACATCATATGAAGGATAAGCGACCACATGATTGAGGCTCACCTCTGCATGATAATTAGGGCCCATTCTCCGCTGAATCATGCGATGAATGCGCCCTCCTTCTAACATAGCATCTTGTTTTGATGCGCTTTTTCGATTGTCAATATCTCCGTTCCTTAATATAAACTCTACCAGGTTACGGACCGAAACTCTTATTTCCATACAGTATAATTTAGCACATATACACCAACATTAGCAACGACATGAACTACTATAGGCGCAAGTATTGTCTCATATCTGTCATATACCCATATAATAAACAATCCCATAATCGTTCCGTATATTCCCTGCACTATATTTCCATGAAAAATTCCGAACAGTAAAGCGCCTACAATAAAGGAAATTGTTATGGGAAATATTCTCTTTAATCTGTTAAATATAATTCCCCTGAATATAATTTCTTCAACCAGTGGCGAAATGATTCCGTATATCATAAGTCCCGATACAAAAGTCACACCATACTGAGACCTGCTCACCGAATCATAGGTCGATGACAGTGATGTGATTCCCAAATACATAAACAGATAATTCAAAAATACGGCAAGGCCCAGGGACGCAATTACTATCCTACACCATACAAAAGGGGTAAGCTTGTTATCCTTCTCCTTGTGGTCTTCCACATACTTAATCTCATTTAATGCAGAAGCTTCCAGTATACATATGCTTACAACAAGTCCTATGGCATAAATTATTCCCTTTACGGTAGGCGAATATTCTGTCAAGATTCTTATCGTATTCGGAGACATCCGTTTGGACAGGGAATCAAGAATAAACCATAAACATATTTCCGTAACATCTCCGGCAAAATAATAAATAATTACCGGAAATATCAAATATGCAGTTTTATACACAGATGACCAAGGAGCAATCTGCTCCTTGGTCCATCTAGTGTTTGCTTTAACCCACAAATTCATAAAATTCCTCTTACTTAAGATGCCAAATATCTTTGTTGTACTCGGCAATTGTTCTGTCCGATGAGAAGTATCCTGCCATAGCTATATTATGAAGCGCCATCTTCTTCCACTTATCGCGGTTCTCATAATCTGCAAAAGCCTGATCCTTTACCTTAATATATTCTTCAAGGTCGAGTAATGTCATAAACCAGTCTTTGTTAAGAATTTCATTGTATAATCTTTCAAGATTCTCTTTATTACCGACTTTTAATGCTTCCTTTGATACTATAAAGTCCACAGTCTCTTTGATAACGGGCGATTTTTTATAGAAATCCTTTGAAACATAGTCAGCATCTTCATAGTGCTTAATGACCTCATCCGAATCCTTACCAAAGATATAGATATTGTCATCTCCTACCAAATCATGAATCTCAACATTAGCTCCGTCTGCAGTTCCCAATGTAACAGCTCCGTTAAGCATAAGTTTCATATTTCCTGTTCCTGAAGCTTCCTTTGAAGCAAGTGATATCTGTTCCGAAATGTCACATGCGGGAACAAGCTTCTCTGCATAGCTTACATTGTAGTTTTCGACCATAAGTACCGACATATACGGGCTAACGTCAGGATCGTTGTTTACTATCTCCTGAAGCACTAGAAGAAGATGAATTATATCCTGTGCGATAACGTACGCCGGTGCTGCCTTAGCTCCGAAGATAAATGAAATAGGTCTTTGCGGCTTCTTTCCACCCTTAATCTCCAGATACTTATGAATAATGTATAATGCGTTCATCTGTTGACGCTTATACTCGTGTAAGCGCTTGATTTGTATATCAAAAATAGAATCAGGATTTAATATAACACCTTCTTTTTCTTTGACATACTTAGCCAGGTCTTTCTTCCTGTTCATCTTGATATCGGCAACTCTGTCAAGTACTTCTGAGTTGTTTTCAAATTCAAGAAGTCTTTCGAGGCAATTAGCATCTTTTTTATATCCGTCACCGATAAGTGTCGAAATATATGAAGCAAGTTCTCTGTTACAGCTAAGAAGCCAGCGTCTGAATGTAATACCATTTGTTTTGTTATTAAATTTTTCAGGATAAATCTTATAAAAATGATTAAGCTCCGTTTGCTTTAATATATCCGTATGGATAGCAGCCACACCATTAACCGAGAAGCCATAATGGATATCAATATGGGCCATATGTACCTTTTCATCCATATCAATAATCTGGACCTTAGGATCATCATATTTTTCTGCGACTCTCTTATCCAATTCGATAATATAAGGAATAAGCTGCGGAACTACCTTTTCAAGGTACTTCATCGGCCATTTTTCAAGGGCTTCGGCAAGGATTGTATGATTGGTATAAGCGCAGGTCTTAGATACCACATCAATAGCTTCATCCATTGTAAAAGCTTTATCCTCAACAAGTATGCGGATAAGTTCCGGTATTACCATTGTAGGATGTGTATCATTAATCTGAATTACGGCATGTTCGTTAAGCTTACGTAAATCATATTTACGCTCCTTCATTTCATGGAGAATAAGCTGTGCTGCATTACTTACCATGAAATACTGCTGATATATTCTAAGAAGATTGCCTGCCTCATCGGAATCATCCGGATATAGGAACAATGTAAGATTCTTCTCAATATCCACTTTATCAAAATTGATACCTTCTTTAACAAGACTCTCATCTATTGTTTCAATATCAAATAATCTAAGCTTGTTAACTCCCGCATTATATCCTGCAACGTCCACGTCATAAAGGCGGGATGTAACTTTTTTCTTTCCGAAGAACACATCAAATTTAACATCTGTCCTGGTTAACCAGCCATGTTCTTCTATCCAGTCGTTCTTTTCGGCATCCTGCAGTCTGTCCTTAAATACCTGCTTAAAAAGTCCGAAATGATAATTAAGTCCGATACCTTCGCCGGGAAGTCCCATTGTAGCTATGGAATCAAGGAAGCACGCTGCCAGCCTTCCAAGGCCACCGTTACCAAGTGACGGTTCCGGTTCCATATCCTCAAGCATAGCCACATCTTTGCCATATTTGCTCAATATCTTATTCATCTGATCGTACAGACCTAAATTGATTAAGTTGTTCGAAAGCAGCTTACCAATTAAAAACTCTGCCGAAATATAATATACTTTTTTCTTTCCGACATTTTCATCGGAAACCTTCATAATTCTCTTGGTAAAAGTTAATGCTACATAGTATATTTCTTTGTCCGATAAATCCTTGAGTTCTTTCTGGAACATTTCAGATGCAATATCTGTAAGCTGATGCTCCATATTGAGTACTAAAATGTCCTTCTTTAAATTTGACTCAGCCATAATAATCTCCCTTAAATTCTTTATGCAATAATATCCTCGTAGTTAATCCGTACCAACGAATACGGAGCTTCAACTCTCCGTCCCTTTTGTCCGTTGAACAGATTGTTCAGTTCATCCATAGCCATTGCCGAAATTTGTGTAAAATCCTGTCGTACGGTATTCATCTGCTGACCTACATATCCCATAAGCATTGTTCCGTCAAATCCGCATACCGGCCTAAAGATATCCATTTCCTGCAATGCTTTCATCGCTCCGATTGCCATAAGGTCTGATGCACATATGATGATATTGGCCTTCTCACCATATTGGAATGTAATGTTACGAGCCTGCAGTTCACTGAATTCACCGTAGACGATATTAAGCACCAACCCGCGTTCATGCGCCAGTTTCTTCATTCCGTCAATTCGATCATCCGTAACATATCCGTTCTTCTTGCCGGCAATATAAAGAATCTTATCAAATTCATTCTCGTCCACCGTTTTAAGTGCGACATCATACTGCGCCTGCATATGATCAATTGAAACATAGGAAGTATTTTCATTTACTATAGGACCGTCAATAACAACGCATTTGAAATTCTGCTCGCTAATCAGCTCATGGATTACCGTATCTTCTTTTGACAATCCGTAAATAATTATTCCTGTGATGCTCTGTGACTGAAGATAACGGGTTAATTCATCTACTGTCTTGTCTTTAAACATAAAAAAGAATAGCGTAATAACATCAAGATTAAGCTCCATAGCTTTTTGAAGAGCTCCTGATATATAACGCATATCAATCTCATCAATAGCCTGGGCCGCAATGTTAAGGTTAACCAATAATGCTACTCGCCCCGCACGTTTGGAAGAAAGCGCTGCAGCTACGGAATTAGGTACGAAGTTAAGCGCTTTAACAGCTTCGTTGACCTTATTCTTAGTTTCTTCGCTTACGTTAGGGTAATTGTTTAAGACTTTGGAAACGGTAGAAATTGCTACACCCGCTTCTTTCGCAACATCTTTAATCGAAACCATCAAACCCACTCCTTATCACTCGGAAAACGATTTCCTTAAATAACTATATCCTATCCCCAAAATAAATGCAAGCCTTTTTTTGTGACAGTAGGGACGGTTCTTTTTGTCACATTTTTGCTCTACAATATCGTGCAGATATGATTATTCCGCTATTTTTAAGTACGTTCTCTAGTATTTCTAAGTGTTGCAATTCGACTGCTACGGTCAACAGAACGGCACCGAACTATTCGCCATCCATGGCTCAGTTAGTTCTTGCCCCTGCATCCTGCAGGGGTATGCCTGATATTGAGCAACACTAAGAAATACACGAGAACTTCCTAAATAAAAATACCGTAATAATCATATCCCCCACTTATTGTCGCATTTTATGTAACAAAAACTATGAACGCGCAATATTATCAGTGTGAGAGCCTTAGTCTACGCGTTACTTGACGAGGTTCTTTCGAGTCTAGTAACGTACGCAAGACTAACGGAGCGAAAGCGTCTCGAACACTGATAATATTGCACGTCACATATTTTTATTACGAAAAATGTGACAAAAAGAACCGTCCCTACTGTCACACTAAAAAAGCGGCCCACGGATGGGCCGCTGAAAATCATGTTTTATTACAGTAAAACTCTTTTTAATATTTTTTCGACTTCTTCTTTTTCGTACGGCTTTGTTACGAATTCCGCAGCACCGTACTTAACTGCCTGAATCATTTTATCTCTTTGTCCGGCAGCGGTAATCATCAGGGCTTTAGCTTCGGGATTGTATTTGCGTATTAACTGAAGAGCCTGAATTCCGTCAAGTTTCGGCATTGTAATATCCAAGGTGACAAGATCCGGATTAAGCTCTTTATATTTAATGAACCCATCTTCGCCGTTAACTGCTTCGCCGATAATCTCATGGCCGAGCTCTTCCAACAATTCTCTAAGCATTCTGCGTGATGTTCTGGAATCATCAACAATTAAAATTTTTGCCATAGTTACACTTCCCTCTTATCTAAATTCCAAGCGTTCTCCCACACAAATCAGGAGATTACAATTATTGCCCTTAATCATCATAGGAAATACCAGTGTCTTATATCCTGTAATTCCCGTACAAGCATCATTATACTCAGGAGGATACAGTTCCATAGGAATTCTGTTAAGGCTCTTGGCAGAAGCATATAAACCGCAAATACAATTCATAAGTTCCGCCACGGCGTCCAATGCGTCCACGTTAACGCAAGGGAACTCTTCTTTACCAAATTCTGTAGCTATGCCTATAAGAGCATCGCCGTTACCGCAAAATCCGGCTGTCATACACGGGTCGCCGTCTACAAACTGAAGGGATCCGTTCTGACACTCTATATCCTCTACATAATAGCCTCTAATCGGAAATGCATCATTATCAACAAGACGCATAATTGTCTTAAAGGCCAAGGTCGCAAATTCAACATATTCATCGGCATCCGACGGCAAAAATAAAGGTACAATTCTCTCAACTTCGTCTGATTTAAGTGCCTCTATGCTGGAAATGGTAAGTTCCTTCTCTGCCTGATACTTTTTCATAAGAAGGTCCAAATCCGTAAGACGCATAATACCTAAATTTTCAAGTGCCTGTGCCAGTGAAAGATACGGGTCACCCTGCTTACGCAAAAGCTCCTGGACCTGGTTCTCCGTAAGGAAGCCCTTATCTACTGCCAAGTCACCGAATCTTTTGTCCATAGTAGCCTGAAGCATATTAACCGTATCGGCCTGATACTCTGTCATCAATCCTTCATGAACGGCAATGAGTCCCAGTTTCGCACGAACTCTCTTAAGTTCGTCAAAAATAGCCCGTGACTGATCAACTGATATTCTGCCCTTTTCTACCAAATAATTGGCTACTATATTAGCTATCATAGGTTGCCCTCCCCCGATTACACCAAGAAACTATACATTTATTTTACATTTATTCAAAAATCTCTTCAAGTACCAATTATATGCACTTCATATACGGACTGTAAATTGCCGTCCGGACCAGTTTTCTCTATATAGAAAAAAAAATGTTTTTTTATCAACATTTTATCTTTGATTCGGTTTACATAATTCATTTTCCTCTATATACAAAATATATAACTATTTTATCCACTGTTTTTAATAAAATTACTCTATTATATTATTAAAATTTCATATATAGAGGAATTGTTGTTATGTAAACTATATTGAGGTTGAATTGTTGATATTTTTTTATATTTTCTTATATATCGAGAATAATCCCAAAAACAGCAAAAATAGCTGCAGAATTAAATTGCAAAAATAAATTACAGAATTAATCTACAAAAATTAATCTGCAAAAATAATCCACAGAATTAACCCACAAGAAGTAACCTGCAAGAAATAATCCACAAAAAAAGGCTCTGCATATTGATGTAACAATAAGCAGAGCCTCAAATTTGACTAATACATAATCAATCAGTACCTTAATTGCCTGTAATTAGCAACCCTTTTCAAGAGCAAGAGTTCTTGTTGTAAGGTCACATACAGAAGCAGGTCCGTAGTACTGGATAGCACCGGGATATGTGAAGCATGTTTCAACAGCCCACTTTTCTCTGTTAGCCTCGAAGAACTTGAAAGGAGCTCCGTCAAGTTCAACAAGTGCCTTTCTGATAACAGGCTTGTCTTCACCGTTTCTTCTTTCCATGTTCATCATCTTGGTGATAGGCATACCACCTGCAACCCATTCTTCTGCAGGCTTAGAAAGGTTAGAAACCTTTGAAAGATATCCTGTATAACCGTACTGGATAAGCATGAATGCGTTGTAACCAAGTGAGTAGCAGTAATCTGCATCGAAGTTAGAAGGGAATGCACATCTTCCTTCGTAACCGAAGAAGTGATGCTGCGCACCGAACTTACCCTTGTAAGTTCCTGCTGCCTTTCTCTTTGCAAGCTCTGTCTTAACCATCTCAGAGAATAACTTTTCAGATTCGATAAGTGAAACCTGAACGTTACCGTGAGGATCTCTTTCAAGGAAGAGCTGCTGCTGAATGCTCTGGGGAAGGATATCAAATACTGCAAATGATTCTGCTGTAAGTCCTGCCTTAATGAAATCATACTTAGCTGCCCAATCGGGAAGAGCATTGAACTCATCTGTCTTA
>JAZQQM010000060.1:0-37096 GCA_045629045.1 Lachnospiraceae bacterium
GTTTGTAACACCCATTGCTGTAGAGTCGTTAGAAGCCATAACTGCATCGAGCTGTGTTCCGTCAGCGTAGTTAGCTGAGATGATAGCATCGAATCTAGCCTGAGCTGCTTCTGTTGCCCAACCTGCTGTAGCTACTGTATCGAAATCAACCTGACCTGACTTAACAACTAACTTGCCGTTGTCGATGTAAGGCTGAAGAACGTCCATAGCTCCGCCGAAGAAGAATCTTGCATTGTTGTCACCGGGGTCACCTGTGATTAACTCAATGTTGAAAGGACCTTCTGCGTTGTCAAGATCAAGCTGTTCCTTGATGTATTCGCCCTGCTTTGTTCCAACCATGTAGTTATCAAATGTAGCATAGTAAGAAACTGCATCTGAGTTCATGATAAGACGGTCATAAGCGATAACCTTAACACCGGCTTCCTTAGCCTGCTCAAGAACTGTTCCAAGTGAATCACCATCGATAGAAGCGATTACGAGAACGCTGCATCCTGAAGCGATCATGTTTTCGATCTGGTTAACCTGAGTTGCGATATCGTTAGAAGCATACTGAAGATCTACTTCATAACCTGCTGCCATTAACTGTTCCTGCATGTTGGCACCATCCTGGTTCCATCTCTGAAGGTCCTTAGTAGGCATTGCAACACCAACCTTGTTTCCTGTAGCTTCTGCTGCAGGTGCTTCTGCTGCAGGTGCTTCCTCTGCTGCAGGTGCTTCTTCTGTTACTTCTGTTGTTGTCTCAGCTGCAGGAGCTTCTTCCTTAGTTGCAGAACAACCGATTAACATAGAAGCAACCATTGCTACAGCTAAAACTGAGCTTAAAAGTTTTTTCTTCATTTTCATTTCCTCCCTTTCATTTTGAAGATTTTAACTCAACGTCTAAGAATTTATCATATAAACAATAGGAATAACTTGTGACATTCTTCATTTTTTTATAATCGTCAACAGGCAAAAAAATAAGGTGCTAGGACTTTTTTGTCATTCCTAACACCTAAATCACAATAAAATGCTATTCAATATCTTGTATACCAGTCGCCGATTTAACACTATTTATGGACATTCAGATATACTTCTTCTTTAAGATGGAAGCCTGTACTTATTATGGCAGAATCAATATTATTCTCGGTAACGCATACGGGTTCAAGTTTAACAAAAGGTATCGTCCCGTTACCGTTATTAATGGTCGACACGTCGTTACCGCTTATTTTTTCATCGTTTGCCATGGCTACGGCACATTCCGCCGCACGCTGTGCAAGTTTCTCAACAGGCTTGTACACTGTCATAATCTGTGTTCCTTCGACAATTCTCTGACAGGCTTCAAGATCCGCATCCTGACCCGTAATCATAACCTTGCCTGCAAGGCGCTTTTCCGAAAGCACTCTAACCACCTGGCTTGCCAGGTTATCGTTACCGCACATAATAGCATCTGCCTGTTCCACGGTCTCAAAATTATCATAAATATAATCGGAGGCTATTTCAGCTTTCCATCCGTCACAGTGAGTAGTATCGATAACCTCCACATTATTATCATTCATGACCTTAATAAAAGCACTTTCAACCAATGATACATTATTATCTGCAGGGGAGCCGCCTATCATAATAACCTTTCCGCCGTTAAGTCCGTTAGCCACCAGAGTCTGCCCCATCATAGTTCCAACTTCTTCATTGTCAAAAGATATATATAAGTCGAGGTCCGCATTGTTAATAAGTCTGTCGTATGCGATAACTTTTATTCCCGCATCCTTTGCTTTCTTAACAGACTCCGACAGTGAATCCGAATCAATACAGACAATAACTATTACATCCATTCCCTTCTGAATGAAATAATCAATCTGTTCTTTTTGAGTTTCGATATCACCGTTGGCATTTTGAACGTTAACATCCGCGCCAAGTTCTTTGCACTTTGAGACAAAGACATCTCTGTCCCTTTGCCATCTTTCAATAATGAAAGAGTCAAAGCACATACCGATTTGCGGTCTTGTTTCTTCTTCATTTTCCTGTACCGGAGCCTCAGGGGTATTGCCGGAACAACCCGTAAGCAACGGGAGTATCATCAGTGACACTATTGTCATATATGCAATTGTCTTTTTAATTACCGATAAACTTCTCATACGTTATTCTCCGCAGCTATCGTAAGTTATCAATCCTAATTATTATCCTTAAACTCCGTAGGGGTCACACCTACATTTTTCTTAAAGGTTCGGCTGAAGTAATTCGGATCCTGATATCCGCAAAGGGAACAAATTTCCTTCATTGAATAATTGGAATTTTTAAGAAGGTCCTTTGCCTTTTCCATTCTCACATTTGTAAGATACTCTATGAAGTTCTCACCGGTTTCTTCCTTAAATATCTTACTGAAATAATATGGTGAAATATCAACCACTCTTGATACATCATCAAGAGAAATATCCTTTGCGAAATTACTGTTAATGTATTCCTTTGCATTCATAATGGAATCATTTGACTTTTCTTCGCGCTTGTTCATAATATCACGGCAGGCAGTGGATACCTTTTCGCTAAACCATGTTTTTAATTCTTCAAAGGAATCCATACTCATTATTTCCGGCAGATAATTATCCCTGGAATTAAACTTATATGTAAGGCCTCCGTTTAAATAGGCAAGCCTTTCGGCATACATGGCAAATTCCAAAATCTTTATCTTGATTCCCATAATATTGTTCGAATTGTTTTCCCACATCCAGTTACAGAATTTATCAAGATGAAGATTTGCCTCATTAACATCGCCTCTTGAAATTGAATCAAATAAATCCTTTTCGATATCGATAGGATAATCTTCTTCATAATCGCATCCTATAGGCAGGTCATCAGCATGAGCCACAGAACCTGTGGAAGCATTAAGGGCATTGAGAGCTTCCTTATATGACTCTCCCAGTTCCCTAAGTTCTCTTACGCTACCGATACCGATTCTGAAACTTATATCTACCTTTTTACGCATATAGCGAACAAGTTCTCTTGCTCTTTCGATAAGGGCAGATCTTTCGCCCAAATCCATCTGGGCATTTGCATAAGGGACAAGAACAGCTATCTTATTAGCCATTACCGAGCCTACCTTACAGGGAAAGAACTCCTTAAGGCACTCTCTTACTTCCGTGTAGTGATTTGAAATCTTAACCGAACTTCCAACCGCATTGGTCATATGTGTACCAACCTGAGAATCTCCGCAGATTACGCTTATCATATATCCGTAATTATCTTCTACTCCCAGTATAGTCTTGTAATTATCTATATCCTCGTCAAAATTTTCCTGAAGAAGAATGTTATAAATCAAACCGTTTTCTATAATAGGCTCTATAGTTTCAAGTTTTTCTTTAATAAGAAGATCGTCACTTCTTTTCTTACGTTCGGAATCAATTACTTCCATAGCCTTTCTTATGGTAGAAACTATCTTTGTTCTTTCCATTGGCTTATTGATATATTCCAAAACTCCCAGCTTAATTGCTTCCTTTGCATAATCGAATTTGTCATATGCACTCATGACAATAAAAACAGTTCCCTTCGAAAACTGCTTGATTTCTCTCATGGCATCTATACCGTTAATACCCGGCATCTGAATATCCATAATGGCAATATCCGGTCTGAATCGTTCTGCAAGTTCAATTACCGATCTTCCGGTCTTGGCAAATTCCACTTCGCACTCGGAACCGAATTCCTTTTCAATTATGAACTTAAGAGAGTCAATTACTATACCTTCATCATCGGCCAGCATTATTCTGTACATACTAATCCCCCGCGGCTTCTACCGGGATATTGATTACAACTTCGGTACCCATTCCCAGTCCGTCCGAATAAATATCTATGATATCATCTCTTTCTGCATAAAGGCGCAGACGTGCGATAATATTGTCCATTCCGATTCCGTTTGAATCACCACGCTGCTCAACATATTTCCACTTACCGTTAATAACCATGTCGATTTCTTCCGGTGTCATTCCTCTACCGTTATCTCTAACAGAAATATATACTTTGTTTCCGTCTTTGTATACCTTTAGATTAATATGACCCTTATCCCCCATTTCACGAATTCCGTGATTTATTGCATTTTCCACAATGGGTTGAAGAATCATACTGGGCATATGTGTACCAAGGAGCCTTTCATCTATCTGTTTATCATAATGAATGTCTCCCGAAAACCTTACGTTCAGGATTTCAATATAATTATCTACAAGTGTAACTTCTTCGCCAACCGTAACATGATTATCCTGCTTCTTAACATTATATCTGAAAAAGTCCGCCACAGTCTGAACATATTCATATGTTCTGTCGGCCCCCTCCATCATGGCAAGCTGAGCACCGGCATTTAATGTATTAAACAAAAAGTGAGGATTAATCTGTGCCTGAAGATACTTAAGCTGGGCATCCTTAAGATGTGTTTCCATCATAAGCTCCTTCTCCTGCATAAGTCTTTCTTTATCCATACTCATACGGAGTTTTTCGATATAATCCCTTATACTTACGACCATCTTGTTAAAGGCTTTGGTCACAATTCCTATTTCATCGTTCGTATTACTTATGGGCAATGTTGCATCAAAATTACCGTTAGCCACCTCTTCTGCCGTCTGAGCCAGACTCTGGAGGGGCGATATAAGTGCTTTTGCAATGTTAACAATTACAATTACATTTCCCACAATAACCAGGAACATGACAATTGTTGCGAACACCTCGAACTTACCGAACTGTGTTGTAAGTTCGGAGTATCGTGCGGAGTTTGATACGAATCTTTCTTCATTAAGGGCCGAAATATATGTGTTTATATATTTGTACAGTTCCGTGGCATTTTCGTATCGAAGTCTGTATTTTTCCACGTTACGACCACGCTTGGCTTCAATGGTCTGGGATACTTCCTCAAGATAGTCATTGGACATATTCTTAATGTTTCGTTCCATTCTTAAGAAATTTTCGTCCGAAACCTTATCCCCCAGTTCCATTACAAGATTGGAATAATTCTGTTCATCTATATAATACTGTTCCAAAGCATCCGAGGTCTTCGAATTAAGGTAAAGGGTCATACTGTCCTGCACTCGTTCGAGACTGTCTTTAATTTCATTAAGATGACGGTTATCCTGATATGTCATGTTCATTTCCACAGACATATTGTTAATACCGATAATAAGTGCGAAATTAACTACAAAAATAAGGAAATTCGCCATAATATATATCAAACTTATCTTGGCATACAAAGGGAGGGATTTGAATTTATTCATTCTTCGCATCCTCCGTCTTCATATAATAATCAACATTAGCTTTATTAATTAAAGTAACGTCTGCCGTAAAATACTGGCTTGTATTTCCAAGCTCGATAAATTCGTTTATGGCATCAACACAGAACTTACCCATCTGATTGGTATCAACCGCAACAGTTGCATAAATTACGTTTCTGTCTATGGCATTAAGTATCGTATCCGAATCGTAATATCCCAATATGCTTACATTACCAACCATGTTGTAGTCAACAACGGCCTGATATACGCAGGTTGTATCAAGTTCGTTAAGACATACCAGCACATCAGGGACTTTTTCTTCCATAAAGATATCACGAATCGACTCCTCAACAGAAAAGGCATTTGTTCTGTCGACGGGTACGATATTAATTTCATATTCGGAATTGGCAGGAGCCTCTTCACGAAGGGTATCCTGCATAGATGATATAATGACATTCTGAGTAGAAGATTTTTCTTCCGCATCGATTAATATGGTAATATCAATGGATTCAATATCGTAATCCGACTCCAGAATCTTGTCACGACGTTTTTCCTTAATAATATCGATAGCCTGATATCCGTACTCACGGCCGATATTATATCCGCTGACTCCCACATAAGAGCATCGGTTCGAACGGGTATTATCCGAATAAAGAGTAACAACGGGGATACCGTCCGCTACAGCTTCATCAATAAGAGTTGTCATTTCCCTCGACTCGTCGGCATATACGATAATACCGTCAACATGAGAAGCAATTGCTATTCTCATTAATTCTTCACAGGAATATTCTTCCGAAAGGCTGTCCCCCAGAAGTTCTACGAAAACATCGGAATCAAGGCCGTTTAAATAGGCACCCTGATATACTGACTGCCAGAAAGATGACTTGATGTCATCGGTAATCATTACATAGTATTTATTATATTCTTTGTCCACCACGTCATCTCTTGATGCTGTTATATAAAATCTAAAGGCAAAAATACCAATAACAAGAGTTGTCGTCATGAAAACAAGGGTAAGAATCAATATTAAACTGCTCTTACCCACTGAAATCTTACGTTCTTTATTCTTTTTCGACTTTTCTTTGTCGGTGTTAATCGTCATTTTGCATCATCTGAAGGGAAACCATTGCCACTTTATCCTTAATGTACGAAACATCCAACTGAAGCTTGTAGTTGCTGTCATCGGCATAAGGTATATAGTAAGAATAGACTTCGCCTTCAACTTTATCTTCCTTAATAATATTCTGAGACTTAAGCATGCTTAAAGCAGAATTTCTGTCCATACCCGGGTATATTCCCAGCAACGATGTCTTCGGTGTACCGTCACCGTCAATATCAAGATAACTTACCATACCCGTTGTTTCATCATATATAACAGAAACACATGCGTTTTTGAAATATCTGATATTTTCACCCACTATAGGTTCCGATTTACCAAGGGCACTTGATAATACGGTATATTCTTTGCCCATATAGTAATTCAATTCCGAACCTCTGTCGGAAGTGGTATTTGCCACAATAGCCTTGTCCGCAAAAAGATATATACAAAGAACAACTATTACGGTCAACACACCAAGAACCGTAAACAGCGCCGGCTTCTGTTTTGAAATCTTTTCTTTA
Source organism: Lachnospiraceae bacterium (assembly GCA_045629045.1). Taxonomy (GTDB): domain Bacteria; phylum Bacillota; class Clostridia; order Lachnospirales; family Lachnospiraceae; genus JAILLW01. Next base: position 6,840 of record JAZQQM010000060.1, read on the forward strand.
ATAATGTCGGCATTGGTAGGTTCTTCTATATGTTCGAACTCAAAAGGAACGTATGTAAAGTTCTTCTTACGTTCTTCTTCCTCGGCACGAAGTCGCTCTTCTTCAAGAGCCTTGGCTCTTGCCTTCTCCTCATCTTCAGCACGTAACTTAGCTGCATGAGCTTTGGCTTCTTCCTTCTCGCGAGCTCTCTTTTCTTCTATTCTGGCCTGCTCTTCGGCAAGCAGTCTGGCCTTTTCGGCCTGAGCACGTTCCCATTCTTCACGGGCTTTGGCATCCTGCTCTCTAGTTTCCCTAAGAAGTTCTTTTTCTTCTTCGGCACGGGCTCTTCTGTTTGCGGCAAGGGCACTTTTTCGCTTGGCCTCTTCGATTTCAAACTGTTTCTGCTCGATAATGCCGTTTAATCTGTCAAGACATTCATCACAGACAACACCTTTGCCGTCCTCAATCCTGCCGTGACAGAAAATACACACATCTACAGAGGCTCTGTCCTCTGCAATATCAAGCATTGCCTGCTGAAACTTAAGACCGGTCTTTGATGAAAACATCTGTCTTTGAACGCAGATGTTATACAGTTGTTTTAACTTCGCCTTATCAGAATAGTCCGCTTTTTCGTGGACCATCATTATGGCTTTAATTTCTTTAACGCTTATTTTTCCCATAATGCCATTATAACCACATCCCAAAAGAATGTGCAAAAAAATATTTATCTAAAATTATTGTTTATTAGCCGAACCCGACGCCGAGAATCCATCACCGTTTTCTTTTAAATCGGCATGGATCTTGCCATTGTTTTTCGTAAATGTTACCTTCACGGGGGTGCCGTCGGAATCATAGAAAACCGCAACCCCTGTGGCAGAGTCATAGGTTCCGTTAATTGTGTATCCGTCATAATCAGTCATACTAACATTATTTCCGCCTGTAACCTTAACAGTCTGAGGAGCTTCCCCCTCAGCGCTTTGGTCCCCTAAAGTCATATGTAAATAGAAGGGATAATAACCTGCTATTTCATCTATAGAAGGTGCGCCCGTACCTTCAGCATCAGCGTCTTCAGTATCAGAATTTTCATCCGATTCATCATCAGAATCCTCATTCATAGTATCTTCATCCGATTCATCATCTGCATCAAGGTCATCATCGTCTATACTCTCATCCGTTACAGAAGATGTCACATCAGTTGTCTTACTAAGTACCTCTTCAACCATTTCCATGGGTATTTCATTTATAGCAACGGTTGCTGTTGCTTCAGGTAAAGTCTGTTCCATTACTTCTTCAATCTCGGAAGGTGTAAATCCTACCGCCTCAAGCACCTCTTCTTTAGCCTGTTCGGGTTTTGCCCATGCAGTCTTAAAGTTCATGGTTTCGCACATGGTACAGTTAATCTTACCTGTAGAGTCCTGAGTAAAGGTTCCGCCTAATATCTTGCCCTCCGACATATAATCATACAAAGACGATCCTATATACATAACGGAATCAGCCATGGCCGGTACATCATCCAGAAGTTCTGCACCCTTTGCCAAATTGCCCGCCAAACCGTAAGCCCCGATTATCTGACCTATGGGAGCAATCGAATTCTCGTAATTTTCCAGTGACTGCGACAGCTTATTGTCATCTCCCACAATAAGAATCGAGCCTGTCTGACCTACCTCAAATATTGTATTTAAACCGTTAACCACAACGCCGCCCCCTGCCATAACAAGGTCCAGGGTCGTTGCAGGATCTGCCGTCATTACGCTAAGTGTAAGCTGTGCCGCTGTTCCGGCAGTTTTTAATACCTTCGCAGTTTTGTAAGCAGCATCTGCAGTCTCGGCAAAATCTTCATAAGAGGCGCCTGCCAATATATCCTGCGCCTGTCTAAGCTGTGCATATGCATGCTTTGCATCGGTTCCCATCTGCTCGGCCAAAGTACGAATTCCTTTACCGGCAGGTGCTTTATCAAATCTTTCCGTCAAATCCTTAGCCCATTTAACTGCTTCCGATTCGTCTTCATCCGCATAAGCTACCACCTCAAAAGGATTTAGGGAAAAAGGTATACTGCGTTCAGCCTTTGATACTTCATTATAAGAACCGGAACCGTCAGTTCCCATATATGAATCATCCGATTCCTTATCTTCGAGTGCACCGGCAGTCTTTTCCAAAGCAGCCGCAGTCGACTCCACTTTTTCAAAGGCGGCAACTGTATCCGCCAAAAGAGCATTATATTCATCAAGATTTCCCGAGGCTATATCGTACTGCAGGAATTTGTCAAGATAGCATCTTGCGACAATATATTGATTAACCGCCGTTGCAGCATCCGTTTCGACTTTAAGTCTTTCATCAGACTCCACCGATAAGGTTACGGCTGTCTTTAAAAATTGAACCTCCCCTTCTTCCGACGTGTCATCCGACTCCTCGGTCAGGGTATCATCCGACTTATCAACAGTCTTTACACCTGCCTCGTCCGGGTATTCTTCAGTGCTTCCTTTGCCGGCACAACCCACAGCAGTAACCATCAACATTAGAATCAAAAACATGGAAATAAATTTTTTCATAATTCCTCCGATAGTGCATTATTGTTGTATCATGTTCCAGAATATATTCTATCATATTTTAATTCTCATAGGCACTGACTTTCTTTAAAAGTCTCATAATATAGTATTTATATATTAAGAAATAAATGGTAAAATATATTCGTATACACAAAATTGTAGAAGGGGTGTCTATGAATATAAAAACCAAACTCGAATCAATATTGATGGGCGACGAAAACGATGTTAAATACATGATGATGAACATCATGCTTGCAGTCGGACTTCTCATTGCATTTCTGGCCGCAGTTTTAAATATCGTCGAAGATGGCGGACCTTTTGCGAAGTTCTCATGTATCGGTGTCTTTATTGTTGCTGCTCTGTCACTTTTCCTTTCCGTCAAAAAGAAAAAGCCCCGTATCGGTGCGATTATAATAACTTTTTTTGTTAATGTGATAGTATTCCCCATCACATTCTTCCAGTGCGGCGGAATAAGAAGCGGTATGCCCTCATGGTTACTTCTCGGTCTTCTTGTTGTATGGCTTTTCCTTGACGGAGTTGCCTTTTACGTAATGCTTTTCCTTAGCGTAGGTGCTGTGAGTACCTGCGTGATTCTTGATTACTATCACCCCGAACTTATCCAGATAGAACTTGCAAGCAGCAGCTGGCACATAGATGTACTTAGTATTATTCTTCTTGTAATGCTTACAATCGGAATAATATTTAAATATCAGACTAAGTTATATGAGAAGCAGCGTGAACGCCTTCTTGCCCAGGAAAAGAGTATAATGACAGCCATGCAGGAAGCTAACAGTGCAAATATGGCCAAGTCACAGTTCCTTGCCAATATGTCCCACGAAATTCGTACTCCCATCAATGCAATTATGGGTATGAATGAAATGATAATGCGTGAAAGTCCTTCCGATGACATAAGCATCTATTCCGATAATATCAAAAAAGCAACGGGATCTTTGGTTTCACTGGTAAACGACATTCTCGATTTATCCACTCTCGAAGCCGGAACTCTTGAGATTATCCCCGAAAGATATGACTTAAAAGCTCTTATAGACGAGTGCTACGATGCCGGCTCAACCCGTGCCACCATCAAGGAATTAAAATACAGTTTCAAAAACAACGTTTCCATCCCCCGTTATCTAGTGGGTGATAAGATAAGAGTTAAGCAGATAATTACCAATCTGATTACCAACGCCGTTAAATTCACAACAACAGGCGGCGTTTTCGTAGAGTTTAACTATACTAAATTAAAGGAAGACACAATAGGGCTCATTGTTACCGTCAAAGATACCGGTTCCGGTATCCCTAAGGATTATATCGCCAAAATACTGTCGCCTTACGCCGCTCAGGACCCTGACAGGAATCGTAATATTCGAGGCACAGGCCTTGGCCTTTCAATAACGAAGCGTCTCGTTGACCTTATGGGGGGCAACCTTGAAATTTCCAGTGAACTTAGCGTCGGGTCTACCTTTACCGTATCCATTCCCCAGATAGTATCGGAAAATGTTCCCTTGGGTGAGTTTACTGTTGTCAACAACGCTCGCAATAATAAAGAATATAAACCTACCTTCAAAGCCCCCGAAGCAAAACTTCTTATTGTGGACGATATGGCAATTAACCTTACTGTACTTCAGAGCCTTCTTAAACGTACACAGATTAAGATTGATGCCGTTCTTGGCGGACAGCTTGCTCTTGAAAAATGTAAAGAAACAGAATACGATTTGATTTTCCTTGATCATATGATGCCTGAAATGGACGGAATAGAAACTCTTCATCGCATCAAGAAATTAGACAATGCCAACAAAGATATACCTGTAATTGTCATTACGGCCAATGCCATTGTGGGAGCCAAGGACGCGTACCTTGAGGAAGGTTTTGATTCCTATGTTGCAAAGCCCGCCAAGGCAGACGAACTTGAAAAGGTAGTATTCAAATACCTGCCGGAACATTTGATTCAATATTAGACTAAAATAAAAGGGTTGCTCAGCAGCCCTTTTATTTTGCATTAAGTAATTTGGTTATGGGTGATTCCATATCTTCTATCAGGCAACCGCAGAAGCCTTCCTTGGGTTGAAAGCATATTATTTTAACCTTCTTCTTAAAATCCGGCACCATACGCTCCAATGTCTTAATCTCACCGTTAATCGCCACGTCGGCATAAGTAACAAGTCGGGATTTTTCTCCGCCTTCGTACAAATCATATACCGAATGATTAAGCATCTGTTTAATCGAAAATCCCGTCAGAGGCTCCATCGCCTTGTTACAGTATTTAATAATAAAATCAAGATGTCTTCCGTTTGTCTCAAACAAAATCTCGATTACGCAAAAGGGAATCGGCAGATTATCAAGTCCCGAAAAGCTCTCGCGAATGGGAACATTCTTATTTTCTTTATGATTAAGACGCTTATTGAGAAGATGGGTCTTATTCTTTTCATGCTCTTCCATATGATATGCATGTCCTGTTATCTCACGCTCATCCATCATGGTATAAACATTCTGATTAATATTGGCAATATAGGAAAGCGCAACATATGTACCGCGATTAATGTTATAAAACATATCCTCCGGCAGCACTCCAACAATATCGTTGGCCGTAATATAGGTGCTTATCACACGCTCATCCGCCAGATATATGGAAGTTTTGTCGCTTTCACGAAGTATATACTTTATATCCTGCGGCTTAATTTCGTTTTTGGTAAAAAACTTGGAAAGCTTGGAATCCTTAATTTCAAAAGGTGCTTCCTCGGAAGATTCTTTATTAAATGCTATAGAACGTATATCCATTTGATTCCCCTAATTTATTTTCTATATAAAATTATATTTTTTTAAGGTAAATTGGTCAATCAAAATAAACTTGCGTTTAGTTAACATAATACTTATAATAAAAGAAAAGGAGGACTTTTTATGGTTGATTATACAGAAGGTTCGGGTAAACAATATCACACAGGTGTTGGCCCCGATGATATAGGAAAATATATTATTATGCCCGGCGATCCCAAAAGGTGTGCTAAAATTGCCGAGCATTTCGAGGATGCAAAGCTTGTTTCCGATGTAAGAGAATACGTTACCTACACAGGATATCTTGATGGTGTCAAAGTATCCGTAACCTCTACGGGAATCGGCGGCCCCTCTGCTGCAATTGCAATCGATGAATTAAGCAAATGCGGTGCCCATACCTTTATACGCGTGGGAACCTGCGGCGGTATGCAGGAGGATGTTCTCGGCGGTGATATTGTCATTTCGACAGGTGCTGTCAGAATGGAAGGAACTTCAAGAGAATTCGCACCTATAGAATATCCGGCAGTCCCTAATCTTGATGTTGTCAATGCTCTGGTAAGCAGTGCAAAGAAGCTTAATGCGCCACATCATGTGGGCGTATGTCAGTGTAAGGATTCCTTCTTCGGCCAGCACGAACCGGAGGTAATGCCCGTAAGCTATGAACTTGAGAATAAATGGCAGGCCTGGATTCGTATGGGTTGCCTTGCTTCCGAAATGGAATCGGCTGCTTTATTTATAGCAGGTCAGTTCTTAAGAGTTCGTGTGGGTTCATGTTTTCTGGTGGTAGCCAATCAGGAAAGAGCCAAAAAAGGACTTCCCAACAAGCAGGTGCATGATACGGAACTGGCAATTACGGTTGCTGTGGGAGCCTTAAGAGAGCTTATCAGAAACGACAAAGAAAACGCATAACTCATTTAAAGCATAAACAAAGGGCTGATATATACTGTTAAACAGTTTATATCAGCCCTCTTCTATTTAAGTAATTTTAGTTTATCTTCCCCCTGCAAAGATAGACGCAATCGGACTGTCTGCAGGTAAGATAAGAGTCTTTGAATTAGAACCTGCCATGGAAGCCTTAAGTGCATCAAGGCTACGAACGAATGAATAGAAATCACTCTTTGCTTCGTCCTTATATGCTTCCGAAAGGACCTTCATGTATTCTGCTTCACCTTCCGCTATCAGCTGCTGTGCCTTGGCATCAGCCTCCGATAACATTATCGAAACTTCCTTATCTGTCGTGTTCTGAATAATCTGAGCCTGAGACTCACCTTCAGCCTTATACTGCGCGGCAATATTCTCACGTTCCGAAATCATTCTTGTATATACGGCGTTCTTGTTATCATCCGGAAGATCAAGTTTCTTAACTTCCACCGCCATAATATCAATTCCGTACTGTTCCCCTACAGTACCAATGTTGTCCATAATCTCTTCCGTCAGGGATTTAATCTCGACAACCTGGGTCTCTTCCACAACTATATCGTTATTTGTAACATCATCAAGTTCGCTTGATACATTTGTAATTGTCATCTTGCCGTCACGGGAACGAATAACTTCGTCCTGTGTCATATTTGAGATGGTATTTTTGGTTGCATTATATACAAGTGTATCAATACGATTTTCGGCATTTACCACATTACCCGACAAGGTCTGTGTGAACTTAAGCGGGTCTACCACCTTCCAAAGCACATAACTGTCAACAATCATTGTCTTCTTGTCGGATGTAATAACATCCGAAGCCGGAAGGTCATAAAGTAATATCTGCTTAGGGATATTGTCTACAGTCTCAATAATCGGTATCTTAAAATTAAGTCCCGAAGTTGTAACCACACGTGATACTCTACCGAACTGACGAACCAGTTTATATTCATTTTCGTGGTTAACGAACATTGATGAACTAAGAACAATCACTAAAACCAGAGCGAGGATTAATAACCACCACTTCGACTTTTTGCCGTCTTTTGAAACGGGCTTTCCGTTTGAACCGAATCTTTCCATATCAGTCATTATTCCTCACCTCCTTCTTCGCTTACTGCGCTTGCCGAAAATGCATCAAATGAATCAAGGGGAAGTATCTTTTCGATACTGCTGCCATCCGATCCTTCTATTACAATCTTCATACCCGGAAGCACATCTTCCATGGTTTCATAGAACATACGGGTCTTTGTTATTTCCGGATAATTCTTATATTCATTGTACATATCATTAAATCTTGCAACCTGACCTGTTGCTTCGTTAATACGTGCCTGCTTAGTTGCTTCCGCATCCTGAGTAATTTTATCGGCCTTGGCCTGGGCCGCGGGAATCTGCTCATTACGATACTTATTGGCATTATTAATGGCTGTTTCCTTACCCTGCTTGGCAGTTTCGACAGCCTTAAAGGCAGTACGTACTTCCTCTGTGGGAGGTTCTGCGTCCTGTATTGTTATGTTAACCAGTTGTATACCTATATCGTACTGCTCGAGTTTGTCCAGAATCATTTCCTTAATGTTTGACTGAATCTCATTCTTACCGGTTGTAAGAACCGCATCAACTCCATAGGAACCTACTGTGGTTCTTATGCAGTTCTGAGCTATATTTGCAAGCACAAGTTTAGGATCCGTTGATGCATATAAAGCCTTAACCGGGTCGGTAATTCTGTACTCTGCATAGAAGTCCACATTGATGAAATTGTAATCCGAGGTAATCATCATTCCCGAGTCGGCACCTGAAGCGCCGTCATAATTCTGCTCATAATCGGTTGTGTAACCGATTGCAAAGCCCTGAATTGTGTTATTCACTTTTGTTACCGTCTGAATAAACGGAATCTTAAAGTGTAATCCCGAAGTTGTTACGGCCTTCGGAACGCCGAACGTGCAGACAACAGCCTGCTCTTCTTCCCTAATTGTATAAAATGAACCGAACACAATTGAAAGTGCAAATATGACAATCAACGCAATGACGGCAATTTTACCAATCTTTCCTGCTTTTTCTATCATAAATAAAACTCCTTTCGGTCGATGTTTCCGACCTTGCGTATATAAGTATAATCACTTACAAAGATATACTGTATCCATAAATGTCCGAAATAAAGCATCTTATTTTGCTAAATTTACGATTATATCTTTGTACGTATTATAAATATCATCTTCATCCGGCGGGCAGCCCTTGACCGTATGCTCAAATTTTGAAGTACAATTACCCACTCCGTATCTGCCTCCTTTGCCTCGGTGTCCCTGTCCTATGCTTATCTTACCGTCAAGTTTATCAAGAAGACCGTCCTCCTTGAGACGATCCAGCGCGCCTATTAAAGAAGCATAACAGGCAGAACAGGAATCTATCTGGCTTGCGGCATAATTTACATCAAGAACTCTGTGGGAAAGTGGCATACTTTCATCATTTATTTCTTTGTCCGTATCATTAATAACTTTAATCTTAAGATGGGATAAATCTCCATCCCCTACGCCAAGTTCATATGATAATTTAACATAAGGAACATCTTCTATTGAATAGTTAAACAGACTGCACACATAAGCATCCGTCAGCACCGGGTCTCGTGAGACCATAACACAGTTCTTAACAAGGGGATTACCTCCCTCTTCGTAATCCGGGTCCCCGCATATATGGTCAATTACTATAAGGTTCTGTTTAATGTGGGTGTTTAAATGTGCTATTGGTTCATGCAGCCCCAGAGTGTGAAACCTTCGCTTTTCCCTATTGGGGATAAGTCCCTTAACGTTCTTTAAGGCACAGGTTATCTTAGTCTGGCAGTGTCCTTTAAGTACCGGAACGTTAATCAAAAAATCTATATCTTTGTAACAGTCGCAAATATTAAGTTCCATACCCTTGCAGTCGGCAGAATATGACTTTAGCTTCTGCGTATCGATAAGAGGAACCTCATAATTGGCAGATAATGTGTTGTAGCCGCAGTATTCGAAGGAATCCTCCGTGGAATCTCCCACCCAGGAGCCTTCCATAATGACTATATCGTTAATCCCGTTTTCTCTTAAATATTCTATAATTCCTTCAACTATTTCAGGATGTGTGGTAGCACCGAAACAGGCAGGAGAAGGAGCTACCAGATTGGGTTTAATACCCACTTTCATATCCTCACTAATTAGGGAGGCCGCCTCTGCCTCCCTAAGGATTGTCTTAGTCATTTCTTTGTATTGGGTTCCGTAAATCTTAAGTATTTCGTTTACTTCCATCTATTGCCCTCTTTTGACTATTCATTTACAGACATTGTTCTGGTGCCGCCTCTGTATATTACTTTGTCAGCCTGGGCACCGAATGTTATGGGATTTGATGATACAATCCGCATCATTGTATTTGTGTGATTGGCAACTACGGTCGCATGCATGTTTCTTGTTCCTATACCGCATACTTCCGCACCTTCGGAACGAAGATCGATATTGGTCTCGGTAAATCTAAGATGGAGGTCGCCTTCGTTAGCGCCGATTAAATACAATTTTTCGCCGTTGGCGCGTATAGAAATTTCCGAATCGGTAAACTCTATGTTTCCTGCAGTCTTTGATAAATTACCGATACATGCTATCTTTGAACCTGCCGCAATTATATTGACCTTTGAATTCGTAAACCACGTACTCTGATTCTCATCGGCGCAGCCTATTCCTATGCCCGTAGCCGTCTTAATATCAACCTGAACGGTACAATCCTTTGAAACTATAGGCAAATTACCCTTAACGCATCCGATTCCTATTGATTTTCTGGAAGCCGGTTCAACTCTTACCACTCCGTCAGATAACTTAATATATGAATTTCTGCCTGCTATTCCGCCGCCGATTCCGATTCCCTCATCGGCTTCAACAAGAACATCAAGGGACCCTGTTCCGTTCCACTCAATCTTACCTACCGGAGCATCCCATATATTACCTATACCGTAGCATCTTAAACCCTGCGCTCTTATTCCAATATTTCCGGAACCTATTATCTTCAAGGATGCACTTTCGGGAACATATATTCCCAATTTTCGCATTCTGTTTTCGCCTTCAATAATCAGGGTCAGTTCCACATCCTTACCCAGTTCCAGACAGGGCAGCTGCATAAAACCTTCCAAGCATACGTCCTTTAAGGTAAGTTCGCACCTGGTACCGTCTTCTATCTTTATGGACATTTCAGCGCTGTAATTAACATTCCCCGTAATCATAATCTTGGATTTTGATACTGAAATACCTGAATATCCTTCAAGAGCCAGCCGAACCAAAGGTATATCTTTTTCGTCTTTTGAAACGATATATACTCTTCTGCTGTAGGGTGACTGTTCCCTTTGATTTACTTCTTTAATCAGTTCTCTTAAATCATCCCGTACACAGTCTATGACATCAAAAGCCGGATAAGAAATATAGAATCCCTGTAACAAATCTATTCCCATCCGCATTAGTGTATTAAACTCCGCATTAGTCTCGATTCCCTCCGCAAGAGCTTGGAAATGATTTGCATGTGCAAACTCTATAATACTTTGAACGAAATGCTGTTTACGATGGTCCGTATCAATATTTGCTATAAGCAGTCGGTCCAGTTTAACGCAATTAGGATAGAACTTAAGGAGATTTTGTGCATTCGAAAAACCTGTTCCGTAATTGTCGATTGCAAGGGTAAAGCCATCATGTCGGCTTCGCATAATCAGCGTATCTATCTTGCTTTGGTCAAGTTCGGCCCGTTCCGTAATCTCCACGGTCATATTGCAAAAATACTTGCCGTACTGTTCCTTGAACTTGGCATAATCACTGTCTGTAAGGAAATATCCCGGTATTGAATTTATGAATATCTTACGGCCGACAAATTCCCGCTGGCAGGACTCGTAACGTGCCATGACATTAAACATTGTATCTTTTTCGATTTCGTAGAGTCGGTTGTCGTCACCGGCTATTCTAAGTATTTCATAGGGAGAAATACTTCGTCCTACGCTTTCTGCTCTCATGAGAGCTTCATAACCGTATATTTCGCCTGTCTTTGCTTCGACAATAGGCTGAAAAGCATATGCAAAAGCGTTGTTTTTAATAATTTCCGATATCTGCGCATCGGGAATTTTAACTCCGCCCTTCCTCCCATAGGAAAGGTCGGGATTATAGTTTTCCATTTCTACGCATGCCCATTCTTCACCCATGAAAGATTTTTTGGTCACTTCTCCGGTTTCATAAAAGCCTGCCGAAAGATATGAATTATAGGCCATGGGATTGCAGCTGAATACCCCCAGGGTAATTTTATCTGCTCCCAGGTAATCATGAGCATAAGAAACCATCATCTTAAGGGTAGCCTTACCAAGACCCTGACCTCTTCGTTTAATATCCACAATAACGAAACAGAATCTTATTACGGAATCATCTTCTGTGGGATATTTAAGAAGCACATGACAAAAAATACCCTTTTCGTCATATGCTACCATCTGAATTTGACGAGGGTCATCGGCTATGGAAGAAGCCAAATCAAGAAGAGTCTGTGATGTGGCAGGATATTCGCCAAGCCTGCCTGCCGACCAGATATAAAATTCTCTTTCGGAAGCAACCCAGGATGCAACAGTTGTTGCATCTGAATTTTTAAACGGTCTTAACTTAATCATTTTCGTATCCCATCATTCTCATCATATCCTGCATTCTCTCAACAGGGAACGGAGGATTAGCCACCGGTTTCATCGCAATCGACATAAGTTTTACAGGATTATCGTCTGCCGCCACACGGTTAGAGCTTAACGCCCCGCATTTCTTACATCTGTGGATTATTGCCCATTCTCCGTTATTTCTCACCCATACGGCTATGGCTTCCATATTACCGTGACATGTGCTTTCTCTGTCCCCGGGTTCATTATCAACATGTAATGAACTAAGACAATTGGGGCAATGATTACGATGTTCGGTTCCTGCCCCCTCCGGAAGTACTTCCTTACCGCAGGTGGTACAAGTAAATGTTTCCGTACAAGGGTGGTCCTTGTAGTATCCTTTTTTGCGAACCTTCATTTCGTCCTGTTTCACGCTAATCTCCTTATATTTAAATATTATGGATTATCCTATTAAGCCAAATTACTAATTCATTATACCAAAAATTAGTATTTTTGAGTGAAAAAAACTCCCATTTTTTGCTTATATCTTGTATACTGATATTTGGATGCTATGTATCGAAAAGGAGTTATCTATGAAGGGGAAAAGCGGTATTGATATCGGTATTTTTATAATCAAGCTGGTGTCGGCGTGTGCTTTTCTCGGCTCCTTATTTTATGCGATTTATTACATATATACAGATGCGGTGCCTCTGTATGAACCTGACTCCGTATATGTACTTAATGAATGGGTTTATTACGACCAGCTTGATGTACCTCAGCAGCTGTACACACCCTGTGTCCTTGATGTTACGGGACGTGATACCTTTGTCTTCGAAACCACGCTTCCCTCAGCCATAGAGGAAGGCTCTGTATTAGCATTTCTAAACCTAAGCGATATTGATATTTCAATAGATGGGCAGCCTTTTTATTCATGGCGCCAGGAAACCGTTCCCATCTGGGGCGGTTCTGCCAAGAATTCTTATTTCTTTATCGATTTACCCCCATCATATTCCGGTTCAAAAATAAAAATAACAAGATACGGAACACTTAACAAAAAATTCGTAGACGTATTCGTAGGACCAAAGGATGCCGTAGCCAGAACCCTTATTGTCAAAAATGATTTGTTCGGCTTTGCTTTGTCATTGTTCCTGTTGATTTTGTCGGCTTTCGTAATAATAGGTTCTTTCTTCCTGCGAAAGCTGTACCACAAAAAAGTTTACTTAACCACAATTGCCGTAGGTATTTTTGTTGCCTCAAGCTGGCTTTTTGTTGACTCCTTTATATTTGAGTTCTTATTTAACACCAAATATATAGACGGATTAATGTCATATGTAATCACAACATCAATTCTGTTTGCATTTATGTATTACATGGATGATGTACAGGAGCATCGTTTCCATGTGGCATATTTTGTACTTGGTTTATTTGAATTATTTAATCAGATTTTCTTTATAACGCTCCATCTTACCGGTATACAAAACCTTGCTCTTTCATTAGTCGCTCTTGATATCTTAGTTCTTCTCGGGGTAGTGGCACTACTTATAATTACCGTAATCGACCTTATAAAATGCAAAGCCGGTAATTACAGAATTTGTATGCACGGATTTGTCCTTTTTATGATAAGTGCCGTACTTGAAATAGTTCTCGTTAATGTGACTCCGGAGCGTGTTCAGGGCGGTGCCATTCTCTTTGGCCTTTATCTGCTTCTTGGATTTGCAATAGCTCAGGAATTCGTCGACATTCGCAAAATGCAGCATGAAAAAGATTTAGCAAGTGCAAATGCCGGTGCAAGAACTCAGTTCCTTGCCAACATATCCCACGAAATAAGGACTCCCATCAATTCCATTCTCGGAATGAACAAAATGATTCTTAAAGAAACCGATGATTCCAAAATCGAATCCTATGCCAATATTGTCAACGAATCCGGAGAATTACTGCTTTCACTTATTAATAATATTCTTGATTTTTCAAAAATAGATTCCGGCAAACACGAAATCGTAAATACCGTATATAATCCCCGTAAGATTATCAGCAATATCTGCCGGGCCATGAGTGGCGCTGCCACAGGCAAAAATATCAACTTTATTTATACAATATCGGAGAATATGCCCGAAATGCTTTACGGGGATTCCAAGAGTCTTTCACAGATACTTATTAATCTGCTTTCGAATGCCGTTAAGTACACTAATATAGGCGGAGTATGTCTCACAGCCGAATGTGAAATTACGGACAAATGTATACTTACCATTAAAGTAACGGATACCGGCATCGGAATTAAACGTGAAGATCTCAACATGATTTTTGATCCCTTTTCCAGAACAGACCTTGAGAAAAATCAAAGTATCCAGGGTACAGGGCTTGGTCTTGCCATAACAAAACAGCTCATTGAAGAAATGGGCGGTTCTATTAATATTGACAGTGAATACGGTATAGGCAGTACGTTTATTGTAACTCTTCCTCAGGACATTCCTACTAAAGAGCAAATACAGACTGCCCAAAATGCCCCCACTGTTTTGTCCTCCGATGAAGATAAGCTCGATGCAATAAATCCGTCGTACCAAGCACCTGATGCCAAGGTTTTGGTGGTTGATGACAACAACACTAATCTTATTGTTGTAAAAGCATTTCTTAAAGATACGAAGTTACAGCTTGATTTGTCGACTTCCGGAAAGGAAGCCTTCCAAAAATGCTGCAGTCAAAAATATGACCTTATACTTATGGATCATATGATGCCGGAATGTGATGGTATTGAAGCAATGCATCTTATTAAAGAAAAAAGCGAAAGTCTAAACAGTTCTACGCCAATCATAATTCTTACCGCAAATGCATCAAAGGATTCGGAAATCGGTTATATACAGGAAGGTTTTGATAACTATTTGTCAAAGCCCGTTGATTCTGACAAATTAATTAAAATGGTTCGTATGTATCTGGCGGATAATCTGGTTATGAATAATGAGGAAAACTAATGAAGAAAAGAAGTTGGATTGATATCGGCATTTTGATTATCAAATTAATATCCGGTACCGTATTCTTAAGTTTCATAATATTTTCAATCTACTATATTGCTTCTGACAAAGCCGTATTACTGCCTGCAGGCAATGTTTCGGTTCTTAAGGACTGGACTTACTATGACCAGCTTGAGGGAGCAACCAACATTCTTACTCCCCATGTTGCGGACACCAAAGGACGTGATGTCTTTAGTTATGAAACCGTGCTGCCCAAAGACATTCCTGCAGATTCCGTACTTTCATTCCTTAATTTAAGCAGTATCGAAGTTAAAATCGACAATACCGTAATATATACATGGGACAATAATTCCGTTCCCATTTGGGGACGTGGGCCCAAAAATTCATACTTTTTTATTGATCTTCCCTCTGAGTATGCCGGAAAGCATGTAACCATCACACGTTTTGGAGCTCAGAATACCAAGTTTCACGATGTATATGTAGGAAACAAATATGACGTCATACGCAAGCTCGAAAAAAAGAACGGACTTATCAACTTCATACTGTCCATATTCCTGCTTATTTTTTCGTTAATGATTTTCATAGCCTCATATATTTTGAGCATAGTACTAAAAAGCAAAATTCACCTTACACAGATTTCTGCAGCGGTATTTATTATGTCCTGCTGGCTGTTCTTTGATTCCTTCGTGTTCCAGTTTGTTTTCAGAACACGTTTTATCGACGGCTTTATGGCATATATTTGTACCCTGTGCATGGTATTCCCTTTCATATACTATCTTGACGAGTTACAAAATAAGCATTACCACAAAATATACTTTGGAATCCAGGTTCTTGAATCTGCCAATCAGATTGTGTTTATTCTTTTACACATTCTTGGCATTATGCCCTTTACCTATTCATTACCCTACATTGATATTATAATTGTCATCGGTATTGTAATTGCCTTTGTAACGACACTTATTGATGTATTTAAGTTCAAAAACAGAAATTATAAAATTTTCGCAATCGGTTTCCTTACCTTTTTGGCCTTTTCGGTAGTGGAAATGATTGCCATTAATTTCGTAGTCGACCGTGTTCAGGGACTGTATATTCTTATAGGCCTGTTTATACTTTTGGTATTTGCAATAGCCCAACAGATAAACGACATATACAAAATCCAGCACGAAAAAGATCTGGCTACTACGAATATGACCGAAAGGACACGCTTCCTGGCGGCCATGTCTCATGAAATAAGAACACCTATTAATTCAATCCTGGGAATGAATGAAGTTATCATTAAAGAAACCAAAGACCCCAAGATTGCTTCTTATGCCAATATCGTTAATGACTCCGGCCAGCTTCTGCTGTCTCTTATTAATGATATTCTTGATTTTTCAAAAATAGACTCCGGAAAGCACGAAATCGTATGTGCGCCCTATAATCCGCAAAAATTATTAACAAGCATATGCTTGATTATGAAGGAACGTGCCGAAAACAAAAATCTTTCCTTTAAATATGATATAAGCAGCAATGTCCCCGAGCTTTTATACGGAGATTCCAAGAGTATTTCGGAAGTTCTTCTTAATATACTGTCAAATGCAATCAAGTACACACCGGAAGGTAATATATCTTTTATCATAGATTGTTACCACAATGATGCATCAAGCTATATATTCCATTTCACTGTTTCAGATACGGGAATGGGTATTAAAAGCGATGATTATGATAAGATATTTGATCCTTTTGCGCGAACAGATTTAGACAAAAATCAGAGCATTCAGGGTACCGGACTCGGTCTTGCCATAACCAAGCAGCTCATTGAAGAAATGGGCGGCATGCTCTCTTTGCACAGCAAATACGGGCTCGGAACAACATTCATGGTTACACTTCCTCAGAGCGTTCCTTCTGATGAGAATACGGATTCATTCGAAGAATCAAAGGAAAATACGATTTTCAATGATGACCTTGACAATATCGACCCTGACTATACCGCCCCCGATGCCAGAATACTTGTCGTTGATGACAATAACACCAACCTTATCGTCGTTAAGACATTCCTTAAAAATTCAAAGATGGCGATTGATGTTGCCGACGGCGGACGCAGTTCCTTTGAGATGTGCTGCCAAAATAAGTATGACCTTATATTAATGGATCATATGATGCCCGAATGCGACGGTATCGAAGCCATGCACCTAATCAAAGAAAGTGCCGAAAGCCTGAATGCCGATACGCCTATCGTCATTCTTACCGCCAACGCAATTAAGGGCAGCGATAAGCTCTACCTAGAAGAAGGCTTCGATAATTACTTATCAAAGCCCGTCAATTCATCGTTACTTATCAAGATGGTCCGCAAATACCTTCCCCCCGAAAAAATAATGTGACAGTGGGGACGGTTCTTTCTGTCACATTTTAGTTTGAATAATAAATATAGTGGGGATATGGTATTTCCTTTATTTTTGAGTACGTTCTCTAGTATTTCTAAGTGTTGCCATAACTTATTAAGTTAGCGGCACGGCACCGAACTATTCGCCATCCATGGCTCAGTTAGTTCTTTCGCCTGCATCCTGCAGGCTCATGCCTGATACACGCAACACTAAGAACTACACGAGAACTCCTAAAAAAAATAAAGTAAATACCATATCCCCACTGTTTAGATAATTCAAAAAATATAACAAAAAGAACCTATCGAAGATAGGTTCTTACAGTTTCAATTTATATGTGTGGGATTTGAGATCCGCATTTCGGTAATTTATATGGCAAAGCCGCTTAACGGCTTAAAAAAACCGCACTTTCGTGCGGTTTTTCATTAGAACATATAGTCATAGACGTGTTCTAATGTTGCGGTGCCTAAAAATTCTTCGTGATAGCTGCCACCACTACTCTTCGATTTCCAATATGATGCAAGCCATCCCTTATCTGTTAATACTACAAATATGCAAGAATCATCATTGTCTTTTGACATATACCAAATATCGTAGCCTGTTTTGCTGTCACATTTTTCTACATAACCATGCGCGTATGCATAGTCATATATATCATTGTATGCTTTTTTATTCACGGGTTCATACGCAGAAGCAGGCCATTTTTTAGTTTGCTGAGCTTCGGGCTGCTGAGCCCGAGTTGGCTGCTGCTGAACTGCTGCGGGGTTTGCCTTAACGGTAATCTTAGTTGAAAGACCATTATAAGCAACCGTTATTTCAGTAGACTCGGAACTTAGAACTAACGGGTTGGCTGTCCAACCTGCAGGATTTTTTACCTTGCTACCATCAGACATATTAACAGTAACGGTAAAATCCTTTGCAGATAATGTATCGCCAACATTGTGTTTCTTATTTTTAACCGTAACATTTATCGAAACAGGAAGAACTGTCCCCTGCTGCTGGGCTAAGGCTTTATAATACTCTTCCTGTGCCTTTTCATCTGCTTTTGTATCTGCAAATGCTGCCGTAGATACACTAAAAGCCATTATACAGGCCAACATTGTGGTTAATAACTTTGTTATTCCTCTTTTCATTTTATTCCCCCATATAATTATCCAACCAACATTAAACTTCTAGCCTTCTTATCATAAATCCGTAATAAATCGGCTTACTTTATTATATTGTAATTCACATACAAATAAAAGAAGTAAATGCCGGGAAACACCATCTTTCTCTGAGGTTCTTTCTGTCACATTTTGTTATGTTTATACTGCAAAAACGGATACAGTATTATCAATTTCTTTAGGTAGCGCTCTTAAAGCTGTTCTTAGTGTTGCGTGTATCAGGCATGAGCCTGCAGGAGGCAGGCGAAAGAACTAATTGAGCCATGGATGGCGAATAGTTCGGTGCCGTGCCGCTAAAAGGCATATTCGACTGCAACACTTAGAACTGCAAGAGTGCGGACGAGAAATAGATAATACTGTATCCGTTTTGCAGCAATTAACAAATTCTGAAAATGTGACAAAAAGAACCGTCCCCACTGTCACATTTTGCATAACTCCCAAAAGGCCACTGCACCGGCGGCGGCTACGTTTAAGGAATCGACGCCGTTTAACATAGGAATCATTACGGTATAGTCGCAGGCAGCTATAGTTTCAGGCTTCAATCCGAAGGCTTCCGTTCCAAGAATAAGAGCTCGCTTATCAGCAGCTTTTAAACGCTCGTCCGATAATGAAACAGCTTTTTCGTCAAGGGCCAGGGCCATTACCGAGTAATCATCCTCATGGAGCCGCGCAATCAGTTCCGGCACATCATCAACATATGTCCAGGGTACCTGGAATACCGTGCCCATGCTTACGCGGGAAGCTCTTTTAAGAAGGGGATCCGCACAGCCTCCGGACAAAAATATACCATCTATTCCAAGAGCGGCGGCTGAACGAAATACTGCCCCAAGATTAGTCGGATTCATAACATCTTCAAGAATTGCAATTCTATGGGCCCCCTCAAGGACTTCATCCACGTCAGGATATTTCCGACGCTTCATAATGCATAGTGCACCTCTTGTCATTTCAAATCCGCGCATTTGGGATAATATGGAATAATCTGCCGCATATACCGGCACATCCGCAAATTCTTTCCTTTTAAGAAACTCCGGGCATTCATTCTTATTTTCTATAAGGCATTTATAGGGCTCATATCCCCCATCGAGAGCCCTGGTAATTACGTTTGGACTCTCTGCCAGAAAATATCCTAAATCTGGTTCATTTGCACTCCTGAGAAAGGTTTCGGACTCTTTCATGAACCAGTCAAGCTCTGTGCTGTTTATATCCTTTATAACTGTCAAATTCACTTAATTTCCTCGTTATCTATGTTTCCCTCAACAAGCATTTCGTATGTAACACCGTACTTCTTTGCAATATCGCTTGCAAAGGACTTGCCCTGTGGCGGTGCTATCTTAACCTTATACGAACGATTGGCGCCATCATTACATACAACAAGAGAATATGCCTTGGCAATGGTACTTCCTTCATTCATAACATCAATATCCAAAGCAAGCTTATGCATATGTGTGTTGTAGATAGTACGTATACCCTTTGTAAGCAAAGCGCGAATCGAATCCACTGCAATGAAATATCCCTCTTCAAAGGAAGTGGTAGAAAAGGTTTCGTTCATAAGCACCAGGCTCTTTGCGGTTGCTTCACTAAAAATTTCCTTAAATCGCTTACACTCTTCCCCCAGTCGGCCCAAATCGAAGGTCTTGTCCTCATCTGCCGGGAAATGCGTAAACACACTGTCAACCGGAGAAAACTCAAAGGCCTCTCCCGGAATGTAAATGCCTCCCTGAGCCAGCACAAACAGTTGTCCCACTGCCTGGGTTACGGTGGTCTTACCTCCACGATTGGCCCCTGTCAATATATACATTCTGTGCTTCTCGTCAAAAGATATATCGTTTGTAACAATCTCTGACGCATTCTCGCCATGTATGAGTTTAATATTATAAATTTCCTTAGCCTTAACGCTAAACCCATCCCCCGCCTCGATAACCGCGGGTTTGCTAAAAATCATACCCTTTGCACGCTGTTGCTCAATAAATTCGGCCCAGCTCACATAATACATAAGTTCCGGAATAAGTTCGACCATATTAGTAACGGATATGGACACATACTTATTCAGAATATTCTTTAATTTCTTCA
The DNA here is from genome assembly GCA_045629045.1 of Lachnospiraceae bacterium. Lineage (GTDB taxonomy): Bacteria > Bacillota > Clostridia > Lachnospirales > Lachnospiraceae > JAILLW01. The sequence continues at coordinate 27,228 of JAZQQM010000060.1, forward strand.
CCATGCCGGAAATCATCTGATTAACCACTCGGTCAAAATAGAAGGGCACATTCTGTGCAGCATCACCTTCCGCAACAGAGGCTACGGCTGCTGCCGAATAAAGCGGATTCATTCTCGCCGCAGTAAATCCTCCCATCTTAAATATGGCATTCCCCACTACAGATAAATCATGGGCATTGGGCTCGTGGTATTTATAATCTTCGTTCCAGTCGGTAGTTGCGTCAATCCTGTCCTTTGATGAAATATGTTCGGCGAAATTGCTTAGGGCATTGGACCTGGTAAAGTACCTGCTGTTTATGGATACCAATCCGACACTTGAAGCTTCAAATCGCTCATTTAAGTTAATTCCCACTGTAATACTCTTAAGATTTGATGTATCAAGTTCAAGCTTTGATATATCTTCCTTAAGCTGGGCAAAGCCGTTGTCTGCGTATATCTTTTCGATATACTTCTTAAGTCCCGTAAGTCCGTCGGAATGAATATCCTGCTCTGCCAGACAGTCATGAAGTGCATCCACACACTTAATGTAGTCGTTAATCTCATCAAATCTGTGCATCAAATCCCAGATTGTAGACTTGTCGTCGAAGTTTTTGCAGATACTGCCATAATTTTTGAGGAAACTTATTCTTTCAAGAATGGCAAGAAGTTCCTTTCGCATATTCGCATTATTCAGAATATCCTCAAAGACATCGCATCTGTACTTAATTACATATGGGTCAGCCGTTATCTTCGAAAGCGTATTAACAAGCAGATTTTGTTCAGCCTCCTTAGGCGCAATCTGTCTGCATACGGCATCAAGCCCCAAATCGTGAATGACTGTAGGGCTTAAGGTTCGATATTCGGCATCCTCTTTAGGAAATAAAAGACTGTATTTTTCGTTCATGGCATCCTCTTAATTGTTATGCAGATACATTTTCTTAATTGTACCATTTCATGCACTTAAATAACTACCAAAATAAGCCTGTGTTTATCATAATATTTTACCTGCAAAGCGTATACCGTGCTACAATATTAATGAGCTTTCATAAGGAGGTCTTATGCGGTACAGACAGATTCATCTTGATTTTCATACATCTTCGCCAAGTGTCACCATGGTATGTGCTATTACCCTACCAAAGTAGGCCGTGTGACAGTAGGGACGGTTCTTACTGTCACATTTTATTAATACACAAATCACAACATATAATATACAATATATGTTTAGGAGGGTATTAGTATGAAAATGATATATCAGGTTGAAGACCACCCAAAAACAATGCAGGTTATTATGTTTGCTCTTCAACAGATTCTTTCTGTTGTGGCAGGAACTATTGCTGTCCCGCTTATAGTCGGACACGGACTTAAGCCTTCGGCCGCTCTCTTTGGTGCCGGAGCCGGCACTCTGGTTTACATTCTCTTTACCAAACATAAGAGCCCGGTTTTCCTTGGTTCTAATTTTTCTTTCGTAAAGCCCATGCTGATTTCTTTTGCCGGCGCAGCCTCAATGGCCCTGGGCTATCTTGGATTAATTATCGGAGTTATCTTTGCCGGAATTGTTTATGTGATATTAAGCCTAATAGTAAAGATGTGCGGAACAGACTGGATAGATCGTTTTATGCCTCCTGCCGTAATCGGACCTACCGTGGCCCTGATTGGATTGACCCTGGCTCCCGAAGGAATTAAAAACCTAATAGCCGGAGGCGTTTATGAAGATGTCATCGAATACAGTGTTTCGGTAATTGACGGCGTTCCTACCATAATTGAGAATGTAACTTCAAAATCTATCGCCTCAATCTGGATAGCTCTTTTATGCGGTTTAATAGCTTTCCTGGTTTCCATGACAGCTTCTGTCTACGGGAAAAAGAATATCAAACTGCTGCCCTTCCTCATGGGAATAATGTTTGGGTATATTTGTGCCACTGCCTTTACAATAATCGGAAATGTATCAGGTATCCAAAGCCTAAAAGTAATTGATTTTAGTATTTATTCCCAAACCATGTTTAAAAACGGTATATCACTGTCAACGTTCTTTAGTCTTCCCGAATTCGTATTTTTAAAGGCATTTGGAGCCTTTGAAGAACTAAATGCTTCATATATTATCACGCTGATTGTCGCCTTCGTTCCTGTTGCCTTCGTAGGTTTTGCCGAGCACATTGCAGACCATAAGAATCTGTCAAGTATTATAGAACGTGACATTCTTAAGGATCCCGGATTGTCTTTCACCCTCCTTGGGGACGGTATAGGTTCCATAGTGGGAGCCGTCTTCGGCGGTGCTTCCAATACAACATACGGCGAGTCTATCGGATGCGTGGCTCTTAGCCGAAATGCCTCTGTTATCACCACGATATTTACCGCTATAGGCTGTATGATTCTCTCCTGTCTGTCGCCTGTCGTAGCCTTTATGTCCAGCATCCCTCCCTGTGTTATGGGTGGAATCTGCATAGGATTGTACGGCTTTATCTGCGTATCCGGTTTCGTAATGATTCAGCATCTTGATTTCAATGAGAATCGGAATATATACATTGTTTCGGCAGTTCTGGTCCTGGGTGTCGGCGGCCTTGAATTAAACATAGGTCATGTCACCTTAACCGAAATCGCTCTGGCACTGGTTTTCGGTATTATTTGCAATCTGATTGTAAGTAAGAAACCAACATAAAAATGTAACAGTGGGGACGGTTCTTACTGTCACATTTTGACATTAGGGACGGTTCTTACTATTAGCCTACATGTAATAATATAGTATAATATTCTTATTAATGAATTTATGCAGATAGCAAAGTGCTTATGTTATTGATTGTAATACATATCTGTCAGAAAGTGGTATCAACTAATGAGATGTAAGTATTGCGGAGCTGTTTTTCACGGCGAAGATCTTAAGTATTGTCCTTATTGTGAAAATGATATTGAAGACATCGAGCAAAAAATAGTATATGTTCAAGCCCCTGAAAAGATATCGGATTATGAAATTGAAAGAAAAAACAGAGTTGCCCCTAAAGTCCCTGCGGATGCCCAATGGGGCGAACTGCACTTCACACTTTTGAAAGGGAAAGGTGCCTTAAGTCCGGCTACCGGAAGTCACTATTTCATTGTTGTGGATGAATATTATGAAGCAGAAATAATCTCCGAAGACCGGGATCTTACGGCAATAATCAAGCTTCCCTATGGTCGCCATGTCCTTAAGGTCAGAATGTTTCCCTATAATGATTCCGGCTTCTTTAATGAAGCTGAATACGCAAGGCAGGATAACATCGGTTTTACCATAGGGGATAATATTGTTCGGATGGAATTGAACCAGGGAACATTACTTAAGGCAGCCAAAATCAATGTTCTTTAAGATAAGACTTTCATTCCAAACATTTCACTCTGCTTAAGTATTTCATACCGTCACCAAACTCTGTCGCCTCGGTAATAACCCCTCATGACCAATTAGTTCATGAGAAGAGGCTTAGATTAGAATCCGGATTAGGCGTTAGATTCCGGACTTTAACCCGTTAATCGGTTCATCCAAAACAAGAAAATCCGGATGAGAGCAAAGGGCTATGGCTATGCCAAGTCGCTGTCTCATGCCCAATGAAATTTTACCTGCCGTTTTGGTCCCCGTATTTTCAAGACCTACCATCTTCAAAATTTCATATTCACCCGATGTTGGTACCTGAAGGCCGCAGATTTGTCGGATTAAGGTGGTTTTACCTGCCCCATTCTTACCCACGAAGCCATAAATAGAGCCCTTGGGGACGTGCATATTCAAGTCATCAAGGGCTTTAAAGTTTTTATACCTTTTACACAAAGAACGTGTTTCAAGTACATATTCCATATTTTCCTCCTTCATAGTTGAATCAAACGTCAACAGTTTTTTCTCTTATGAAGGTATCTTAGCGAATATTATTTATAAAACAGTTAATAAAATAGTTAAGTTTTCACAAAGTTCACTTAGTATATCCGCATTTTTGACATACTCCGCTATCATCAAGCGCTATTCCGCAAAGCGGACATCTGTCTTGTTTTTTCTTCACCTTATATTCCTCTGATGCGGCATTTGAACCGCTGGTAAACGTAATTTTTGCTATATTCAATTCATCTTTTAACAATTCGTAGGCCATTTTTATCATTCCCTCCACCGTCATAGTTTCTTTGGTTACGATTAATCTACAATCGGGATATGCAGTTGCAAGTTCTGTTTCAAAAGCCTCTCCCTTCATTGTATTTTGCGGATGACCGTTTTTGATTCCCTGTTTTTCGTAAACAGCCAGTATTGCCGGTAGCAGAGGGTCATCTTCACGCAAAATCAAAGCGTGATCAAAATTTTGTAATATTTCCCATGCTTTTTTCTTTATTTCATTGCATGGGAAGACCATATTTACACCGGAATTAATCGTATCTTCAACCTCTATTGTAAATGTTCCGGTATGACCATGAAGATACTGCGCCTCACCATTAAATCCGTAAAAACGATGTGCGTACTGAATGCAAAATGTTGTAATACTTCTCATGATATTTACCTCCTTATCATTGGCATTTATATGCCTTGCAAATATCATGCTCTGTATCACAACAGTTTCAAATATGTTTTGCCGTACTCTTTTGCAAATCATTTTTTGCTAAATATACGAAATATCGTATGAGCTTCAGCTTCTTAATTGAAAAACCCAACATGGTCCGCATCGTTGAGAGGCATGTTGGGTTCTATCACTGTAATTATATACTTATATATATCAAATGTAACACTTTCGAGATTTCATCTTTTGTTACTAATTAGCTCCGTAAAGTTCGGCCATCTTAGCAGGTCCGTACCAATCACAACTTAAATCGATAGATGTTCCTGCCACTGCCAGTTTGCCCTATAAAGTTCAAACAACTGCTTTATCAAACTGCATCCAATAATTCAATATTGGAGTTTTATCACGTTCTTGGCTAATATATTCTTTTACTTCAAACAGTTCATCCAAAAATTCTCTTCTACGATATTCCTTATCATCCAATCGAAGTTTTAGAACCAATTTATATGCTTTATCGTAGTAAAAAAAACTGAAATCTTTAGGTGATTCATGATTTAAATATTTCTCTTTTGAATCGACACATCTTTTTATATCTCCAGCCACTTCAGAAAGTTGCTCGAATAATGTCATTTCATCCCAACTCATATATGCTCCATCCTATTTGATCCATTCTTTAAGAATATCAAATAATTCATCAATTAATTTTGTATCGGTCAGTTCTCTCCCTTTACCAATTCCCAATTGTATATTTCTATTGATATTAGGATGAGCTTCCCATAGCACCGACACTTCTGGATAAAAAAGTATATCTCCTCCAAAAATGTCCTCATCTTTAGAGCCATCTGAAAAAAGTTCGTTTTCCATATCTATATGATATTCTTCATCAACTGATACAACTTTTCTCTTTCTATCTATGCAGAATTTGATTCTATCTGGATAATAATTATTTGAATTATTTATTAGTTCTTCGATGTCAATTTTCTCTCTTAAAATCATACCAACATACTCCTTAGTAGAAATATTAACACATATAACAGATTAAGACAAAATATCATTAAAATCTTACAGATTTTTAATATGCTCCGTAAGGCTCTGCCATCTTTGCAGGTCCATACCAATCAAAATTCAAATCTATAGACATTCCGGCAGATATTGTTATCTCCTGCTTAACATTGATCCATTTTATTCTGTGCCGATTAAGTAGCGTTAATCATGGGTGCTACGTCATCCTTAGTATTCGTACGGCAAGTATATTCTAACACAATTCCTCTATATTTTTGTTCGCCGGATTATCTATCCTATTTCTTCTCATATGGTACGGTCATGTTATAAAACTGACCTTCATGAAAAAAATAATATTCAACATTCATACCACCATCACGTATTGTCTGTAATACTTCTTTGGTAAAGTTTAAAGGATGTGTGCTGAAAATAATAGCTTTATCTGTATTACCCTCTTTAACTCCGGCAACTGCCGTCTGAATGCCATGTATAAATCCTGCAGTGGTATGAACTGTTGATATATCCAACGCATTAGAGGGCACTTGATGCTTAATCCCATGCTTTGATACAGTAGGAAATGCATAATTCTTTTCACGATTTGGGTCTCTCTGAGTGGCAAGTTCTATTGAGTGATCATCCCACTCCATTCATTTAAGAAATCATGTGTATAATCGGCCGATGGTGTATCCGCCGGTGAATTATCTGAAGGTGGCGTATCCGACGGCGGTGTGTCTACTGTTGGTAATTGTGAATATTATCCCGCTTGGGAGCCACCAGTTTCTTGCTTGAAAGCCACCCCCTTGAAAGTGTTTCTTCTTTCAGAGCCACCGCAACATATAGTATTGATACTTTATAAACCTTTCGGGATGACCTACCTAATGCATCCTTTATTCTTTTATCTAAGACATCACCATAATTGGCCATGAATCAGAAAAAAGGAAGCAGCCTACGATTCCTGCGGCATTACCTTCCAACCTGCTACATAAAAACAGTAAGACGAAAAAGGGAATGAGAAAGATAATCGGCATTCGCCAATAATATATAAAGCGTTCTATTTTATTGAGCATGCAGGTCTCCTGAAAACTACACCCCGAGCCGCTTCATTCCGACCCGGGGTATAGCAAAAGTTACTATTAAGTATTAGTCAATTTACTGTACACGTTCACAATTAGGACACGGGGTACCAGGCGCAAGTTCCCCTCCATGACATTTAGGACACGAATGATGACAAATATTACAATATCCATTATCCCAAACGTGAGGGAATGGTTTTTTACAAGAGAAACATTCATGCTGAGTTTCATCTACGTAGGTACAACAACCTTCAATATTATGCTCATGCTCACCTAACATAATTTCGCAGAATTTACAAGTTTCCGAATTCGCACCGCCGTGATCACAATCGTGACCGCAGATTACGCAATGTCCGCCGACCTGTTTGTAGTCATGATCCTCCGCAAAAGAACATTGGCTACAAAAATGGTACACATTATTGTCTGATTCCAAATTGTGGCTTCCCGTAGCATTGCAAATTGTACATCTATGTTGCTCTCGATCTATCTCTTCAAATTCAGCGGAATGGCTACATTCGTAATGACAGATATCACATACTCCGCTTTCGTTGTACTGATGTTCAAAGGTTTCGTGACAAGACTTGCATTCGTGACGTACATCATTTCCCTCTATTTGGCAATATCCGGAAGTGTGCTCACAATCACTAATAGGGGGTAGAGGGGGTGCACTGGGAGTAGGCATTACTGAAGAAGCGCTCTCTGAGGATGTACTCTCTGAGGATGTACTCTCTGAGGATGTACTCTCTGAGGATGTGCTCTCTGAGGATGTGCTCTCTGAGGCTGTGCTCTCTGAGGCTGTGCTCTCTGAGGCTTCGGACTTTGGATCGTCTACTATCGCCTGTGCCACCTCAACGTCTGCTATAAGTTCTACCGCTCCTTGGAATTCTTTCTTGGAAGCTCTAGCGCCTGATTCGTTCAAAACTTCATTGCGCTTTCCGACAATGTAGTTCTTTGTAACTGACAAATCCTGAGAGGCACCTGTTAATACCCTCTTCAACTCGACAAGAGTATCTGGCTGGTTCATAATAGCCGTCTTAACCTTCTGTACCTGCTCGGGAGTAGTTACCCCTGTAATAATCATAGAACCTTCATCGAGACGGATTTTGCTGTTCTTTCCGGGTGTGCTGACTATCAGTATTTCAGTTATTCCCGAATACATATTTCCGTTGAACTGAATGTCTACCGTTTTCAAACCGTTGTTCGGCAGAATGTCTGTTACACCGGGACACTGTAACATCAGCGCTTTACCCGTCACGTTGAAATTGTAGTGGTCTTCCTGAATAATAAGTGTGTCCCCAATCAACTGTACTCCGGAAGAATTGGGATTTTTCATAACTACAGTTGCCGAAAACGATGTCACACACATTCCCATTACCATAGTCAATGAAAGAACCACCGCAAATAATAATTTCAGCTTGTTCTTCATAAAATTTTTCCTCCAAATAAACGCTTATATGTTTTCGCGATATTCCAACTAATAGTATCAATAATGGAAGCTTTTCTCAAGATATTAATAAAAATATTCGCATAATATTCGCATAATATTTGCGTTGTACAATATTGGCGATATGTAATATTTACGGTGTACAATATTTACGTCTTCGGTTCGTCCTTTGGATGCCTGTGCCCCTCCGATTACTATAGATAACAATCTTTTCTGCTGGGGTTGCAGTAGGAAAGTATATTTCGCGCAATCAAAAAGACCACCACTAGTCCTGAGAAAACTTTGGCAGTCTTTTTAGATTTTCCTATCACTGATTAATCGCAAAATTAAATTTATCATCCCAGTGGCGGCGTAATGCCACCTCGGCTGTGCCGTCGGTATTGTTAAAGATAATCGACCACTGTGTGTTGCTGGTAATATCATTCGGATCCGGATCCTGCGCAGCTGCTCTTAATGCTTCCCACGCCACATCCATGTCTACTGCATTTTCATTATCTTCAAGCACATCGAGCATAGCTTCATATCGCTTCCTGCTCTTTCCGGTTCCGTACATTCCGTTATCCGAATCCAAATCTACTTTATCTATATACATAACAAAGAAATTGGTTATTGCCTGTGTGGGAGTAACAACCGTTTTCCTTTCAGGATCCTCACAGTCAAATTCAACAGCCACGCTGTTTCCTGTGGCATCATTTATTACGAAATGATAATCGCGACCGTTAGAGGAAAAAATATCATACTGCTCAATAAGTTCAAGTGCCTCGTCTGTAGTTGCCGCCCTATCAAGAACAAGGCGAATAAGAAGCGATGTAGCTAACTTCGGCTTTCCTGTATCATGCATCGTAGGGTCACTTGGAAGTGTCAGCACGGCAATGGATACACCCTTTTCATTCACACCATCAAGACAGATAAACGGTGCGGTCAGACAAGCCATCTTTTTTGCAATTCCTGCATCCGCATTATCGGCACCGACATTATTAAGAGCGGCAAACGCGATTGATTTATAGCCGTCCTTCGGTTCACAACGAACCATAAGTGCTGACGTATCGAGCTTAAAATCATAATTTCGACCCATCAGTATATCTTTATCAACAGTTTCTGTCCTAAAAGCACTGCATCCAAACGAAGGTACATTGATGCTTACAGGAAGCAGCGGAAGCGATTCATCTATAATTGCATCAACCAAGCCCTGCATATCCGTGTATCCTGAGTTAATGATATCATCAAGACTGTAATCATACTTTATATCCATTGAATACAGATTATATCCGTCTTCATAATCCGTATATTTCTCGAGCGAAGCTATCGATTGAAATCTTGTAAAATATATTCCACAGAATACAATGCAGGCGAGTACAAGTACCGCCAAAACAGCCAGCACAACTTTACCGATTATTTTCTTTGCTTTCATATACCCTCCTCAATTACCCACATGAATATATATTATTTTCTATATAACCTCTCTGTATTACTTCTCCGGATAATCTTTCGCTGTACTAATCTCGTACAGCATTAAATATTACTATATTGACCTTATATCACATAATATGATAGGCTAATTAACATATAGCGTCAATATATTTATTAGCACATATACATATATGCCTTTGCATATAGCAAGGAGTAAGTATGACATTATTGCAGATAAATCTTATAGTTGAAGCCGCCAGCAAGAATTCGGTATCGGCTGCGGCACAGGAACTTGGTATTGCACAATCAAATGCAAGCCAGACAATAAAGAAGCTTGAAGAAGAACTCGGTTTTCCTATTTTCAGGCGAACATATAACGGAATAGCGTTAACAGAAGAAGGCTATCTTTTTTTGAAGGAAGCCGAAAAGATACTTCGCGCGGATAAAGCCATACATTCCATATCA
>JAZQQM010000061.1:0-184706 GCA_045629045.1 Lachnospiraceae bacterium
TCTACTCAAAACCCGTTATTCGGATTTTATTTCGTTTTATTCTGTGTTATTCTGTATGTTACAAAAACAAAAAGTGTGAAAATACACTGTTTTAATATGATTTGGGACAAGATAAAAAATATGCAGCAATATTCGGGACGCAGAGGTCGCAGGTTCAAATCCTGTCACGCCGACTTAAAAAAACAAGGGTTTCGAGATAATCGAGACCCTTGTTTTTTTGTTCTAACTTTTTCCATTTATTCTTTCAACAATTATTGATTTTTTAACTATTGTAATATGTCATATCACTCGGACTACCCTTTTCAAGACTTACTGCCCATACAATGTTATCCGAAACAACTCTTAACCCACCAATAACACCCTTTATTCATTTCTTCTTGCAGACTATTAACAAAATCATCATAACCTGCTAATGATGTTATTTTATCGACCATACAGCCTCCATGAGTTCGTTCACATCAATCGGTTTTGTAAGATGTACATCCATTCCGGCTTCTATTGATGCCCGCTTATCTTCCTCGAATGCATTTGCCGTCTGCCTTTTGAGAAACATACTTAAATCTAAACCACTTAATCTCTCCGCCCAGTTTAATTCGATAATTTAGAATATATGGCTTACCACTCCTTATTTTACTTAGGATTAAATTTGGCAATGTTCTTCCTCATCGGTATCAAAATTTACAAGAAAAAGACCTTCATAGTCATCTGACATGGATTCAACCACTGTCTGTAATTGCTCAATTCTTTCCTTGGTATTGCCCTCATAACGGTATATTCTATTGATAGCAAAAAAGCAGTCCTACTCTCACAAACAGTATTATACATTTTATTGTTTTCCGCTATCATAATGCAAAATTTCTTTCAAAGTTTTCATATTATGTATGATGCGGATTAATCGTTTTCGCTATGTGCTTTAGTAAGCTCGTACACTTTTCTGATAGTAATAAATAAGAAAATCATGTCAATCACAAATGCTGTTACAAAAGGAACCATCTCAATTCCGGTATCCACAAACTTCGCCAATTGTGCGGCAAAATCATGCATACCATGAACCAAAATTGGAACTGCGAGTCCTATAAGCATGTTCTTACGATATGCCAAAGCATCTCCTGACTTCTTAGCCTGCCAAGCAAGCCATACATAATATCCCATCCAGAACTGATAGAAAATATGACCACCACATACTCCTCTGAAAATAGCCCCGGCAATAGGGTTAACAGTCGCCATAAACAAAGTAGATTCGAGAATATTAAATCCCATTCCGACAGCGCCGAAGATTAAAACAGTATTGATATGAGATAAGTCAAGTTTTCGTATACTGATTTTCGAAAACAAGAATTTAATCAACTCCTCAACCAATGCATACTCAATAAATGAAATAATAAATGAATATAACAAAGACTGCTCGCCAACTCCAGCGGATTTTGCCATTCGGTCAATAAGTCCACTTAATATAACAGAAATAACAAATGCCGGAATAAATCCCCATAAGAACGCAAACACTATTTTTTTCTTATTAACTCTATCCTCACTCTTACTTTTCCTATAAATAGGAATGTACCATAAACATTCAAGAAATACCAAAACAAAGATACCAATTAATAACATTTCTATCACCTCCATAACTTTATTCGCTTCATTTATAAGGTTAGTCACTATTACATAATTCGTAAAGAAGCCTTTTTAGCTTCTTTTCATACTTCTATGCCTCGCAAACAATTTACCAGATTACTACTCTGTCACAAGGAGCCAAATACATTCTGTCCCCTTCATTAATATCATAGAATTCCAAAAATTCCGGATATTGCTGCAATACTGCATTAACTCTATGAACACTTTGCGGATGAACATCTGTATTCTTTAAGTATACTCTCTGAAGTTTATCCTTACACATCCATAACTTAGCATATGCTTTGAAGAATTTATCATAATCGAAACCGGGTTTCTTCTTTGACAGATTAATCATACACCTAAATCCGGTTATATCAGCACACGCTTCACCGGTAACGATATCACCATTTACCTTCTCGTTATCCCACAATGTAAAGCTGTTGAAATAGTCTGCAAGCTTTTGATTTCTCTCGTCAAAAGCGGCTTTATCTTCATCTGTCCACCAATTTACCATATTACCATCTTTATCATATTGACCTCCGGAACTGTCAAAAGCATGAGAAATCTCATGACCTATTACCGCACCAAGTTTTCCGTACAATTCTTCATCAGACATTTCGCCATTATACACTATTCCCTTAGCAAATGCTCCCAATATAACAATTACATTACAGCTCGGGTCATAATAACAGTTTATCTGTGTAGGTGGCATCAGCCACTCATGCTTGTCAACTTTCTTATGAAGCGTATCATTAGCTTTTATATTATTACATCTATCAATTTCCTTTAAAGCTTCATAAAGTTCTCCACCATCTTCAGGACCCTTGAAATCTAGTCCATCTATAAAATACGGTGACCAGTCATCCGGATACAGAATCTGCTTGTCGAGTGCATCAAGCTTTTCTAATGCCTTCTCTTTCGTTTCGTCAGAGACCAAATCCGTTTCCTTTATAATATTATGATATTCGTCAATTATTTCATCTACCAGATCCGATATTCTTTCTTTATCCTCTTTCTTAAGATATTGGTCGGCATATACTTTTGCAATAATCCACTCCAGATTGGAATTAACGTTTTTAGCAGCTACTGTTTCATATGGAAGTTCTCCGCTAGATCCCCTTATCGCATTATTACATTCAACATCCCAAGAATAACACTCCTCATCAAGAACAGGTGCCATAGTAATTGCCCCACGAACAATAAGGTTATCCCTGATTAGCTTAAGATTATCATCTGTATAGATTTCTTTCATTTTCTCCAGCCATTTAGGAGAATCTAATTGAACCTTATCAAACGATGTATATCCCATATTTTCGATGACTTCCAATATCGGAAGCTCTCCTTCAAGTTCTTTCATTTCTTCATATGAATAAATGTTATACGCTTTTTCATATATATCAGGCATCTGCTTTTCGTTATTGGTATATATTGTATCCGCCAACATCGAATCCAGCTTAAATGCATTTTCTATCTTTTCATCAACAGTTTGTTCATCATATCCAAGCTTCTTAAGCATCTTTTTTGCTAACTTTGTATATGCATCTTTTTTAATCTTTCCATAATCGGTAAGGTTAGAATATTCCGCCGAATCATCTAAGATTGTATTACTGCAACCTATTTCCAGCAAATACTTACTAGACTCATGAATATCAACAGTAACCCCCACGTTAAAGAATAGCCCGACATAATCCTGCGGACTGTTTTCCTTAAAGTATGTTGTCATCTCTTTTATATCAGAAACCGCCTCCAGCATATCAACTTCCTTCTTATAAGGCGTGATTCCCAGCTCATTTCTACTATCCCAGTCCATATAAAGTGAATACAGATTGCTAGCAAGAATTCCCTCATGAGTATCCGTTTTGATACCGCCGTTAAACATATCCAAAAGAGTCTGATTAAAATCCTGTGACAGATTATACACACCACCTGCTGTCGTATAGCCTTCAGGAATCTTCGTAGACACTAAATCATCCTTATTCACATACAGATAATAATCATCCTTCAGATTCACCGGTGTATCAGCGGTTATCAATCCATCCAAGCTATCACACATCCACGGCTTACCCGTAGAATAATCTACATCCTTGTTTTTGGCATCTTCATTATCTTCTGGCTCTTTTTTGGCATCTTCAGTTTCTGTATCCTTAGCGGTATCCTCACTAACTTCTTTTGATGCAACTGCTTCCTCAGTTTTTTTAGAAGCATCTGCCACGGTAGCGTTTTGTGTATTGCATCCCGTCAAAAGTGAAGCTGCACACACTATTGATAACAGTAAACATATAGATTTTTTTCTCATAAGTTATTAATCCATTCTTTCTACAACATTCTTCACTTCAAAGCTTTCCGCCGTCTCCAAAGGGTAACTAAAAAGCTTCCAATAACAATAACCGCTATGTCGGGAAAATTCACAATAAATAATGAACGCAGTATATTAAATACATTTACATTCTCGCGATACAAACAGTAAATCGAAAAAGCATTTCCAACAAAATCCAAAATCAATTTTGCAATCAATAATTTGAGCGAGATTACGGAGAAATTATAATAGTCGTTGCTGTTTTCGGGAATAAAACCGTTCTTTACAATATCAAACCACATTATAAGCGGTACAATACCAACAATTATTCCAGTAACAAACCACAAAATCAGTACACGTAATGCAGCTGCAATGTCCGGAAATCCGCCTAAAATTCCATTTAGCAAGAATAGTATATTTTTGAATATCACACCGATACTTGCAAGGAAAAATATCACAGAAACAATGCGCATTATCGTGTTTCTAATACCTCTTTTGTCTACAGAAAAAGAACAGTTGGACTCTTTCTTGTCGGATTTCTTAAGAAAATCTTCCCACGACGACGAAATTGCTGCATTAGAACAAACATTCATGCACTTTCCACACCTTATACATTCCATGGAATTGGGATTGTGAATCACGTCGATATCCATAGGGCAAACATTTTTACATGCACCGCAATGTACACACTTATCATTATCCACATTAAATCTGTACTTTGAAACAGGATTGCATAGGCTATACAATGCGCCGAGCGGACAAATATACTTGCAAAACGGTCTGGCTAACTTAACAGAGCCAAGCAGTATGACAATCAGCAACGTCATCTTAAAAATGAATCTTCCGCCTATAGCTGTCCTTAATGACTCATTGGAAATAACAAGCGGGATACCTCCCAGCAGTGTTCCGTCAGGACATATCCACTCGCAAAACCAAGGTTCGCCCACTCCGCCTTTATTAAGAACAATCATTGGAAGCAAAATGACAAAGATAACTAAAATCACATATTTAAGATATTTAAGATATTTGTGTCCCTTAATAGATTTCTTTTTTTTGAACACCGGAATTTTATACAGCAAATCCTGTACCAATCCAAACGGACATATCCATCCGCATACCAGTCTGCCGCACAATATCCCGATTATTCCGATAAATCCAAGTACATAAAGAACGGCCTTAAATTCGAATCCGTTAAGTCCTGCCTGTAAGGATCCGATAGGACACGCGCCGACTGCTCCGGGGCATGAATAACAATTCAAACCCGGAACACAGAATCCTTTGTTGGTTCCGTTTGATATTTTCCCATGAGTCCATCCGCTTATGTAACCGTTATGAAAAGCAAATGACAGGGCCTGAGCAATTGTCCTTAATGTTTCATGCTCTCTTAATTTATTCTTCATTTTCTTCTTATCCAATTCCTATACATTCCATACAAATAGCTGCAGCTTTTTCATACACTGTGGTTACTCCGTCGCCTATTCCTCCCCCAAAAGCCGCGAGGAATATAATTAAGAGAATTGCACTTATGACTTTTCTTTTTCCATTGTTCATACTTATCCCTCTATTCAATCGCATCCAAGCACTTATCAAATATTTCACTCCATTCTTCTTTTGTATTAGAACCCAAAATAAAACTGACAAGTTCACCGTTTGAATCAACAATCCATGTTGCCGGAAATGCACCGTTCATGGTAACCGAAACTTCATCCTCGAACCTTTCGTCACATAAAGCAATGGGATAATCAACCCCTGTCTGCCGGGCCATCTCAATTACCTGATTATAATAAGTTGCATCTGAGGCAGCATTCTTTGAAAAATCGGCAACAACGCCTACTATTCCGACACCGCGCTCGGCATACTCGTTACTCAATATTTCAAGATCTGGCATTTCTTCAACACAATGAACACACCATGGCGCCCATCCGTTTATCACTGTCAATTTATGTGATTGTATATAATCATCATTAAATGCAGTACCTTCAAGTGTTTCCAAGGAAAATTCACTCGAAAAGTATGATAATTCATTAAGTTCCTTCTCGGACCTTTCATTCTGGATATAATAACTGTTCAAACCTATAATATAAATCAATGCCGAAAATACTAACCCTATTGGCAATAACATCCTCAAGAACTTTTTAATACTCATCTTGATTATCCTCTACAACATATTCATTCGATTTCCACTTTGCCCGCGTGTCATTTTGAGTGTAACACATGCGAAGCTATTACGCAAAAACGAGTAGAGAGTATCAGATTTAGATTTTGAGGGACGATCATTTTGCAACATGCTTCAGTTGATGATTAAAAAGATCGTAAAAAAGGAGAAAGCTTTCTTATTCTACTATTTGTTCTACTCAAACCCATTATTTGGATTTTATTTCGTTTTATTCTGTGTTATTTTGTATGGGACACCGTCCGAATTGCAACTTAGACATTCTCCGACGCAACTTACTACATGATCCGTTAACGGTGAAAACTTTGGAAATTAGTATGGGCCAAAAGACGCTGTTCACCATACAACATGTTTTTGCTATTTGTAGCTTCTGTTACACCATCAGTATAGAAAAACATTTCATCCCCGATAAACAATTGGATTTCTCCCTGCTTATACTGATAATCCTCAAGACCAGCCAAAACAAGACCGCTTTTTTGATTAATAAACTCTGGAAATCCGCCTTTCCTAAGTAATACTGGAGGATTGTGTCCGGCATTCACATAAGTTAAAATACCGGTTTCGGTATCATATACACCGGCCCAGCATGTAACAAATAAACCGGCTTCATTATTCTCACAAAGCTGCCGATTGACATTCGTTAATGCCTCGGCAGGTGAAATTCCAAGTTGGAGCTGATTTTTAATAATCGTCTTTGATATGGTCATGAAAAGTGCCGCACCAACACCTTTTCCGGAAACATCAGCTATTACAACACCTACATGTGTTTCATCAACTTTGAAATAATCATAAAAATCTCCTCCGACTTCTTTAGCCGGATGATATACTGCACGCAACTTAATGTTTTCATCATCAGGAAAAGCAGGAAGAATGCAAGGAAGCATACTGGTCTGAATTTTGGTCGCCAAATCCAACTCGGTTGCAATTCGTGCCGTCTTCTTAACATTTTCCGATTGCATTTCTATCATACGTTTGCCGCGGCTGGCTACATAACGACATGATACTGAAAGACAAAGGAAAACGATACATCTGGGAATAAATTCGTTAAAGAACAGTTCCTTTGTATAGTATGCGCGTTCACCCCCTTTACGTTGTATTCTTTCTTTCATCCTTTATCCTTCTTTCTTTTAGTTGTTTTCGGACAAACAAAAAGAACGATCCTTTTCAGAATTGTTCTTCGATATTTGTTTTCTCCGGCAGAAAGTATCAGTTCTAACTTTTCTTCCTTATTTACTTTTTATTCTATGTTAAACGGTGTTATTATCATCCTAAATACTTAAATCCTGTCACGCCGACTAAATCAAAGAAACAAAATTCTTAGAATACCCGTCTAATTCGTTCTAATTCATAACTTTTTCAAAAGAAATCGGCTCATCGTTATTAAAATCCGGCAAGTAAAGAACAATCTTATCTCCATTGGTCTGCGTAAATATATTTTTAAAGTAATAATCAGAGTCTCCTATACTTATCGCAAGTGTGTCGGACTTGTCGTATCTCCACGCCTTATTGTCAAAAAGAAAAACATATGTACCTTCGCTTTTTCCTATCGGGCAGTTCAAAGCCTGAGCAAGTCCTTCCGAAAAGTCTATAATTATACTGTCACCGTCTCCGCTAAAGTACAAAGAACCATATTCGGAAGTAAACTCTCCGTTAAGGTTAGCAGGCCAGGAAGTATCATCTCCCGGCGGATTGTTTTTGTATCCACATGACATCATTATAAATACAGTAGTTAATATAGCTATTGCCGATATTATTCTGCTTTTTCTCATTTTACATTATCCCCTAACTTTAGCTGTGTTTGGAATTCTTGTCTTAATATATTCCACTACGAAATCATAGTCCTTATCATACGCGTAAATTTGATTATGGCTAAGAAGGGCATCCAGTTTAATGGTATGAAATCCCCGAAGAACTTTCATTTTTTTTACTTTTGAAAATTCGGATACAGTTTCTTGCTTGGTTGCTGCCAAAAGACCCGTTCCTGATGCTCCGGGATTTTTGACCACAGCACCTGCTAAAGCCGTAAGCCACCCCACAGCTTCTGCCTTTTTAAACTGCTTAGCCATATGGATATGCCTTATTCCTTCTTCATTCATTTCAAAAAGAACTATATATTTCCAGCCATAGATACCTGCCAGAATTAAATATGACACAATCGATAAAGCAAACAAAATAATAGCCGGTAGCATCAATGCTTTTGCTTCATAAACATATGCTCCTACCAATCCTTCATCCTTAATGGAAAACAATCCGAAAAACAGCCACATCCCTATCAAAACAAGCGCGAATATCTTCAAAATTGTCAACAGTATAATAGGGTTCTTCAACATGCTGAATTCATAAACCCATCTATATTTTCCGTCTTCGCATAGTTTTATTTCTTTCAAATTGTTATCCATAAAATCCCCCTTTATTCTTCAGGTACCGCAACCTCTTATAATTCTCCTATAAATACAAGTTCCATTAAATAATCGCCATAGGATTCATTACTATCATCATATGTTGATGTTTCGCCGTCCGTATCTGTTTGCACTTGATGAGTATTCTCGGTATACTTCGGCGTAACTACAAGATATATATGCATAACATAACACTCTCTGCCGTCTAGCTCTTCCAGGGCAAGATATGAATCATTTCCTCGCGTATACTGGCTGTTGGATTCGGTAAGTTCGCCCGAATATGTGGTCTCTACCGAAGTTCTTCCATACTCATCCGAAGTAGAGATCTCCATATATCCGTTACAGTCAGCATGGAAATAATCAACATTTATATGAGCAGAAGTACCGATATCACCATCCAGACTTCCCTTAAGTTCAATATTGGAAACATTCCAATCTTCGCCAAATGCGATAAGTGAACCCTCTACATCACCGGCTGCGGCAATGGCCTTTTCCATCTCTTCTTTGCCCATATGGTAGCTACTATTGGTGCCCTTTATTGTGAATGTTCCATCGGAAATATCCACATAACTTCCCACAAACGAATCAGCAAGCGGTTTTAGAACCTCACTGCTGCCGAATTCATCCCTGTTAACACTGTCACTGTAATATGTAAAGCGTACCGGCCGTTCGGAGTCGTTAGCTGTATTAACTTCTTCCGGCTCATCCGGATAGTCCTCAGGCTCAACGGAAATCCCCTCTTCTTCCGGCTGTTCTTCACTTTCTTCATGAAGCATCAAAACCCCGTAAAGCTTAGGATATCTTCCGGAATTATCGGTTTTGAAGCAAACTTCACATGTATCGATAACTTCCTCAAAATCCCCATTTGTTTTAACAACTTCAAGAGTAGTACCCGCATTAGCCATAAGATGTCCCAAGAAGGTAAACCTGATTGCGCCGCTACCTTCACTATTAAGAGTGGTCTGCCACTTTTGCGGATCATCAACCTTGCCGTTAATATCCTTGAATCTAACTACGCAATCCTTATACTTTGAAAAGCCCATCCCCGAATAATCGGTACAAACTCTTATCGTAACAGTCTGGTTCATCTGCATAATAAAGTTATCATATTCCTGCTGATAACTTTCAAGAAGTTCCGTTCTCCTTTGCATACTAAGAACCCTCAAGATATTGGGCATTGTTTCATTCAAAGTACTCTTGTAATCATCGCTTATTTTCTTACGAAGCGCATCATTAAGTCCACCCTGAGCTGCTGCTCCAAATGCTGCTCTATCCTCATCAGTCATCAGACTGTCAAGATACTCGGGGCCCATCTGATCGGCCTTTTCCCAAAACTCATTGACATAGCGGTCTATTTCGGCTTCCATTTCCTTCTGTCCGCCACCATTATTGATAATATCTTTAAAAATTCTTAGCCAGTCTGCCGCAGAACGATATCCTCCATCCGTTCCCTTATTTTGATAGTACTTTTGATAAGCCGAAAAGTATACTTTTTCCCGCCCCTCAATTGCTTCTGCATAAAAAGCATCAAGGGCGTATTCCAAAAAAGAAACTCCCATCAAATAAACATTAAGCCCATAAGACCCGAACTCAGTCGATTCTGCAAGGAGCGCAAGTACAGTATCAATCGCAGTTCTGGATGCTTCTCCTGCTGCCTTATCAGATCTCCATCCGCTGTTGGCAATCGTATCACCGAGCTTAATCGCCGCCACACCAAAATTAAGGCGATTCAAGGTCTTTCCCGCTTTCTCAAGAAAAGCTGACGGGTATTTTGAAGCAAACTTATCATTAATACTCGAAGCCTTAAGTGCAGGACCATACTTTACTTCACCGGGCATCAAGGTACCTGCTTTTCCCCAGTTGGTATTCATTATTTCACCGACGGTTCCGATATTTCCCTTGGTAAAGATAAAGTCTCCCGCGCCTTCCGCAACAGTGCTCACCGCGCCTTCGTATAGTCCGGCCGCACTTACCAGATTTCCGGCCACGAAACCTCCGCCACTTAATCCGTTGGCAATATCCATCGCCATGCTAAGATCACTTTCGGCCATCCGGGCAGCTTCCATGTACTCAATCATCATATTAAGATCAGCATTTTCTTCACCACTAATCATGTCATCGGCAAAGACATACGCCAGCATCGCATTGCTCATTCTTTCGTTGTTCACGGGAAAACCGCAATACTTTGAAAGATGAGTTGTATATATGGTTAGAATTCCTGTTTCCCAATCATAGTAATGAGGAATCGGATGCATCTGCCCGTTTTCATCTATATAACCGGCTCCGGCAATTTCGTTTTCGTTAAGTTTCAATGGCATATTGATATATATCATTGAGTCCGAAGTAATTCCGTCAATTTTGCAATCCACAATAGTAAGCGGCACCTCTACTCCGGCGAAATCACAATTAACCGGTCCCTCCGATTTTGATATATATCCTGTGTGGTCTTCATCTAACATACCGGGTTCTACTGCCAAAGATATACCCTCTCCGAAAATGGTATTATTGTCACTTCCAAGTGCCTCTTCCGCTACCGGTATAAGTTCATAATCATCAATTGAAATACTATAATCCTCATCAACTATACGAAGCTCATCATAATCACTGTCCGTTTTTTCGACATTCTGGGGCTTATTAGTGGTCGAGGAAGTGTATTCGTATTCCTCTTCCGGTGTATGTTTTTTACGCAAAAATCCCGGTTTAAAAAATGCTGTGACTATGAGAACAATCACCATAAGAAATGCTATTATGGGAAATAACCGTTTCTTTTTGCCCTGCTTACTATTTGCCTTTTGGGCATTTTCATACTGTATTTCTTTTTGTCTATTTTCTATAAATTCCTGTGTCCTGTTAACTGTAGGCTTTTTGGCCGCATTATTTGCAGTTCCGCAATCGGTACAGAATTTAGCATTGTCATCAAGTCTTTTACCACATTTGCTACAGTATTGCATTTTATCCCTTTCATTTTGAACAATTAAAAATCTTTAATAATTATCGGACATCAATATTGTATAACTATTTATATTAAGAAAATAATATCACAAATCATCCTAGATTTATTAGTGAATATCCATACCAACTTTTAGTTTTTATTCTATGTTGGACTGTGTTATTATTAACTTAGTAGTTTCTATGAAACGGCAGTGTCATAGTTAAGGGGAATAACATGGGCGATTTATTTGACAGAGCGGTACATCCGTTGTATGCCGTAATGGCTTTTATAAGTGCATTGATTGTTATCATTTTACTAATATCGGGAATGTCTAATCGCAAAGGCATTAAGAGTAACCACAAGATGATTTTTTACTGGGTTATTCTGTTTTGTTTGCAGGATGGTATCTGGGGACTTTTCGCATCGCATACTTTCCGTAACGATACGGCTCTCTTCGTTTTATCCAATGTTTTCCATCTTTTTGCAATGTTTTCTTCTTTTGTCTGGACTTTATATTTTTTGTCCAGAATCAAAACGAATATCAGTCATTACAAAATATATACTTTCTTCTCGGGAGCTGCTGTCTTGGTACAGCTTGTTATGCTGATTTTTAATATGGCTAACCGTTTTATGTTCTACGTCGACGAAGACGGATGGTATCAAACTACCAATTACAGATCCATATTATTTTATCTGCAATTTGCAACATACATTTTCATCAGTATCGTATCTTTAATAGGAACAGCCAAAGCCGGCCAAAAAGATGCCCGTGTTAAGCTGTTTGCTATTTTTTCAGTGAATTTATCTCCGTTGCTGTTCGGAGTATTTCAGTTAATTTACCCGGATGCACCGGCAGATTCCATCGGATTTTCGATAGCGTGTATTATTATCGAATTATTCCTGTCCAAAGATTTTGAAGAACAGGTATACTCTCTTGAGCAGATGCAGGAAGAGCTGAATACGGCTTTGAAATCTGCAGAATCAGCCAATAATGCCAAAACTTCATTTCTTTTTAGTATGTCACATGACATAAGAACTCCCATGAACGCTATTCTGGGATTTACAAGAATTGCCGAGAAGCATATAGACGATAAAGAACGTGTTCTTGACAGTCTGAATAAAATAAAAGTCTCCGGCGCACAATTGATGAACCTTATTAATGAAGTTCTTGAAATGAGCCGAATCGAATCCGGCAAAATTGAAATAAGCAATGAACCCACAGACCTTTCATGTGCCTTGGACGAAATCGATCCCATGCTTAATGCTGCAGCTATCAGCAAAAGTATTGAATACAGTGTCTCTTATCGAAACATCAAAGACAGATACGTATGGGGCGACATTATACATCTGAACAGAGTTCTGGTTAATATCATCTCAAACGCCATTAAGTACACACCTTCGGGCGGAAAGGTAAACGTCCTTGTGGAACAGCTCAGCCACCCCGTAAATGGCATGGCTGATTACTCTTTTACAGTTAGAGATAACGGTATCGGTATGAGCAGTGAATTTATGGAACATCTCTTTGAAGAATTCTCAAGAGAACAGACAAGTACCGTAAGTAAGCAGGAAGGTACCGGCCTTGGTCTTTCCATTGCTCAAAGAATCACCGACTTAATGGGCGGTAAAATTGATGTGGAAAGTGAAGTTGGAAAAGGTTCAAACTTCAGACTGACCCTTTCACTTAAGACATTATCAAGAAAAGAATTTAACAAGTATTTCGGCAAAAATGAACTAAGCGCTTCAAATGACAAAACCCATAACAATTCATTTGTCGGAATGAAAGCTCTTCTTGTTGAAGATAATGAACTTAACCGGGAAATTGCTACGGATATACTTAAGGAGTTAGGTATAGAAATAACAGAAGCAGAAGACGGTACTTTTGCCGTTGATATAATAGATAAAATGTATAAAAAGGGAAAAAAAGAAGATTATTTCGATTTTATACTGATGGATATTCAGATGCCCGTAATGAACGGATATGATGCAACAAGAAAGATCAGAGCCTTGGATGATCCTTATAATGTTCATATCCCTATCATAGCTATGACGGCCAATGCCTTTACGGAAGATATAAAAGTAGCCTTTGAATGCGGAATGGATACACATCTTTCAAAGCCTATCAATGTTGACATGTTAATAGAAAAACTTTCGGAATTAACTGGCAATAAGTAGTTTCTCAATATTTACTTATATCTTTTTACTATTATGTGTTATAATGCTATCTTGTTTGAAACAAGGTAGCATTTATTTGGGTAAAATATATGGAAACAGTATCAATTTTAAGAGATTTAGCAATTATCATATTATTTGCCAAAGCCTTCGGACTTTTGGCCCGCAAATGTAAAGCCCCGATGGTTGTAGGTGAAATTCTGGCCGGTATTATAATAGGTCCGTTATTGGGTTTTGTGCACGAATCGGAATTCATAACCAATATGGCCGAAATCGGTGTCATTCTTATTATGTTCTCGGCAGGTCTTGAAACAGACCTTAAAGAGCTTAAAAAATCGGGACTTGTGGCTTTTATTGTGGCATGTGCAGGCGTATTTATTCCTATGCTTGGCGGAACAATATTATATCTTTGTTTTTACGGATTCGACGGTTTCGGAACAGAACAGTTCTTTAAAGCACTGTTTATCGGCTCAATTATGACAGCTACTTCCGTAGGAATTACCGTAGAAACTCTAAAAGAACTGGGTTACCTAAACGGACGTATCGGACAGACTATTTTAAGTGCCGCTATTATAGATGATGTTATCGGAATTATTGTATTAACCTTTGTTCTTGGATTTAAAGACCCTACCCAAAAACCTGTAAATGTACTGATTTCCACAGTATTATTCCTGTTAATTGCAGTTGTTGGTGGATATATTTTTTACAAATGCTTTAAGCGTGTGGATAAAAGATATGAGCACACAAGGCGTATACCCATCATTGGATTCGCATTATGCTTCATAACAGCATATGTTGCCGAAAAGTATTTCGGAATTGCCGATATTACAGGTGCTTATGTGGCCGGTATTATTCTTTGTAACATAAAGGATGCCGATTACATAGACCGTAAAGTTACAGTCAGCAATTATATGATTTTCGGACCTATTTTCTTCTTCTCAATCGGACTTAAAACAAATGTTACGGCAATGACAAAGGATTTGCTTATGTTTAGTATACTGTTCGTTGTGGTAGCAATGATTACGAAAGTAATAGGATGCGGTTTCGTAGCAAAATGCTTTAAAAACAAGAATATCGATTGTCTGAAAATCGGCGTGGGAATGATGACTCGTGGCGAAGTAGCCTTGATTATTTCCAAAAAGGGTGAGAAGCTCGGAATTATTGATTCAACCTATTTAATTCCGGTTATCCTTTTGATAATCATATCAAGTGTGCTGGTTCCCATATTACTTAAGATTCTGTATACCAAGGCACCGGATCCCGAAACAAATACAAATTAAAAAATTAAAGGGACGTTTACTCGTCCCTTTTTTTGTTATCTTTACACTGCATCAGGCAATGACTGCAATCCCCGCCGCAGGAAGACTTCCCGCTCTTTTTATCTTTTATTATCTTAATTATGGCAGTAATTACAATAGCAATAAGTATTGCTCCCACCAAAACAGTTCCCCAATTATCTGCAATATATTTAATCATATTAATCTCCGTTCCGCCCGGGAAATTTTAACTAAATGTATTATAGTTACCTCGTGCTAACTTGTCAATGTAATTATCTCCATATTCTTTAATATCATTGGTTTCAGCCGTGAAACTACTAACTTGACCATCTTAGAACTATTATCTATAATGTATTTATTGTTTCGAATTAATCTTAAACATGTTTCATATGACCATCAAGGAGATATTGTCATGCACGAATCAGGTGAAATGTATTTAGAAACTATATTATTACTTGGTAAGAAAATGCCAAGTGTCAGAGCTATTGATGTGGTTGATGAGATGGGCATTTCAAAGGCCTCTGTTTCCCGCGCCTTAACCAGGCTTAAGAATGAATCATGTATTATAGTAGATAACGCAGGCCATATAGCCTTTACCGAAAAAGGACGTAATATCGCCGAAAAGATATACGAACGTCACGAGGTTTTAACGGATATTCTTATTAATTTGGGAATAAACGAAGAAACTGCTGCCGCCGATGCCTGCAAAATGGAGCACGATATATCCGACGAAACCTTTGAAGCAATTAAATCTCACTTTACCAAGTAATTAATTATGATACTTACAATAGATCATCTTAATCTTAATCAGACAGCCAAAAGCGGACAGTGCTTCAGATGGCATAAAACAGATGAAAATTCCTATCTTATTCCACCCGTACGAATTAACGGTAATCTGTCCAATCCCTTAACCATCAGTAATATCGGTAATTCTAAGTTTGATTTATCCTGCAGTCAAAAAGAATGGGATAATATCTGGTCATTATATTTTGATATGGATACAGATTATTCCGCCGTTGAAGATAAAATTATGTCCTCCGGTGATTCTCACAGTATAGAAGCATTTCAAAAAGGATACGGAATTCGAATTTTAAGACAGGATTTATGGGAAATTATCATATCTTTTTTAATATCTCAGAACAACAACATTACCCGAATTTCACGTTCCATAGAAGTTATCTGTCAAAAGGCTGGCTTGGAAAATAACGCTTTTCCCTATCCCGGAGAAATTGATGTATCTTTGTTTGACGATTCTTCTTTGGGTCTCGGTTACAGAAATGCCTATCTTAAAAAGATATATGAATATGCTCTGCTTCATCCGGAATTTCCGGACGAATTAAAATCCTTATCATATGAAAAAGCATATACAACGCTGCTTACCTTTACGGGTATAGGGCCTAAGGTAGCTAATTGTATATGCCTTTTCGGGTTACATCATATTGATGCTTTTCCTATTGATACTCATGTTAAGCAATTGCTTAATACGTATTATATTAATGGTTTCCCATTTGATTACTATGAAGGAATTGCCGGTATCATTCAGCAATATCTCTTTTATTACGAACTTAATCATTAATATGCATAGTAGTAATTGTATTCATAACCTGTTCCGTCTAATGTTGCACTAAGCAAATCAACGAATTCTTCCTGATATTCATCAAGATCCATATCTTCCAGGTTGTCTATAATATCTTCAACTGCCTCTTCGGGAGTTACATCTACCAGGTAATCACTGTCACGAAGAGCTAATGATGCTTCGGCTACAGAGCTTGCAAATACGAAGTTATCACTGGGATTTTTGGTATAGTTCTTTGCGTTAATAGGGAAGTCAAGGTACTTTGAAGTATCTTTGTCTATATCTTTGTAAGCAATTGATAGTGTGCAGTACTCGTCTTTAGCTTCGCCTTTCTTTGAAACTGTTGTATCCTGATACTTAAGGTCTGAAGTTGTCTTAGCATCCTCTGCCATTATAATTTCATAAACTACTGTTACCTGATGACCGGCACCTAATTCACCGCCGTCCTTAGTATCATCTGTAAAATCTTCAGCTGCAAGAGCGCGATTTTCATAACCTACAAGTCTGTACGAATCAACAAGTGCAGGATTAAATTCAACCTGAAGCTTAACATCCTTGGCAACTGCTACGAAATTTTTCATCATTTCATCAACAAGAACCTTCTTAGCTTCTGCCAATGTATCAATGTAAGCATAATTTCCGTTACCGCAATCGGCAAGAGTTTCCATTGTTGTATCTGAATAATTGTACATTCCGAATCCAAGAACAGATAAGAATACGCCTGATTCTTTCTTTTCGGTAATTAAATCTTCAAGTTCTGACTCAGATGTAAGACCTACATTAAAATCACCGTCCGAACAGATGATAATTCTGTTAACTCCACCTTCAATAAAGTTTTCTTC
Organism: Lachnospiraceae bacterium; assembly: GCA_045629045.1. Lineage (GTDB taxonomy): Bacteria > Bacillota > Clostridia > Lachnospirales > Lachnospiraceae > JAILLW01. Next base: position 17,276 of record JAZQQM010000061.1, read on the forward strand.
GGCTACTTTGTATGCTAATTTGATTCCGTCACCGCCGTTGGTTGAGCCTGATGCATCAAGCTTGTTGAAGGCTCTCATTATCTTACTCTTCTTATCACCGGATACTCCGTCAAGCTTAACATCAACGCCGCTTGCATATGTTACGATGGAAATTCTGTCATCCTCATCAAACTGATCCATAAGCATATCCATTGACTGCTGAATTAAAGGAAGCTTGTTATAATCTGACATAGAACCTGATACATCTACTAAAAATACTATATTACTGTTAGGGCGCTTAGCTTCGCTCATTTCTTTAGTATTAACACCAAGAATCATAAGCTTGGCTTCTTCGTTCCAAGGACAATCACTTATCTGAGCATCTACACCAAAGATTTCACCTTTTTTAGGCTTAGCGTAATCATATGTAAAATAGTTAATCATTTCTTCGCTTCTTAATGCATCAGCCGGAAAATCTCCCAATCTATATCCGTATGTTACAAATCTTCTGAAATTGGAATAACTTGCCGTATCCACATCAGCCGCAAAAGTTGATAAAGGATTCTTGGCTACCGAAGTAAAGCCTGTTTCATTTAATGAAGAATATGTTTCACCCTCATCCATATACGGCTCATAATATTCATCATAATAACCGTCAACATAAGCTTCTTCAACTTCAGCGTATGTATTTGTAGCTTCTGTTGCCTTGGCTGCCGCAAAACTCTGAGCAGGCGCTTCGGCTGCTTCTTCATAGGCAGGTGCTGCTTCACAAGCAGGCTCTTCATATACTACATCAGGTGCCGAATAATCATTGTTTGCTTCTGTTGCCATTGCAGGTGCTGTTTCATTTGCTGCACCACATCCAACCAACATAGATGCTACAATCGATACTGCTAATAATTTACTAACGATACTCTTTTTCATAAAATAATCCCTCCATGTATCTGTTTATCCTGTGCTAAAAAGCACTTTGTTTTCCTTTGATAATATAGATACGTTGGAGGGATTATATTTTTATGGGTTTTTTTAAAAATTTTTTTAAAAATTTTTAAAAAACCTCAAAAGCCTTGATTTTACGGGCTTTATTTCATTTTAACTTTTAAATAAACTACACTGCAGGCAGGAATTGTATAAGAAACTACCTTATCATTTACCTTAACATCCTTAAACTCTTTGGTCATTACAGTGTCAGGTTTGTCGAATGTGTTATAAGCATCCTTTTTGTTAGAAAGGATAGTAGCTTCTACAGAACCAACCTCAGCGTCAAACTCTGAATTGATTTCGGCACTTTCCGTAGCAGAAAGGTTGGCTACTGTTACATGAACAACTCCATCCTTGTCTATTGAAGCTGATTCCGACAGGTTAGGAATCTTACTTTCTTCCGTTCCGATGGTTTTGGTCTCAATAAAGCTGTCAAGCAGCTCGTTATCCTGATGATTCTTATACATATTAAATACATGATAAGTAGGTGTCTTTATCATCTTTTCGCCATCAGTAAGAATAACTGCCTGAAGTACGTTAACAAGCTGAGCAATATTTGCCATTTTTACTCTGTCAGAGTGCTTGTTAAAGATATTAAGATTAATAGCGGCTACCATGGCGTCTCTCATAGTATTCTGCTGATATAAGAATCCGGGATTTGTTCCGGGTTCAACATCGTACCAGGTACCCCACTCATCTACGATAAGAGCAACTTCCTTTTTCTTATCATACTTATCCATAATTGCCGTATGATGAGAAATAAGCTCTTCCATAAAGAAGGTCTTATCAAGAGTCTGATAATACTTGGCCTCATCAAATACTGTTGCACCGCCCTTTTCTTCCCAGGTTCCGGGTACAGTATAATAATGAAGGGAAATACCGTCCATCATTCCATGCATGTTCTCGGGACACTTGAAGCATTCTCTCATAACGGTTTCTGTCCAATCATAATCTCCGGCATTAGCTCCGCAACAGATTTTAAAGATAGGTTTTTTGGAATCATATGTTCTTACATATGTCTGATATCTACGATATAAATCGGAATAATACTGCGGCTGCATATTTCCGCCACATCCCCAGTTCTCGTTTCCGACACCGAAATAATTAACGGTATACGCATCTTCATGACCGTTAGCCTTACGCATATCTGCCATAGGAGATACGCCTTCCATGGTCATATACTCAACCCATTCGCTCATTTCCTGAACAGTACCTGAACCAACATTTCCGTTAATATATGTCTTACATCCAAGCTGCTTACAAAGTTCCATGAACTCTTCAGTACCAAAGCTGTTATCTTCTACGACACCGCCCCAATGAGTGTTAATAATTTTCTTACGTGTTTCCTTAGGGCCTACGCCATCTTTCCAATGATATTCATCGGCAAAACATCCGCCCGGCCAACGAAGAACCGGTATCTGCATTTCTTTTAATGCTTCAACTACATCTTTTCGCATTCCGTTAACATTAGGAATATCCGAATCTTCACCTACATATAATCCTTCATAGATACATCTTCCCAAATGCTCGGAAAAATGTCCCTGAATCTCGGGATTTATATGAGATTTTTTATTTTTGGTACTGATAACCTGTCTAAACATTTCGTTTCTCCTTAATAAAAGTTTCTATTTTTGTCCGTAATATGCATTAGCGCCATGCTTACGGTAATAATGCTTATCCTGCAACTCCTGGGGAGCGGGTTTAATATCAGGGTTAATTGTTTCGGCTCTGTAAGCCATTTTGGCAACTTCTTCAAGAACAACCGCATTATGAACAGCATCATTTGCATTTTTGCCCCAGGCAAAAGGACCGTGGTTCTTACATAAAACTGCAGGTACTGCCATGATTTCTTTATTCATTGCCTTAAATTCATTTACTATAAGATGACCTGTATTTTCTTCGTAAGCTTCATCTATTTCTTCCTTAGTTAAACAACGAAGGCAGGGAACCTCACCATAAATATAATCTGCATGAGTTGTTCCGTAACAGGGAATAGATCTTCCGGCCTGTGCCCAGCTCGTCGCATAAGAACTGTGAGTATGAACAACACCGCCTATTTCCGGAAATGCCTTGTAAAGCTCTAAATGAGTTGCCGTATCGGAAGACGGATTCATAGAGCCTTCCACTTTATTACCCTTAAGGTCCATAACAACCATATCTTCCGGTTTAAGCTTATCGTAATCAACACCCGAAGGCTTAATAACGAATAATCCCGACTCTCTGTCGATTCCGCTTACATTACCCCAGGTAAATGTAACCAATCCATATTTAGGAAGAAGCATATTTGCTTCATATACTTCTTTTTTTAATTCTTCTAACATATTTACTCCTTGCGTCTACAGAATTTATACTACATTTTAAGTGCTGCGCGCTCTGCTTCAAGTCCCTTCATGTATTTATCCATGAATTTATCAAAACCTTCAACTTCAGATGCTACAGGCTCCAACTTGGTTCCCTTATTAGCTCCGAAGATGTTGTTCTTTAAATAATCGCCGAGAGTCAGTGATGCATCGGCTGCTTTTGCATCAACGAATGCTGCAAGAAGAGCCATTCCCCAAGGACCGCCTTCTCCTGCTGTTTCCATTACGGATACGGCTGTGTTCATAGCTGCTGCCGCTATTGACTGACCTACCTTAGGAGTTTTGAAAAGTCCGCCGTGTCCGAACATTTCATCACACTCAACACCCTCTTCCTTAAACAGCAAATCAAGTCCGTGCTTTAATGCTGCAAGTGAGGAATATATGTGCATTCGCATAAAGTTAGCAAGAGTAAACTTATCTTCTGCCTTACGAACAAACATAGGAGCTCCCGCATCAAAACCTGTTACGGGCTCACCTGAAAAATAGTTGTAAGAAATAAGTCCGCCACAATCGGCATCACCTTCCAAAGCCTTATTAAACAATGTTGTGTACAAAGTATTCTTATCTACAGATGCACCGATACTCTTAGCAAATTCATCAAATATATTAACCCATGCGTTGATGTCCGAAGTACAGTTATTACAATGTACCATACCAACCAAAGCACCGTCGGGAGTTGTTACCAAATCAATTTCGGGATAAACCTTTGAAAGGTCTTTTTCCAAAACAACCATAGCAAAGATAGAAGTTCCTGCAGAAACATTACCTGTTCTCTTTGCTACTGCGTTTGTAGCAGCCATTCCGGTTCCTGCATCACCCTCGGGAGGAGCAAATTTGATACCTGCTTCAAGGTTTCCGGAAATATCAAGTTTCTTAGCACCTTCTTCCGTAAGGCATCCTGCCTCTTCACCTGCTGATAATACTTTAGGTGAAATACTTCTTAAATTCCATCCGAACTTCTTTGATTCAATAAGTTTGTCAAACTTGCCTATCATTGTTTCATCAAAATCGCCGGTCTTAATATCAATGGGATACATACCGGATGCATCGCCTACTCCCAACACCTTCTTGCCGGTAAGCATCCAGTGAACATATCCTGCAAGAGTTGTAAAATATGCAATATCTTTACAATGAGGCTCGTCATTTAAAATAGCCTGATATAAATGAGCAATACTCCATCTTTGAGGAATATTGTAATTAAATTCCTTTGTCAGCTTGGCTGCTGCCTCTTCTGTAATGGTATTTCTCCATGTTCTGAAGGGAACAAGAAGATTATCATCTTTGTCAAAAGCAAGATAACCGTGCATCATGGCAGAAAATCCGATAGATGCATATTTTTTAACTACTGTATCATACTTATCTTTAACGTCTTTTAATAAATCGGCATAACAGTCCTGAACACCGTTCCATACTGCATCAAGAGAATATGTCCAAATACCGTCAACAAGCTGGTTTTCCCATTCATGGGAACCGGTTGCAAGTACACTACCCTTTTCATCTATCATGACAGCTTTGATTCTGGTTGAGCCAAATTCAATACCTAAATAAGTTTTACCCTGCTCTATTAATGTCTTAATATCCATTTAAATCCTCCTACTTATTCACATTGTTTGGCCGTTTCGGAAATTTTGCACACACACTATCGCCAACATTATCATAATATAGCCAAAAAGCAACATTTGACTAATCAAGTGTTGCTTTTATATTTATTATCTTTTGTTTTCTTTTTTCTTTTTTTTGCTAATTAAAACCTGCTGCCTTTTTTCGGCAATATTAAGATATGTTTCTTCATCAACGAATTTTGACGTTTTAACAACATATATCTTTTCATCATCGGTTTTTTTCATTCTGGCCTTATACTTAACGTAGCCATGAATCGGACATTCTGCAATTGAGTAAAAATGTTTTCCGTTATTGGGGCTGAACCAGCGAACCTTTTTCTTAATATTTTTATGACAAAGATAGCATTTGGTAGAGGAAATTTCTCTGTCCGTCATTGCGGTATGTTTATCATCAAATACTCTCGAAATGTGCTTAACATAATTGGGAAATTCCACATGAATTTCCTCTTCCCTGGATTTGGGAAGATTAAAGGTATCATAAGAATAATATGCAAGCACCTCTTCCGGCAAAAGTTCCATCACCTTGGCCGTATAATAAGCATCCGAGAATGCCCTGTGAAAAGGTATATCTTTTTCTATCTGACGCTCATCAACAGCATATTCAAGATTACGACGTGTCTTTCCGTCCTCAAATGCAATACTGTAGAGCTTTTGAATATCAAGATACTTAAGAGGTCCGTCCGAAAGAAGATCCATTCCGTAATATCTCATATTTCTTTGAAGTTCAAAGATATCAAGCGTTCCCCAGGTGCAAAAAATATAATCTTCGCCGCAAAAATCCCGAAAATCTTTCATTGCTTCAACAAAAGGCTTGCCTCTTTGAAGATCCTGCATGTGAAGGTGAATTATTTTACTTGTAATATGGTGCATGTGCTGATAAACCGTAGGTTTAACAAGCTGGTTAAACTCTCCGATAAGTTTTCGATCCATGCTCATTCGAATAGCACCAAAATCGATGATTTCAAAAGGTATCTCTTTTACCTCAGGCTCTTTTCCGGTATTCGATTGATTCCATTCAAGATCAAGAACAATATAATTCACTAAAATATTCCTTATTTCGATACTTTAATAATTGCAACGCCTTTCATATCAAGCTTTATCAAAGCATCATTTTTATATTCTTTGCCGCTTAAAATATCAATTCCGCCCTTTTTAAGTCTGACTTCCGTTGGAACTTCCTTATGGTTAAGTACAAAGATATACTTATAATCTTCATTTTCGCGACAGGTTACTTCAACATCTTTTGGAGCATCAAGTACCGGTTCTATATACAGCTCACCGCAAATATCCCTTAGGAAAGTTGCATAGAATTCATCTGACGAATGGGTACCCACATAATATACTATACCATCTCCCAGCTTATTTTTGGTAAGAACAGGTGTACCGGCATAAAATTCTTTTTCGTAAGTAGAAATTTCTTTTGCTCCCTGAAGATGCATTATATCACAAAGTACACCTGCAGGATACTCCGTACCCTTATAAATAAAGCTGTTATTCTCAGACGGAGACAGTGCATCCGACTCTTCAACCCATATTCCGAGTATGTCTTTTTGCTTGCCGGGATATCCGCCCAGTAATACCCTATCGTTTTCATCAACATATCCACTAAAATATGTTGTTAGATAACAACCGCCGTTTTTGACGTAATTTCTTATTTTTTCGTCATATCCATCCTTGTTCATATAAAGCATTGGAGCAATCACAAGGGAGTATTTGGAAATGTCGGCATCTGTGGTTATCATATCTACGGAAATATTCTGATTAAACAATGCCGTATAATAAGCCATTACTTCTCTTGGATAATTAAGAAGCTGTGTCGGACCTGCAGACATCTCCGCAGCCCACCAGTTTTCCCAGTCAAAGACAATAGCAACTTTGGAATTGATTCTTGTACCTAAAGTTTCATTACCTATAGCTGTTAATTCTTTACCAAGTTCCGTTATTTCTTTAAATACTCTGGTGTTTTCATTTCCAACATGATCTATTACAGCACTGTGATATTTTTCACAGGCACCCTGAGACCTTCTCATTTGGAAAAACATTACGGTATCGGCACCATGAGCTACAGCCTGATAAGACCAAAGACGCATAACTCCCGGACGCTTTAATTTGCAATACATATGCCAGTTAGTTACACCCGGAGTCTGCTCCATAAGGCAGAAGGGCTTTCCGTCTTTGATTCCCCGCATAGTATCGTGAGTTGCAGCCGGTGACTGAGGTACATTATCCCATCCCGGGTAATTATCCCAGGATACAAAATCCATTTCTTTAGCCCACTTACCGTAGTCAAGGGGCTTATACCATCCCATAAAATTAGTTGTTATGGGAATATCCGGGGTGATTTTTCGAAGAACATCTCTTTCCGATTTAAAACACTCAAGTATACTGTCGGAATTAAATCTATAATAGTCAAGTGTTATTCCCTGGAAATTGGTTCTGGGAGTACCGTCGAGATAGAATGAAAATTCTTCCGATCTAAAATCCGAAGGTACAATATCCTCAAAATCATAAAAAGTATGACCCCAGAAAGAAGTGTTCCATACTTTATTTACTTCTTCTATGGTTTTATAACGATTTTTAACCCATTTTCTAAAGGCTTTTGCACAATTATCACAGTAACATTCGCCGCCGTATTCATTGGATACATGCCAGGCTACAATATTGTCATAATCTTTATATCGTTGAGCAATCTGTTTTGCCAGTTCTACGGAATATTTGCGATAAGTAGGTGAGTTTGGACAGGAATTATGTCTGGCTCCAAACTTTCGTTTCATTCCGTTTTTTTCTACTCGGAGAATATCAGGATACTTACGGGCCATCCAGGCAGGATGTGCCGCCGTTGAAGTAGCCATACATACTTTAAGGTCGTTATCTTTAACCATCTTCATGATTTTATCGAGTTTGGTAAAATCATATTTTTCTTCAGAAGGCTGAAGCATAGCCCAACTAAAAACATTTAGCGTAACTATATCAATATTGGCGATTTTAAATAACCGCATATCTTCTTCCCAAATTTCTTCGGGCCATTGTTCCGGGTTATAGTCTCCGCCATATAAAATTTTGTTTACTTTTGGGGATTCTATCATAATGTCACCTCAACTTCTCCGTTACCTGAAATACTGTAAATTTCTTTTGAAACATTAACAAATTTAATCCTACACTCCTTATTTCCGGTAATCTTGGCATGTATTACATTATCTTTTCTGGTTACATCTACCTTAATCTGAACAGATTTGTCCATTCCGTATACAACAGTTGAAGCACTGCATCCTTCCTGCATAGCGTAAATACAGACAATAGCATTATTTCCGTAATCATAATCAGGTTTATCATCTGTATCGCCCAGTACAATTATTGAATTTTCCTTTACCATCATGGGCAAAGACATATAATCGTACTTTTCCGTATACCATTTGCCACCGGCAACTTCTTCATCTGTAAGGAAATTAGTCCATTTACCTTCCGGAAGATAATATGATGCAATACCCCGGTCGTTAAAGATTGGCGCTATCAACAGATTTTCGCCAAGCATATATTGTTTATCCACATAATGACAGGTTTTATCCTCCGTAAAATCAAGAACCATTGCTCTCATGGTGGGAATTCCCGTTTGCGAGGTATCTATTGCCGTCTTATAAAGATATGGCATAAGTTTTGCCTTTTGACGGGTAAAGAAACGTACAACATCAACAGCTTCATCATCATATACCCAGGGAACTCTGTAAGAAGAAGAACCATGAAGTCTTGAATGTGAAGATAACAAACCAAAAGCAACCCATCTTTTATAAACATCTGCCGTAGAGGTGTTTTCGAATCCGCCTATATCATGAGCCCAATAACCGAAACCTGACATAAGAAGCGATAATCCGCCCCTTAAACTTTCTTCCATGGATTCATAATCCGACCAGCAGTCACCGCCCCAATGAACAGGGAACTTTTGTCCGCCTACGGTAGCGCTTCTTGCAAATAGTACGGCTTCGCCTTTACCGCGTTTTCGTTCAAGTAATTCATAAACACACTTGTTATAAAGATATGTGTAGTAGTTATGCATCTTAAGAGGATCTGAACCGTCATGGAAACATACATCCTTTGTGGGAATTCTTTCGCCAAAGTCTGTTTTAAAACAATCAACTCCCATATCAAGCAATATTTCAAGCTTACTCTGGAACCATTTGGCAGCTTCCGGGTTGGTAAAATCCACAATAGCCATACCGGGCTGCCACATATCCCACTGCCAGGTTTTCCCATTAGTACGTTTTATAAAGTAGCCCTTTTCGTTTCCTTCATCAAAAAGAGCCGACTCCTGTCCAATATAAGGATTAATCCATACACAAATATTCAAACCCTTTTCTTTTATTCTTGATAACATACCCTCAGGGTCCGGAAAAACTCTGTCATCCCAAATAAAGTCAGACCAATGGAATTCCTTCATCCAATAACAGTCAAAGTGGAATGTACGCAGAGGAATACCTCTCGATAACATTCCGTCTATAAAACTCATGCAGGTTTCTTCATCATAATTAGTAGTAAAGGATGTAGAAAGCCATAATCCAAAGGTCCAGGGTGCAGGTAATGAAGGTTTGCCCGATAAATCGGTATATTTTTCCAATACTTCTTTCATGGAAGGACCATTAATAATGTAGTAATCAAGATAACTTCCCTTAACGGAGAACTGAGTTCTTGTTACCATCTCGGTAGCTATTTCAAAAGATACTTCTTCAGGGTGATTTACGAGTACACCATAACCTTTGGTTGTAAGATAAAATGGTATATTTTTGTACGACTGGTACGTAGATGTTCCGCCATCGGCATTCCAGATATCTATACTTTGACCATTCTTAACGAAGGGTGTAAATCTTTCTCCCATACCGTATACTTTTTCATCAACGCTCAAAGACAGCATCTGTCTGATATAAGTTTCATCATCATCTCCGGTATCATAAGCAAGACCCTGCCAATCTGTTTTCATTAAAGCTAAATCTCTGCCGGTTGAAGTGGTAATAATTTCATCACCACGTTTAAAAATAAAAGAAAAATTGACTTTGTCTATAATCATAGACATTCCGCCTGAAGTAACGGTCAAAATATCATTATCATCACATACATCCAAAATCCCCGGTTTATCATCCGCAAGTTCAAAACCCGGTGTAGTAATAACATCGGATTTGTAATGATAGGTTCTGATTCTTAATATATCTTTAAAAGGAGATGTAATTTCCATTGTCAGATTAATGTTACCCAGAACATCCCCTCGATGGCGAACATGATAAGTAGGTATCATAATCGTTACCTTATCACATCCGGTTACTTCTCTTTTTGAGCTCGAGGGGATTCCTCCGGGAAAAATTTGATCCGACTGTATTTCATTTCCCTTTTTTAGCGTAACAATATAAACTTCCTGAGGTGCAAAACATGAACACCCCTGTTTTTGCATCCAACACCCATTACCGAATTTCATAAAACCTCCCTTGACTTACTTAAATAAGTCAAAAATATCCTCTTAAAAAGTAACAGATTTTAATTTCAGCTTATTGAATACCAGTTACTTTACTGATATAATATAACTATATTTTACCAATTTCTCACACTTTTCTATGTAAAAGTAATATTATATTATTTTATTATGAGCAAACCCAAATATAACAACGTATCATATGAAAACAGAATACATTCTTCAAAATTAATCCCCTATTCGCTTTATCATAATGCAATTCCGGATTACTTTGCATCTGCGCCTTTACACAGACATGAAGAATTCGAAATTAACTATATTTATGAAGGAATAGGCGAATTTACCTGCGAAGATGCTAAATTCCGCGCATATAAGGGTGACATAGTTCTATTACCTTGTAATCAGCTTCATTCAATTGCTGCTGTTGACGATTACAGACTTGTATTTGATACTCTCATAATTAACCCCGATATGTTGGGTGGTTTTTTACATGACAGAGCTACAAACGAAGCTGTTTTCCCATTTTTGACAGGTGAGTTTAACGTTATTCAGATTCCGACAACTGTTCCCTATTATCAGGAAGCAGCTGCAACCCTGGATAATATTATTGCTGCCTGCAAAAAGAATAACGCCATAAATGACGTTATTCTTAAAAGTGAATTATTTAAGTTTATAGCTATTATCAGTACCTATCACACAATTCAGACCTCTTTGAATTCCAACATTAATTGTTTTGATATGATAAAGCCCAGTATTGAATATATTAATGATAACTATATGCACGAAGTAACTGTTGAAATGCTGGCTGATGCATGCAAATTAAGTAAAAGCTACTTTATGAACTGTTTTAAAAAAGCAATCGGCTATTCCGCAATAGATTTCTTAACACAGGTTCGAGTTAAAAGTGCCTGTGATTACTTACTGACTTCGGATTATTCCGTTTCTATTATTGCTTATGAATGCGGGTTTAATAATCTTTCTAACTTTAACAGACAGTTCAAAGCGCTTACACAAATGACTCCCAAAGAATATCGTGCTTTTAGGAACAGACAGGAATAACTTAGCTTCTGGACGTTCCGTCATAATAAAAATATGTAGCACCTGTAGTTGCTAAATCGCTGTCTGCCGTCCAATAATATGTTGCTGCGGCCATATTATATCTAAGAACATTGGCATCCCATTTTGAAGAACTTAATGTAATTGAATCACTTACTCCATACTCACTTAAGGAATTTGCTTTATATGCCGCACCGCCTACCGTAGCACTGGTACCGCTTACGGTAATTGTTATTTCATCACCGGCTTCCATTTTGTTATCTGCTACATAAGCTTCAATAGCTGATTTAACATTTTCAATATTTTGCAAATCTTTTGATTCTCTTGACCTTTCAACATGCTTAATAAATTGTGGAGCCAAAAGACCGATAAGTACTGCCATAATTGCAATTACAATAACAAGTTCCACCAATGAAAAACCTTTTTGATTTCCGACTAATTTTTTCACTTATTCTCCCCTTAATTAACTATTTATCTGCACTGATTCCTTCTTCTTCCGCACGTAACTTGCATCCGTTCTTGTATGAACCGATTTCACATATTTCCGGTTCATCATTTTCAACACATAACTCACAAGCAGGACACGGCTTCATCTCACCACCAAAATCCCTCGGTTCTCCTTCATTATTTGAATTATGCTTACAGTCTCTGCACCAACAAAGTTCGCACTCAATAAAAGGATTGACTTCCCTTAAGGACAACTTCTTATCAAGATTTTCTCCTTCAAGAAGAGCAAAAAAATCTAATTGTCCTTCTATCTGTTTAGATTTAGCCATAAACTAAACCCCCTATATCCACATAAACCCTCACCTTATTGATGAGGGTCTATATATGGTTATTCGTCTTCTTCCTCTTCTTTTGGAAGTGTTACCTCTTCGTCTTCGTCATCGAATCTTTCATGAGGCATATCATCAACCGGATCTTCTACATTATCCAATTCATCTTCGGATATTTCTTCGTCACCGTTAGTGATTTTTTCTCTGACTTTGGCTATCTTTGCAACCGAAACACCCTTATCAAGATTGATAAGTTTAACACCTGATGTAATTCTTCCGAGTGTAGATATATCAGACATAGGTATCTGAATAATAATTCCGGCATCGGTAATCATCATTATTTCATGATCATCGTTAACTGCCTTAACACCGATTACATCACCTGTCTTTTCTGTAATCTTGTAACACTTAACTCCCTTACCTCCACGCTTCTGGACTGTAAACTCGCTAAGATATGTTCTCTTACCCATACCTTTTTCAGAAACAATAAGTAATGAATCACCCTGATGATCAAGCTGCATACCTACGATTTCGTCCTGGTCGGTTAAGTTCATACCGCGAACACCCATTGAGCTTCTTCCGGTATTTCTAACATCGGTTTCTTTAAATCTGATACATTGACCAAACTTCGTTACAAGGAATACTTCCGTATCCTTATCAGTAATCTTAACTTCGATTAACTCATCGTCATCTTTAAGGTTAATGGCAATAAGTCCGTTCTTACGGATATTTGAATAATCGGTAACTTTGGTCTTCTTAATGGTACCCTTCTTAGTTACCATGAATAAGTTTTTATCTTCTTCATACTCCTTAACAGGAATAAGAGCCGATATCTTCTCACCCGGATTAAGCTGAAGCAGATTAACAATGGCAACACCACGTGAAATTCTTGAGCCTTCGGGAATTTCATACGCTTTTAATCTGTAAACACGTCCCATATTTGTGAAGAACATAATATAGTGATGTGTTGTTGTCATAAGAAGATCTTCTATAAAGTCTTCTTCGATTGTATTCATACCCTTGATTCCCTTGCCGCCTCTGTGCTGAGACTTGAAGTTATCAATGGTCATTCTCTTAATATATCCTAAGTTAGACATGGCAAGAATTGTATTTTCATTAGGAATCATATCTTCATCCGTAATGTCATACTCATCAAATCCTATCTTAGAACGACGATCGTCTCCGTACTTTTCGGATGTAACAAGCATCTCTGTCTTAATTACACCAAGGAGAAGCTTCTCATCTGCAAGAATAGCCTTTAATTCAGCAATTCTCTTAATTAATTCTTCATGCTCATTTTCAAGTTTGGATCTTTCCAAACCTGTTAAAGCACGAAGTCGCATATCTACAATAGCCTGAGCCTGTGCTTCAGATAACTCGAAGCGACTCATGAGGTTTTCCTTAGCCGTCTGAGTATCTGCGGAATTTCTGATAATCTGGATTACTTCATCAATATTATCAAGTGCAATAAGCAATCCCTGTAAAATATGATCTCTTTCTTCAGCTTTGTTAAGGTCATATTTAGTACGACGTGTAACAACTTCTTCCTGATGCTTTAAGTATTCATTAAGCATTTCAAGAAGACTCATAACCTTAGGTTCGTTATTAACCAAAGCAAGCATAATAACACCAAAGGTATCCTGAAGCTGAGTATGCTTATATAACTGATTAAGAATAATATTGGGATTAGCGTCTCTTCGAAGTTCAATAACGATACGCATACCGTCTCTGTCGGATTCATCTCTTAAATCGGTAATTCCGTCTACTTTTTTGAGCTTAACAAGTTCTGCTATCTTCTGAATCAGGTTAGCTTTGTTAACCATGTAAGGAAGTTCGGTAACAATAATACTACTCTTACCGGAAGCCATAGTCTCAATATTCGTTACGGCACGAACTCTTACCTTGCCGCGACCTGTTCTGTATGCTTCTTCCGAACCGCGTGTTCCTAAGATAATACCGCCGGTAGGAAAATCCGGAGCCTTAACAATCTGAAGAATCTCTTCAATATCGGTATCTCGTGATTCCTCAACCTTGTTATCAATAATTTTGACGAGAGCCTGTGTAACTTCTCTTAAGTTATGAGGCGGAATATTTGTTGCCATACCTACTGCTATACCGGTAGTACCGTTTACAAGAAGGTTAGGATATCTACTGGGTAAAACAACAGGCTCTTTTTCGGTTTCATCGAAGTTAGGCATGAAATCAACAGTATCTTTATTGATATCTGCCAACAATTCCATAGAAATCTTAGATAATCTTGCCTCTGTGTATCGCATGGCAGCGGCACCGTCACCGTCCACAGAACCGAAGTTACCGTGACCGTCTACAAGAGTATATCTAAAACTCCAGGGCTGAGCCATGTTTACCAAAGCACCATAAATTGAACTGTCTCCATGGGGATGATATTTACCCATTGTATCTCCGACTATACGAGCGGATTTACGATGAGGCTTATCGGGGCCGTTATTAAGTTCAATCATAGAGTATAAAACTCTACGCTGAACAGGTTTAAGACCATCTCTTACATCGGGAAGCGCACGAGATGCTATAACACTCATGGCATAATCGATATATGATGTTTCCATTGTTTTTTGCAGGTCTACCTCATGGATTTTGTCAAAAATATTGTCTTCCATAATTCTTCCTTTTTCCTTAAATATCTAAGTTCTTAACGAATTTAGCGTTTTCTTCAATGAATTCACGACGTGGTTCAACCTTGTCGCCCATTAATGTTGTAAATGTCAAATCAAGCTCTGACTCTGCTTCTTCATTCATAACTACACGAAGAAGAACTCTCTTTTCAGGATCCATGGTTGTTTCCCATAACTGTTCCGCATCCATTTCACCAAGTCCTTTATATCTTTGTATCTTATTATTCTGATCACGACCAACTTCCTTAAGAATGGTGTCAAGTTCTTCATCAGAATATGCATACCAGACTTTTTTGTTCTTTTCGAGTTTATACAAAGGCGGCTGAGCTAAATAAACATGACCATGTTTGATAAGTTCAGGCATAAATCTGTAAATAAATGTTAACAACAATGTTGCAATATGAGCACCGTCAACATCGGCATCTGTCATAAGAATAATCTTGTGATATCTAAGTTTTGATATATCAAAATCATCATGAATACCTGTACCGAAAGCAGTTATCATTGCCTTAATCTCAGCATTTGCATAAATCTTATCAAGACGTGCTTTTTCAACATTAAGAATTTTACCTCTTAATGGAAGAATAGCCTGAGTAGCTCTTGATCTGGCAGTCTTTGCACTTCCGCCTGCGGAATCTCCCTCAACGATGTAAATTTCGCAATTTTCGGGATTTTTATCCGAACAATCCGCCAATTTACCGGGAAGGGCAGCTCCCTCAAGGGCTGTTTTACGACGTGTTAAATCACGGGCCTTACGAGCAGCATCTCTTGCCCTTTGAGCAAGGATTGATTTTTCACAAATTGTCTTGGCAATTGAAGGATTCTGCTCAAGGAAATACGTAAGCTGTTCCGAAACTATATTATCAACAGCCGTTCTTGCTTCCGAATTACCAAGCTTCTGCTTAGTCTGACCTTCAAACTGAGGATCTTCGATTTTAACGGAAACTATAGCAGTAAGTCCTTCTCTTATATCATCACCCGTAAGATTGGGTTCGGAATCCTTAAGTAACTTGGAATTACGGGCATAATCATTAAAAGTCTTGGTTAATGCATTACGGAATCCCACAAGATGAGTACCACCTTCGGGAGTATTAATGTTATTAACAAAACTGAATGTACTTTCATTAAAAGAATCATTATGCTGCATTGATACTTCAACATAAACATTATTCTTTTTGCCTTCAAAATAAAGGACATTATCATATAAAGGAGTCTTTGACTTATTAAGATATGTTACGAATTCCTTAATTCCGCCTTCATAATGGAATACTCTTTCCTTAGCTTCGGGCATTGTTTCGGAAATTCTTTCATCTCTAAGAACAATCTTAAGTCCTTTTGTTAAAAAAGCCATTTCACGAAGACGCTGTTTTAATACATCAAATTCGTAAACGGTAGTCTCTGTAAAGATTGTTCCGTCAGGCTTAAAAGTAACCTTGGTACCTGTTTTATCCGGTTCGCAATCTCCGACAGTTTTAAGAGGATAACAAACATGACCTCTTTCATAACGCTGCTTATATATTTTGCCTTCGTGACATATTTCAACTTCAAGCCAATCTGATAAAGCGTTTACTACAGAGGCTCCAACACCGTGAAGTCCGCCTGAAACCTTGTATCCGCCACCACCGAATTTACCACCGGCGTGAAGTACGGTAAATACTACTTCAACAGCAGGAAGTCCTGCTTTTTTATTTATACCGATAGGAATACCACGACCATTATCCACAACAGTAACCGAATTGTCCGGATTAATTGTAACTGTAATCGTGTCGCAATATCCTGCCAGAGCTTCGTCTACGGAATTATCCACTATTTCATAAACAAGATGATGAAGACCACGGCTGGCGGTAGTTCCTATATACATTCCGGGACGTTTACGAACAGCCTCCAAGCCTTCCAAAATTTGAATTTGGTCAGCGCCATAATCATTTTCAACAGGAGAAATATCCAGGGTATCTTCTGTTACTTCAATGTTTTCGTTTAAATCTGCCATATTTCCTCCACGCTTGCGCGTCAGTTTAGCGCCGAAGGCGCCGGGTTTATAAATTAGTTTTCGGTTACGGTACCATTAGTAACCTTAAATGATTTATTTATCTTAAAATTATTATTTACAAAGTCATCAAGTCCGGTACATGAAATAATTGTCTGTACATCACCTATACTGTCGAGAAGATAATTTTGTCTGTTTGAATCAAGTTCCGACAAAACATCGTCAAGAAGTAACACCGGCGTATCTTTGGTAATTCTTTTTACAAGTTCTATTTCAGACAATTTCAAAGATAACGCAGCAGTTCTTTGTTGACCCTGTGATCCGAATTTTCTTATATCGATTCCATTAACAATAAATGCAAAATCATCCCTGTGAGGACCTACCGTAGTCATTTTTGCACTAATATCTTTTTCTTGATTTGAACTCATTTTTGATGAATAATCTTCAATACTTACATTGGGTTCATAAACAATTTCGATATCTTCTTTTCCGCCGGATAATTTTGAATGATATTCCTTTAGAATTTCACTTAACTGATTAGCAAAAGATTGTCTTCTTTCAATAATCTTACTTCCAAAAGAAACAAGCTGAGAATCCCAGATATTAAGTGTTTCTCTTAAGTTAGGATTAAAATACATATCCTTAAGAAGTTTATTTCTTTGGTTAATAATTTTGTTGTAATTATTTAGATTATAAAGATAAAAATTATCAAGCTGGCATAATTCCATATCCGCAAATCTTCTTCTTTCCCCCGGACCGTCTTTTATAATGCTTAAATCCTCAGGTGAAAAGAAAACAACATTTATTAAACCAAGTAAATCAGCAGCTTTTTTTATTTTAGTACCATCAATCGCAATTCCCTTTGATTTTGAAGAACGAAGATGCATATCAACCCTTGTTTCTATATTGTCTTTTTCAACAATAGTACGAATATGTGCCTCTTCTTTTTCAAAATTAATTATATCTTTGTCCTTAGTGCCTTTATGTGATTTAGTAGTTGCACTAAGATAGATTGCTTCAAGAATATTAGTTTTACCTTGAGCATTATCACCAAATAAAATATTGGTTCCGGGATCAAAATTAATGTTTAATTCCCTGTAATTACGATAATCAACCAGTTCAAGTGACTTAATAATCATGCAATAACCTTAACTGAAACTCCGTTATATTCAAAAATATCGTCGTTTTTTAATTTTTTGCCCCGCTCTAAACAAACGGAATTATTTACTTTAACACTTCCGTTTTGAATAACAACTTTAGCTTCAACACCTGAATCAACAAGTCCGGCTAATTTAAGAGCCTGGCCTAATTTAATAAATTCGTCTTTAATTTTAATAGATTCCATAATTATGATACTGTAGTGAAATTAACAGGAAGAACCATATAAATATAGCTTTCTTCCGGATTTTTAATAAAGCACGGAGCCTTTGGATTAACCATATAAACATCAATCTGCTCATCTTCAATAACACGAAGAGCATCCATCATAAATTTAGGATTAAATCCAATCATTAAATCCTTACCTTGTTTTGTAATTGCAATTTCTTCATTCATGCTACCAACGGTAGAATTAATTTTAAGTTCGATGTTTTCATCTGAAATATTTATAATAATAGGCTTTTTATCGCCTTCTTTAACAAGTAAAGTAGCTCTGTCAATTGATTCAAGAAGTTCTTTTTTATTAATTGAAATCTTGGTTTCATAATCTGAAGATAACATCTGATCAATCTTAAAATATTCACCTTCAATTAATCTTGAAACAACCGTAGTTGAATCAAATTCAAAAATTATATGTTTACCTGTAAAGAAAATATCAACTGATTTATCTGTATCACCTGATAAAATTTTACTTATTTCGTTAAGAGTTTTACCCGGAACAATAACTTTTTTATTTTGATAAGTATTATTTAAATTAACTCTTCTTATGGAAATTCTATGACCGTCAAGTGAAACTACTTTTAATGAAGAACCGTTAACTTCAAATAATTCACCTGTCATAATCTTATTATTATCATTATCTGCAATAGAGAATATTGTCTGGCGAATAATTTCTTTTAAAGTAAATTGTGATAAAGATATAGAGTCTATCTTTTCAACTTTAGGTAAATAAGTAAATTCATCAGCAGGTTTACCAATAATAGTAAATTTAGCTTTATCACATGTTATAAATGTTTTTAGTGAAGAATCACATTCAATAACAACGTCAGAATCGGGTAATTTATGAACAATGCTTACAAGCATTTTAGCATCAAGAGCAATTTTACCTTTTTCTTCAATAATACCTGTAACTATTGTTTCAATACCTAATTCAGTATCATTAGCAACAAGCTTTATTTCTCCGTTTGAAGCATCAATCAAAATACATTCCAATATAGACATTGTAGTTTTATTAGGAACTGCTTTTGATACAGTATTAACTCCATTCATTAAATTAGATTTTGAAATAATAAGCTTCATTGTGAATAACTTCCTTTCTCAAAAAGCGAATAAATAATTTACCGATTTTATCCCCACAAATGAATAATATATATTAAATAATTAGTATATATAGTAATAGTAGATGTTCATTTGTGTACAACTAGTATATTATAGCATTTTATTGGCTAAAATTAAATGATAACTATGTGGATAATAAATATATAAAAATTGAATAAGTGGATAGCTTAATTTGGGTTAATTTTCTTTTTTATAATGTCTATTGTGTTATACAACGACTTATCCACTTTTATCTTTTCGGCTATCTTATTTACACCATACATAATTGTTGTATGATCTTCTTTTTTAAGTGCTTTTGCTATATCTTTAAGTGATTCCTGAGTAAGTTCTTTACATAAATACATACATATTTGTCTTGGAATAACCAAATCTGCGGTTCTTCTTTTTGATTTAATATCATCGGCAGTCATATTATAATGTTCTGCTACTATATTTATTATTATTTCAGGAGTAACTTCTTTAACTGTATTTGGATTGATTACATCTTTTAAAGATTCTTCAACCATATCCATAGTTATATCTGTTTTATTTAATCTTGATGAAGCTATTAATTTATTAAATGCTCCTTCTAATTCTCTGACATTTGAAGTAATATTTTCGGCAATATATTCAAAAACACGATCATCTACTTCTTTTCCGTAGTTTTCGGCATTTTTCTTAAGAATTGCCATTCTTGTTTCATAATCCGGAGTTTGAATATCTGCAGTTAATCCCCATTGGAAACGGCTTTTAAATCTTTCTTCAAGTAAATCAAGGTCCTGAGGAGGTTTATCTGAAGAAATTATTATCTGTTTACCTGCAGAATGAAGTTCATTAAATGTATTAAAAAATTCCTGCTGAGTAGCATCTTTACCTATGATATACTGAACATCATCTACCAAAAGAACATCAACAGATCTGTATTTTTCTCTTATTTCATTCATTCTTGATGCACTTCCGGATCTTATTGCATTAACTATTTCATTAGTAAAATTTTCGGAAGTTACATATAAAACTTTTTTGTTAGGATCATTATCAAGAATAAAATGACCTATTGAATGCATTAAATGAGTTTTACCAAGTCCTGAACCACCATATAAATAAAGAGGATTATATGCTTCACCCGGTGATTCGGCTACTGCAAGAGCTGCAGAATGAGCAAATCTGTTATTATTACCAACTACAAAAGTATCAAATCTGTATTTTGATATAAGATTTGCATTTTCGGAATTTATATTATAGATTTTTTCTTTTACATTAACTTCATCTTTATCAGCATCATTTTCCAATATAAAGTTAATGTTTATTTCATGATTTATCATTTCCGTAATAGTAACCATGAAATATGTTTTATATTTTTTTGAAATATAATTAATTGCCTGTGCCTGATCTTCGGGAACTAAAATAGACAAAGTATCATTTTTAAAATTACAAAAAGATAATGGCTTAATCCAGGTTGTATAAGAAATATCAGCTATATCATATTCGTTTCTTAATGTTTCCGTGATTAATTCCCAGTTTTCCTTTATATATTCACCATAGTTATTATTATCCATATTAATAAATCCCTCTTCATAAAAATATCCACAAGTAATATTAATATAAAATATTTAAAATATCAAATTATTAAAGTCCTAAAATCCTTATATATAAAGGGTTTTAAGAGTTAACATAAGAATTAGTCATAACTATTATTTTATAGTTAATGTGTGTAAATAATATAAACATATAAACATTGTTTTATTTACATTATTTTATCACTTATACACTTTTATCCACAATGTTATCCACATAATGTGGATTTTTTTATGTTAATTTATAGACTGTTTTTATATCACAAAATATAGATTTGTATATATAAAAAAATACTATATCTTGATTTGTATTTTTTATTGATTTTTTAAGGATTTTTGGACTTTATTTTGCTTGACATAAATTGCAATAATCCTTTATAATCGGTATGTTGTTTTCCTATAAATAAAGGAGGTGTTCCAGTATGAAAATGACATTTCAGCCTAAAAAGAGACAGAGATCTAAAGTTCATGGATTTAGAGCTAGAATGAGCACACCCGGCGGACGTAAAGTTTTAGCTGCAAGACGTGCTAAAGGAAGAAAAAAGTTGTCAGCTTAGGCCGCTTTTCAAGTGGCCTTTTTTTCCGCACTTTGATTGCGGATTATTTCCTTATTATTAATTAAATGAAATTTACCGAAAGTCTACGTAATTCAATACAGTTCTCAAATGTATATAAGAATGGTCGTTCAAAGGCCAACAAATATTTGATTATGTATATTTTGGAAAACAACACACCTTATAACAGACTGGGAATAAGTGTTAGTAAAAAGGTAGGCAACAGTGTGATTCGTCATAGAATCAAAAGATTGTTAAAAGAAAGTTACAGACTACAGGAAAATATGTTTAATAGTGGTTTAGACATTGTAGTCATTGCCCGAGGCAGTGCCTCCTCTATATCTTTTAAAGATATGGACAGTGCGTTTTTACATCTTGCAAAGCTTCATAAAATTATGAAGTAATCAGACAATCTAAATGAAAACAGTTTTTATTTATTTAATAAAATTCTATAGAAAATATATATCTCCGCTAAAGAGCACTAAATGTCCGTATATACCGACCTGTTCGGAATATGGTTTAGAAGCTATATCTAAATATGGTGCTTTTAAGGGAGGTTTTTTAACTTTATGGAGAATTTTAAGGTGTAACCCTTTTTCAAAAGGCGGTTACGATCCTGTTCCATAAATTCTGTAGAAGGTTAATTAAGAAAGGATTAGGTAACAAACTTGACCGGTATTTTATTAACACAGTATCAAGGAAGTATTTTAGGACCTATAGCTAAATATATATTAGGACCTATAGTAAATGTAATTTTTAAATTCTTTGATTTTATTTTAGGAAGCTTTGATAACGGATTAATAGGTTTATCTATTATCGGCTTTACTATCGTAATTAATTTATTACTTATGCCTTTAACGGTTAAGCAGCAGAAGTTTAGTAAATTACAATCTATTATGAATCCTGAGATTCAGGCTATTCAGGCTAAATATAAAGATAAAAAAGATCAGGATTCAATGATGGCTATGAATGCCGAAACTAAGCAGGTTTATAAGAAATACGGAGTTTCTCCTTCGGGTTCTTGTGTTCAGCTTCTTATTCAGATGCCTATTATGTTAGCTCTTTACAGAGTTATTTATTCTTTACCGGCTTACATTTCAACTTTAAAAGATTACTTTGTTGTTATTGCTAACAATGTAATTAGTTCAGGTAAAGTTGAAGAAATTAAAGGTATTAAGGAAGCAGCAAGCTATGTTAAGAACTTTGATATTCCGGGAAATGAAGTAAATGCTGTTATAGATGTATTAAACAGTATGAATGTAGACCAGCTTACAAAGTATGCAGGTACTTCTGCAGATTGTGTAAATGCATTGGAAAAAATTAAGTCATATAACTATTTCCTTGGAATGAATCTTAATAACTCTCCTTCTTATATGATTTCACAGGCATGGAACAATGCCGGAGGAAAACAGTGGGGAATTATTATTGCGGCAATTTTAATTCCTGTACTTGCTGCTGTTACTCAGTGGCTTAATGCTAAACTTATGCCTCAGGCTGCTACTAACAATAATGGTTCAAAGGGTTCAGATACTGCAGAATCAATGCAGCAGTCTATGAAGATGATGAATAATATTATGCCTATTATGTCGGCTGTATTCTGTTTCAGTTTTTCTTCAGGTATTGGTATTTACTGGATTGCCGGTTCTGTTGTTCGTTCTATTCAGCAGGTAGTAGTTAATAAGCACATCGATAAGATGGATATTGATGAAGTAATAAAGACAAATCTTGAAAAACAGAAGAAAAAGCTTGAAAAGAAGGGTATTGATCCAAATAAGGTAAACAGTTATGCAACAATGAACACGAGAAATATAGGTTCTTCAGCACCTGCACCTGCTAAAAGATCAATGTCTGATAAGGCTGCTATTGCTCCTTTATCAAAGAAAGAAAAAGAAGAAGCATATAATGAGGCAAGTTCACAATCAACAAATGCTTCAAAAGAGTATGCTCCGGGAAGTATTGCTGCAAAGGCAAATTTAGTTCGTTCATATAACGAGAATAATAATAAATAGAGGTGGGATTATGGATTATATGGAGTTTAGTGCTAAAACAGTAGATGAAGCTATTGTTGAAGCTTGTACAAAATTATTAATTACCAGAGATAAGCTTGATTATACTGTAGTAGATGAAGGAAATTCGGGATTTTTAGGAATAGGTTCAAAACCTGCAGTAATTAAGGCAAGACAGAAATCATGTATCGAAGATGTTGCCAGAGATTTCCTTCAGGAAGTATTTGCGGCAATGGATTTGGCAGTTGTTGTTGATGTTAAGTATGATGAATTTGATAAGAATATGGATATTGATCTTAGCGGAGATGAGATGGGAATCTTAATCGGCAAGAGAGGTCAGACGCTTGATTCTATCCAGTATTTAACAAATCTTGTTGTTAATAAGTCTTCTGAAGATAAGATTCATGTTAAAGTAGATACAGAAGATTACAGACGTCGTCGTAAGCAGACACTTGAGAATTTAGCTAAGAATATGGCTTCAAAGGTAAAGAGAACAAGAAGAAGTGTTTCACTTGAACCAATGAATCCTTATGAAAGAAGAATTATTCATTCAGCACTTCAAAATGACAAGTATGTAACAACACATTCAGAAGGTGAAGAACCCTTTAGAAAGGTAGTAATTACCTTAAAGAAATAAGAAATGACTAAAGATACTATTGCTGCTATCGCAACTCCATTATCAAATTCCGGAATAGGAATTATAAGAGTAAGTGGTAAGGATGCGCTTAGCATAGTGGATTCAATTTTTGTTAATCCCAAGAAAAAGCATATTTTATCATCTATGGAAAGCCATACAATAAGTTATGGCTTTCTTTTAGATGGTGATGATTTTCTTGATGAAGTATTGGTATCTTATTTTAAAGGTCCTAAATCATTTACTGCCGAAGATACCGTTGAAATTAATTGTCACGGTGGTATTTTTGTGCTTAAAAAGGCCCTTTCATTAGTAATTAATGCAGGTGCGAGATTAGCCGAGCCCGGTGAATTTACCAAAAGAGCTTTTTTAAACGGAAGAATAGATTTATCAAAAGCAGAAGCAGTTATGGATGTAATTGCATCCGAATCGGAATTATCACTTAAATCTTCGGTTTCCCAACTTAGAGGTTCATTACTTAATGAAATAAAAGATATAAGAAAATCGGTATTATTTGAAATTGCCTTTATTGAATCGGCTTTGGATGATCCGGAACATATATCTTTGGACGGATATAACGAAAAACTTTTATCCGTGGTCAAAGATATGAGTAATCGCATTAAGAAACTGATTAATACGGCGGATAACGGACGATTAATAAAAGACGGAATTAATACCGTAATTTTAGGAAAGCCGAACGCCGGTAAATCTTCATTACTTAATTTACTTTCTGGATATGAAAGAGCTATTGTTACGGATATTGCAGGAACAACAAGAGATGTAATTGAAGAAAAAATTAAATTGGATGATATTAATTTGTGTCTGGTTGATACCGCCGGTATCCGTGATACGGATGATGTTGTTGAAAGTATCGGTGTTAAAAAGGCACTTGAATACGCAGATGATGCAGATTTAATTCTATATGTGGTAGATTCTTCAGTTGATCTGGATGAAAATGATTACAATATTATATCTTTGTTAAAGGATAAAAAAGCTATTATTTTATATAATAAATCTGATTTGGAGGCTAAGGTGTCTGTTGAAAAACTGATATCTTTGTCAGAAAATAAGAATATTATTAAGACATCGGCTACTAAAAACGAAGGACTTGATGAATTTAAAAAGCTTATAAATGAGATGTTTATAGAGGGTAAGATTGATTGTAATGATGAGATAATTATTACAAATCTTCGTCATAAGGAAGCACTTAGTGATGCACTTAATTCTATGATGCTTGTATTAAAATCTATTAATGACGATATGCCGGAGGATTTTTATTCTATTGATTTAATAAATGCGTATTCTTCACTCGGTAAAATTATAGGTGAGGAAGTTGATGATGATTTGGTAAATGAAATCTTCTCAAAATTCTGTATGGGTAAATAATATGGAAGAAATAACTAAGAGAAACAAATTAACAGAAGAATATGATGTTTGCGTAGTTGGTGCAGGACATGCAGGATGTGAAGCAGCTTTAGCTTCGGCACGTTTGGGACTTAAGACAATTGTATTTTGTGTAAGTGCCGAAAGTATAGCATTAATGCCCTGCAATCCCAATATCGGAGGTTCATCTAAAGGACATATCGTAAGAGAAATCGATGCTCTTGGCGGAGAAATGGGCAAAAATATAGATAAAACCTTTATCCAGTCTAAGATGCTTAATGTTTCGAAGGGTCCGGCAGTTCATTCCTTAAGAGCTCAGGCAGATAAGCAGATGTATTCAAATGCAATGCGAGATGTAATGGAAAACCAGGAAAATCTTACAATCAAGCAGGCAGAAGTATGTGAGTTATTATGGGATGATATTTCATCTTCCGAAGATAAAGTAAAGAATGTTGCCACTAAACGTATTACGGGTGTAAGAACATTTACAGGTACAACATATCTTAGTAAAGCTGTTGTTTTATGTACCGGAACATATCTTAAAGCAAGATGTTTAACAGGCGAAGCAATAACATATACAGGTCCGAATGGATTAATGGCTGCCAATCATCTTACGGATTCACTTATTAAAATGGGAATTGAAGTAAGAAGATTTAAGACAGGAACACCTGCAAGAATGGATGGAAGATCCCTTGATTTTAGTAAGATGGAAGAACAAAAGGGTGACGAGCGAGTAGTTCCGTTTTCATTTAGCACAGACCCCGACAGTGTACAAAAAGAGCAGGTTTCATGTTATTTAACATATACTAATGAAGAAACTCATAAGATTATCAGAGCAAATCTTGACAGATCTCCTATTTATGCAGGAGTTATAGAAGGAACGGGACCAAGATATTGTCCTTCTATTGAAGATAAAGTTGTTAAGTTCGCAGATAAAGAAAGACATCAGGTATTCATTGAGCCTGAAGGATTATATACTAACGAAATGTATATATCAGGAATGTCTTCCTCTTTGCCGGAGGATGTTCAGCTTGCAATGTACAGAACAGTTCCGGGTATGGAAAATTGTAAAATAGTTAAGAATGCATATGCTATTGAATATGACTGCATCAATCCACAACAGCTTTTTGCAACATTAAGATTCAAAGATATAGTCGGATTATATGCAGGAGGCCAGTTTAACGGAAGTTCCGGATATGAGGAGGCTGCAGGTCAGGGACTGATTGCAGGAATTAATGCTGCACTTTCTGTATTAAATAAAGAAGAAATAGTATTGGACAGATCTGAAGCTTATATCGGAGTATTGATTGATGATTTGGTTACAAAAGAAAATTTTGAACCATACAGAATGATGACTTCAAGAGCAGAATACAGATTATTGTTAAGACAGGATAATGCAGATATTCGCCTTAGAAAGATAGGATATGATATCGGTCTGGTATCTAAGGAAGATTATGATGCATTATGTAAAAAGATAGAACTGATTAAAGAAGAGATAGAAAGAATTAAATCGGTTACTTTGGGTGCGGCAAAAGAAAATCAGGAATTTTTGAAGGCCCATGATTCTGCCTTATTAAGTAAAGGAACCACTATTGCGGAATTAATGTGCAGACCTGAATTGAATTACAGAATGCTTGCGCCGTTGGATCCGGAGCGTCCTTTATTACCTGATAATGTAATAGACCAGGTTGAAATTGAAGTTAAATACGAAGGATATATTGAAAGACAGCTTCGTCAGGTTGAACAGTTTAAGAAAATGGAAAAGAAATTAATTCCTTCCGATATTGATTATGACGATATCGAAAGTTTAAGACTGGAAGCAAGGCAGAAGCTTAAGACATTTAAACCGGTGTCTGTAGGACAGGCATCAAGAATTTCCGGTGTTTCTCCTGCCGATGTTTCTGTACTTTTGGTATATTTGTCATCAAAATAATTATGGATTCAAGATTAATAAACGGACTCAAAGAATTTAATATTGAATTATCTGATAAGCAGACCAAACAGTTCCATCAATATTATGATTTACTTGTTGAATGGAATTCATTTATGAATCTGACAGCCATAACGGAATGGGAAGAAGTAGTTACCAAACATTTTATAGACAGTTTATCTTTGATTAAAGTTGTTGAAGATTTGAAGGATAAACCATATAAGATAATTGATATAGGAACAGGTGCCGGTTTTCCGGGAATTCCGTTAAAGATAGTTTTTCCTAATTTAAAGATAACATTGATGGATTCTTTAAATAAGAGAGTTAAATTTCTTAATGAAGTAATCGATAAATTAGGATTGGAAGATATAGAAGCTGTTCACGCAAGAGCAGAAGAGATGGGACAAAACAGTAAATACAGGGAAACATATGATATTGCGGTATCACGCGCAGTGGCAAATATGACAGTACTGTCAGAATTGTGTATACCCTTTGTAACTGTAGAGGGTAAGTTCATCTCTTACAAGTCATCTAAAATAGATGAAGAATATACTATGGCTAAGAATGCAATCGGTATATTAGGCGGCGAGTATTTAGAACAGATAGAATTTGATTTACCGGATTCTGATATATATAGAAATATGTTTGTTATTAAAAAGATAAGGGTTACACCAAAGAAGTATCCGAGAAAGCCGGGTACTCCTGCCAAAGAACCACTTAGTTAGTACTTTTTTCTTATTTTGATATTTCTTTATATTAAGAATTGTTATAAGATATCTATATGAAAAATAGAGAAGTTATAGAAGAAATGTATTATTCCTATCTTGAGAAACGCAAGGTAGCAAAAGATACTATAATTCAAAATGAAAATAGAATTAAAGAGATTGAGATTTTTCTTAATTCAGTTAATGAATCTGATCTAGACTTTAAATATTTTTCTCCGCTTAGTACGGATTCTATTTTTGATGGTAAAATAGAATTGGAAAAGACAGAACGTGAATCTTTGATAGAAGATAACAAAGTTCAGGTTGAATTGATAAAGGATCTTGATATTAGAATTAATCAATTCAAAGAGATGTTGGATGAATCGGAAGAACAAGTATCAGAAATTGATAGTTCTAATGATAATATAGATGAAACTGCAAATATAGTTTCAGATGATTCGAATGTTAATATCGGTAAGTTCCTCCTTGAAATGCAGGAACAGGAAAGATTCAGAATTGCATCGGAACTTCATGATGATACAGTTCAGAACTTAGTTCATATAGGACATTCCATAGAATTATCATCTAAATTTATTGATCAGGATTCGATTCGTGCAAAGTTGGAACTTGAAACATGTATTAATAATCTTAAGGAAACTGTTAACGGAATAAGAGATATTATTTTTAATCTTCGACCAATGTCATTTGATGATTTGGGATTTAAAAGATGTGTTGACGATTATGTTACTAATCTTAAGGTTAAATATCCTAATGTAGTATTTGATGTAGAAATAGATGAAGTAACTGCACCCTCAGAATTTTTGATGATGTTATTTAGAATTATTCAAGAAAGTGTAATTAATTCTTTGAAACATTCTAAATCTCCTGATTTAATGCTTCACGTGAAACAATTCGAAAATGAAATAGAGATTACGGTAAAGGATTCGGGAATAGGATTTAATCCTGATCAGATAGCAGCAGGGCATTTCGGATTATCAATTCTGCAGGAAAGAATAAATATAGTAAACGGTAAGATGGATATTAACAGTGTTATTAATGAGGGAACACAGATTAATATTAGGATTGCATTATAAAGAAATGGTTAGGTAATAGTATGGCATTAAAAGTAATGATAGCAGATGATCATTCTCTTATGAGAGAAGGAATAAAACAATTGCTTGAATTTGATGGTCAGATTGAAGTAATCGCACAGGCGGCAGACGGAAATGAATGTCTTAGTATTTTGGAAGATGGAGTTAATCCGGATATACTTTTGCTTGATATTAACATGCCCAATATGAATGGTATTGATGTATTAACACAACTTCGTAATAAG
Source organism: Lachnospiraceae bacterium (assembly GCA_045629045.1). Lineage (GTDB taxonomy): Bacteria > Bacillota > Clostridia > Lachnospirales > Lachnospiraceae > JAILLW01. The sequence continues at coordinate 46,736 of JAZQQM010000061.1, forward strand.
AATTCCACAATTAAGATTCTTATGCTGACTGTTCATAGTGAAGTTGAATATCTTGTTAAAGCTGTAGATATTGGTGCAGACGGATATGTTCTTAAGGATTCCGGATCTGAAGAATTAAAGGAAGCAATATATAAGATTATGGAAGGTGGTTCATATATCCAGGCAAATCTTATTCCCGCACTTAATTCAAGACTTATTAACAGAGATATTGATAAAGAGAAGATTGAATCACTTACAAAGAGAGAAGTTGAAATTCTTAAGCAGATAGCAGGCGGAAGATTTAATAAAGAGATTGCAGATAATCTTGATATTACAGAAAGAACTGTTAAGAATCATATTTCCAATTTATTTAAGAAGATTGATGTTAATGATAGAACACAGGCAGCTGTGTTTGCTATTAGAAATAATCTTGTAGAACTATATTAAAATGGTTCTTATGTTGGGGGTTGAAGGAGAACACGAAAGTGTTCTCCTTCTTTTTTAATTAATTTGTGGACGTAGAAGTAGATATAGGAAATTAGTATTCGATGTACGCTACTTAGTATTTCTAAGTGTTGCAGATAAATTTTAGTTTGTATGGGACGGCACCGAACCATTCGCCATCCATGGCTCAATTGGTTCTTCTGCAAACATATTAGAATCTCTTACAGCTGAACTTTCTGTTTTTCTATGTACGTATCTAGTATTTCTAAGTGACAAATATGTACAGTAACATTTAATGGGACGGCACCAAACCATTCGCCATCCATGGCTCAATTGGTTCTTTCGCAAACATCCTGTTTGCGAATACCTGTAATTTGTTGTCACTAAGAAATACACGATACTACCATAAGAAAAATAGAAAGTTCAGCAGTAAAAAACACATAATGTGTTTGTAAATTTGGATGTTTTATATGTAAAGGGTGTGTGTTTTGTTTCACGTGAAACATGAGGTGGGAGTTGGGGTGTAAAATACAATATTTAGTGTTGGCAGATTTATTGTGTGACAAAGGCTTGTGGAATTAGGCGTGAAACATTGGGTATGTAAAAATTGTGAAACATAATAGTAAAGGATGTGTGTTTTGTGAAAAATGGATTGATGTTAGAATTAATTTTAGAGCAACCATAATATTAGGACAAACGGGAAGTAACAACATCTAGTGTTTCACGTGAAACATGAAACAATATATTGGTATATGTGTTGATACTACTATGATATTAAGTTTTCAAATTGTTAATTAAACTTACGAAGTAAGTCTTGGGGGTTAGTGTGAAACATAAGAAGTTAAACAGAGATGGTTGGGGATTTCAATATTATCCATATTATCAGATGAGAATAGATGAGAGTTTCTTTCATGGTATAGCTTGTCTTATCAGATTAACTGATGGCGAAGCCAATTACTGGGAGACACCAAAGGCCGGAAGAATTCAGGTAACAGGTGAAGGAATGTGTTGGCTTGAGTTGATTCCCGATAATTGTAACAGAGTCATTACTGTTAAATATTTTCCGGATGGCACTTATGATGAAGAAAGAAAGTTATATCCTTTCCCTGCCATTAGTAAATATCAGCCATCAATATGGTATGTAGATGTTACTGATGGAATTGAGTTTGATGAATACGGCATAGTAACTTATATAGATAAATACCTTGATGTAATATTCACTCCTGAAGGTGATATCAAAATTGATGATAGAGATGAACTTGATGCAGCATATGAATCCGGTGAATTATCTAAGGAACAATATGATTCTGCTATAGCCGAAGGGGATGCTATTATTAGTGAATTATGCACTGATATATTAAAAACCCATGAATGGTGTGCTAAAATTAGACAAATAGTTGAAGACAGAATTGCCAACGGTGAATCTATTAAAAAATGCAAAGAAGTGATTGAACTTAGGAGAACTTAGAATTGATGTTAACAGATGAAATCAGAAATGAATTATTTCGCCTTAAGGATGATGATTTTCGGGAGTTTCACAGTCGACTGATTCCAACAGTAGCTAAAGAGACAATTATAGGAGTTCGTACTCCGGACCTGCGTAGTTACGCTAAAGAATTATTCAAAGCCGGTGATGTTTCACGTTTCACAAATAATCTTCCTCATAAGTATTATGATGAAAATCAGCTCCATGTTTATCTGCTTAATGAGATTAAAGATTTTGATGAATGTATAAAAGAAGTAGAACGATTCCTTCCTTATATTGATAATTGGGCAGCATGTGATCAGTTAAGACCTAAAGTTTTTGTTAAGAATAAAGTATATCTTTTACCCTATATTAATAAATGGTTAGCTTCGGACAAAGTGTATACCATTCGGTTTGCCATTGAATTACTGATGATACACTTTTTAGATGAAGAATTTAATATTAAGTATGTTGAACAGGTGGCATCCGTTCACAGTGACGAGTATTATATAGATATGATGATTGCCTGGTATTTTGCTACGGCACTTGCTAAACAATATGATGCGGTGATACCGTTTATAGAAAACAGAAGGCTTACGCCGCCGGTACATAAAAAGGCAATTCAAAAAGCAGTGGAAAGTTACAGGATTACACCGGAACAGAAGAAATATCTTCGTAGTCTCAGATAATATTGTATAGGAAAATTAAAATGATTAGAGAATTGGTAGATAGTGATTTTCAGGGATTAATGGAATTGTATATGCAGCTGCATGATAACCCAATGCCCGAAAAGACACCGGAAATAATTGAAAAATGGAATAAAATTATTAATGACAAAGATCATCATATTGTTGTTGCCGAAGAGGATGGTAAAATTGTATCTTCATGTGTTTGTGTTATAATTCCCAATCTGACACATGGGCAGCGACCATATGCTTTTATCGAAAATGTTGTTACCGATGAAAATTATCGTGGTAAGGGGTTAGCAACACAATGTCTTAATTATGCTAAAGAAATAGCGATGGATAACAACTGTTATAAAATGATGTTGCTTACGGGTTCAAAGAAAGAAACTACTTTAAACTTTTATCGTAAAGCAGGATATAACAGCGAAGATAAAACAGCCTTTATTCAGTGGCTCTAGTAGGGACGGTCCTTTTGCCACGTTTTTTAAGGAGGATAAATTTATGAATGAATCTAAAAAGGAATTTTATAGGAAACAGGCAAATTCTATCATCAATAAAATGAAAGCTCGTAAGATAGAAGGATATTACTGCGATAATGTAAAAGAGGCGCAGGATAAATTCTTAGAACTTCTCGGAGACAGTAAAAAGATTATTTCGTACGGCGGATCAATGACAATAGATGAAAACGGTTTTAAGGAAATTGCCGAAAAAGCAGGACATACATTGATTAAACGCGAGGATTACAAAACTCCAGAAGCTCAAAAAGAAATGAAAGCTAAAATCAGTACATCAGATGTATTTTTAATGAGTTCAAATGCTATTACCCTTGACGGCGAACTTATTAATATTGATGGTGCAGGTTCCAGAGTTGCATATCTTATTTACGGTCCCGATGAGGTAATAATCGTAGCGGGCATGAACAAAATTGTTACAGATGTGGAGTCCGGAATCGAAAGAGTTCGTAATTTCGCATCACCACCCAATACTACAAGACTTAATGTTGATAGCCCGTGTGCAAAGACGGGTCAGTGCGGAAACTGTCTTGAAAATACCATTTGCTGCCAGATAGTAGTTACCAGAGCTTCCAGAATTCCCGGAAGAATCAAGGTAATTCTTGTTGGCGAGGAATTAGGTTATTGAGTGTGACAGTAGGGACGGTTCTTTTTGTCACATTTTAGATTACAAATAATGTGGGGATGTTGTTATTCCTTTATTTTTAAGTACGTTCTCTAGTATTTCTAAGTGTTGCAGATTTAATGATTTGGTTAATATGACGGCACCGAACCATTCGCCATCCATGGCTCAGTTGGTTCTTTCGCCTGCATCCTGCAGGCTCATGCCTGATAGAAGGCAACACTAAGAACTACACGAGAACTCCCTAATAAAAATAAATGAATAACAACATCCCCACTTTTTAAATGTTCAAAAATGTGACAAAAAGAACCGTCCCTACTGTCACATTTTATTTAAAAATTGCTTGTGGACGATAAACGAGAGAATGACAGTCAAAATATCTGCTGCAAGCTGTGACCATACGAGACCGTACATACCGCAAATAGTGTTTAGAAGAAACAGCATGGGAATATTAAAGACCGCCCATCGCATAACTCCAAGGAAAAGAGCTTCTTTACCGCGTCCATAACCGTTAAACAGGTGAACATGATAAAAGCTTAAAAACATAAATAATGTTGCAAGGCATCTGATTCGCAAAAAATTAGTGCCAAGGGTAACTGTTTGAGAATCATTTATGAAAAATTGCATAATATACGGTGCGAATACTTCATATAGTGTAATGCTGATGAGGGCGCATATAATTCCGCATTTAAGGGAAAAGCTTGCTATTTTTTTCATACGGGTATAATTTTTGGAAGCATAGTTATATGCAATTATTGGTACCATTCCCTGACAAATGCCTATTCCGATATTTAGAGGTAATCTTTCGGCCTTAAGAACGATTCCTATTGAAGCAAGAGCAATATCACCGTAAGACGACATCAGCTTGTCCAAAACTATATAATCTATGTCAAATAGCAGGGTTGCAACTGCAGCCGGTATGCCAACGGTAAATATCATAAGGATATTGTCTTTGTTAGGACAGTGCTTAGGTAAAGACAACGTAAGAACGGAAGTATGTCGCATTCTTATGATAGTAACTATAAAATATATACATGAAATGATGTTAGAAAGACAGGTTGCAATTCCTGCGCCTATAATTTCATTTCCCCTTGGCAAAAGTATAAACATAAAAATAGGATCAAGAATAATATTTATTACACCGCCGAGAGTGACGCCAAATCCGGCTTTGCCCGATTCGCCAATGCTTCTAATCATATTGGAAAGTACATTCGTAAGAATGGTAGGAAGGCCTCCGAGCACAATTACACAAATGGCATATTGATAAGCATAGTTATAAGTATCACTACTGGCACCCAACAAGTTTAGTATTGGTTGCATGAATATCAGAATAGACAAAGAATATACTAATGCAGCTATGATAGAAATATATACGGAAAAGCTAAATACTTTTTGTGCATCATCTTTTTTATCATTTCCAAGGAGTCTTGAAATTAAAGATCCGCCACCAACGCCTGCTACCGAAGCAATCGGAAGAGCAATATTAAATAACGGAAGTATGAGTGAGGCGGCCGCTACCATTTGTGGATTATTGGTTCTTCCTATAAAAAACGTATCAGCCATGCTATATATAAGAACAATTAGCTGACCTATTATCGTAGGAATTGCCATACGACTGACAGCCTTTGAAACGGGCATATTTTCAAAAAGTTCTTTGTTATCTTTCATAAGTGATTCTCTCAAAAGTAAATTCCGTAAAATATGGTTGTGGTTTTGGTGGATTATCAATGTTATCGGCAAGATGCTTTACCAGATATACCGTATCAAACCATTCGCCAAACTTAGAGCCTGTCTTTGAAAGACGACCCTCTTCAATATATCCGTGTTTTTTATGAAAAGAAATACTTTCTTTCGGAAGATATTGTGTGTCGCGTGGAGTATCAGCAATCACTGCGTAGAGATTAATGATTCCCTGCCGAGTTAAGGTAGTTTCGATAGCATCCAAAAGAAGACTTCCGATTTCCTGTCGATGTATATCTTTGTCAATATAGATTGATAATTCACTGTCCCAGGCATAAGCTGCTCGGGTTTTAAAAGTTGATGCGTAAGCAAAACCTAATATTTTTCCATCTTTCTCGGCAACGTAATAGGGAAAGGATTTTCGAATTTCACGTATTCTGTTTTGGAATTCTTCCACAGAAGGAATTTCGGTTTCGAATGTAACAGCTGTGTTTTTTACATAATATGAATAAATGGAAAGAAGCTTATCAGCATCAGCCGGGGTTGCCATTCTAATGTATATAGGATTGCGGTTATGGGCATAATCAGGAATATTGAGTTCTTGAGCCGCCAGTCTAAAATGTTCTTCTGTCGGAAATTCATCCGTCAGATTATTATACGCTTTGCCCATTAAGTCATACGCTTTGCCGACCATATATGATGCTCGGTCTATACCGCTCGTGAGAGTCTGAATATTGGAATTCATAAACCAATGGGCGCGGTCATATAGGCCTGACGTAAAGATTTCTTCAACAACTGCTTTGGTATCATAGGGTAACGAAAGGAAGTCAACTTTCCAATCTGTTAGACCGCTATTATCTACACTCGTCAACAAAACACACTCGGCATTTGTGGCATTACTAATCGGAATACCGCAGGAACCGGTATTTATGTAAGTTTTGCCGTTATGCTTATATATACAGCGCTGGTGAGTATGGCCTGATATCAGGTAGTCCGTATCTATAGAATCCAGCCATTTATCGGAAGTTTCCGTATCCATATAGATATGCTCCCTCGTGGAAGCAGGCGACCCGTGGCAAAAAGATATAGACGGATACCCCTCTAATACTAACTTATCCGAAATGGGAAGTTCTTCAAAAAACCTGTAGTCATTTTCTGTGAGTCGTTCACGGGTGTAGAGAAGATTTCCTGTTGCGGAACCGTCTTTCCAACCCTTATCATTCAATTTATCCTCCAGAAAATAATCTTCTCTGTTACCGCGTACCATCAGAACTTTATATTCTTTTTGCAAAGAATATACCATTTCCATGACCTTTTCGGGACAGGGAGTATCGGATACGTAGTCACCAAGAAGGAGATAATAATCTACATTTTCTTTCTTAAAATATTCAATACAAGCTTCAAAAGCGCGATAGTTGCTGTGAATATCGCTTATAATTCCGATTTTCAACGTAAAATTGCTCCATAAATATAGATGTTTTAATCAATTACCATGGAATTATTATATCGCAGAAAAATTAAGTTAAGATAAAAAATATAGAAGAAAAATCTCTGTCTTTGTATACTATTTTCTTTTATCTTCGTATATTATATTAAGTAACAATAATTTATGATAATAAACAGGAGGATTAACATGATAAATGACAATTTAAAATCATTTGAAATTAAGGCAGATGAACTTGAAAATGTAACCGGCGGTGCAGACACAAGTAAATATCCGGTTACTTGTAGAAATGCTAAATGTCAAAAGATATATTATATTAATCTAAATGACGGTAGTTCGAGTTACAGTTGTCCTTATTGTAATTCACAAATTCGTATTTACGGTTAATAACAAAATGTGACAGTAGGGACGGTTCTTACTGTCACATTTTTGATTTGTTTATAATCGCAAGAACTAATTGAGCCATGGATGGCGAATAGTTCGGTGCCGTGCCGTTAAGAAAAATACTTAATTGCAACACTTAGAACTGCAAGAGTGCTGACGTGAAATAGATAATACTATATCCGTTCTGCAGTATCTAATTAATTTCCTAAAATGTGACAAAAAGAATCGTCCCTATTGTCACACTAACAAACGCCAAATCCAAGAATAGTAAACAACTTGTCTTCATATCCATCAACCATCTTAACTTCAACATGATGCATAGAGGTTTCTTTGCTTTCATGAATGATATATGCATTAGCGTGTGTCCAGCCAACATCGTGGGGATTAATGGTTTTAACAAGATTGCCGTCTACGTAGACATTAGCTGAACCGACGCTGGGACTTTCACTGTCTTTGTAGATGATAAGTATTGATTTACATTCTATATCCATTACAAAAGGATCATTATTTCCCAAAACGTGCATCCAGTTATTGGGGAATTCTGGAGTTGCTGCAATATCAAGGTCTCTTTCGACCTTTTGAATATCATCATCTTTGTCACTAAAGCCGCCTTCTTTAATTTGGGCATTAAATTTATTGTCGATTCTGTCAAGTAATTTTACATCTTCGAATTCATCACCGATAGGAGCCTTAATATCTTTAAGTGTAGTGATTTCTTTGTCTTCAGATGCTTTATCTACCTGCTTAAGTAATTCTATAACACCGTCTGCCATAATCTTATGACCGTCATTGGTAGGATGGAAGCAGTCATAGAAATACTGTTTTTTAGTAATAACTCTTTCGGGAGCTTTTTTGTAGAATTGTTCGGTAACGGCGTTTTTGGTGCTTACCATAGGTAAAGAATATGCTTTTCCGACAGGTATAAGTCTGTCCTGAAGATTAAAATCATCCTGGAATACGGCAAAAAGCAGAATTACTGCAGGATTACCGGGACCATCGTATATCTTTCGAACGAGAGAATCGTAGCAGCGGCCTTCTGTTTCGTCACCTAAGTCGTTAACGGCAAATTCTATTACTACCACATCGGGAGTTATCTTCCCGTCATTAAGAACATCTCTTTCATATCTTAGCATTCCGAGTTCGGAAGGTGTTCCGCCGACCCCTGCCTTAACATACTTAACATTATCGGAATTTACAGTACCTGTAAGTTCTTGGAAACCTTCAAGTATTTTGTGAGAATAGCAGTTAAGATTAATGGGAACCGCGCCGGCGCCCTGAGTAATTGAACCACCGATAAAGGCCAGGGTGGTATCTTTGCCGGAACGGGCCTTGTTTATAGCTTTTTTAAGTCGTGCATTATTGCCGGGAGAAATTACGGAGTTTCCGATTATATCTTTGTAATAAGGTGAATCAAAATCAACGGGAGGTTCGTCTTCCATTACAGGAGCAGTATATCCGTCATTTAAGTAGAACTTAACGGAAGCTTTTCCATACATGTTAGCTTTGGGGAATTCAAATCTGAACTGACCGGGAACGGTATCGTCATCCGACCAGGTAACGTCGTCAAGATTTATTAAAGTTTCGGAACCATCCGCTTTAATAGTCTTGTAAATAGTTGTTCCTGTTACATAGGTATCTGTTTTTCCGTACATCTGAAAAGCAAAAGTAACTTCGGTATTATACGCATCCATTTCAAGGGAAACACCAACCTGATTTACCAGTTTTTTGAAGCCTTCAACTGTTTTTAACAGTTCGATTTCTTCTTCGTCTTCGATACCGCCTATTAAGCGTGCACTGTTAAGTAATCTTCCGTCACTTTGGTAAAGATATTGGATACCTCTTCCGTCAGGAGCCGGAGAACCGAATACATCGTGGTCCTTAATTACATAAAAGGATTGGCCCTTTTTAACGGGATCCTTAGGTGCTTTTGGTTGTTTAGAAATGTCATTCATTGTAAATTCCTCCCAAAAAATATAAATAATTATATCAAAGTATTATAAGAAAAGTGAAATATAGACCAAAAAAATTACGCATGATATAATTTATTAGTGTTTAGATGAAGCAGATAGAGGATATATGCGACACTTTTATATGATAAATTCCGAATTGAATTTGGATTCTTTAAGTAAAGATGTAAAGTACGTTGTACAGGCAATGGATGGTAACAACGACTTTTCTTCCCCGGCTTTTTTTGATAAGCACCGAAAAATAGCTGAAGAATTGTGCCGCTCAAAGCTTGCATTTCCGTGCTGTAAAGGATATAGCTCACAATATCCGGGTGCGATAAAGGGTGTATTTTGGGCAGTTACAGGTGTGTGTAATTTAAAGTGTGAACATTGCTATATGTCAGCACCTTTAAATAATAATGTCCCTTTTGATATTGATATATTAATAAGTTTTATGGACAAGCTGTCTAAAGCCGGTGCTACGGAACTTATATTAACGGGAGGAGAAGTTTTTACTCTAAAATGTCTTCCCGAATTGCTGGATCATGCAAGTGATATCGGCATGAACATTTCTAATATTCTTACGAATGCAACATTAATTACCCATGAAAAATTAAATATGTTTACCGAACGGGGTTTTACGCCGCATTTTCACGTGAGTTTTGACGGTGTAGGACATCATAGTCGTATTCGCGGAACTAAAGATGCGGAAGAAAATACCTTAAGAGGAATTCGCTTATTGTTAGACAGAGGATTTAAAGTAAGTGTTACAACTTGTATAGATTCCGAGAATTTGGAATCTCTTCCTCAAACTTATGAATGTATGAAAGAACTTAAGATAAATGAGTGGGGAATAGGACGTCCTATGCATTTCGGATGCGCAAGAAATCTGACGGTTCCAAGTACAGATATTTTTGCAAAAGCGTGTGAAGATATACAAATACGTTGGTTAAAGGATAATCGTCCCATGACACTTGGTCTTGAGGGATTATATTCTTATCGTGAAGGAGTTAAAAATGTAACCTCCGAATTTGATATTAAATTACCGGCATGTCATGAATGCCGACAATTTCCGTATCTTTCGGAAGACGGACGATTAATGCCCTGTTCTGCATATACAGATTCCGAGTTGGTTAAGAAATTTCCAAGTCTTCTTGATAATAGTGTAGATGAATGTTTACAAAGTGATACGCTAAAAACCGTAATGAATATTACATATGAGGATGTATTGGAACATTCTTTTGAATGTAAAGATTGTGATTTGCTGAATAAGTGTCGTACCGGATGCAGAGCAAGTGCACTTATTAATAATGGTTCGATTTACAAAAAAGATCCTTATAGCTGTATGGTGATGAAAGAGCATTTACAGGAAAGCTTTTATTTAAGGGAGGCTGAATATGATAAACGATGAATGCATTTATGCCGTCTTAAATGACGACTGGCTGTTACGTGGCTGGCAAAGTGTTGAATATGCGCTTGTTAATTGGCGTAACGGCGAAATGATGTTTATTCCCGAGGAAGAACGTTTTGTTATTGAGTCTTGTGACGGTAAGCATAATTTTGCATCGGCATTGTTTCTCCCGACTCAGAGAGCCGTTTTACAAAAATATATAGATTTGGGAATAGTTGAAATAAATGATGATGATAGTAAAGAGCTTGATCCTGCTCAGAAATATCGTTATGCAGCATGTCCTGTTACCAAGAGTGTTCTATGGTCATTAACCAATAATTGTAATTTCAAATGTAAGCATTGTTATATGGAAGCGCCTAAACATACATATCGTGAAACAACAACGCAAGAGATGTTTGATATTCTTGATATGCTGGAGGAGGCTAATATTTTTGATATTTCATTTACAGGCGGAGAACCCTTTTTATGTCCTGAAATAATGGAATTGTTACGCAGAATGCGTAAAAAGCATATAAATATTACTGAAATTTTTTCTAATGCTTCATTGATTACGGATAATCTTCTTGATGAAATCGAGGAAATTGGCTATAAACCTATTTTTAAAGTAAGTTTTGACGGTGTAGGGACTCATAATTATATGCGAGGAGTACCCAATGCGGAAGAAGATACTATTCGTGGAATAAAAACATTGATTAGACGGGGATATAAGGTTGTAATTATATCAAGTGTAGATTCTGTGGTGCTTCCCCATATTCCGCAAACACTTGATACATTAGTTGACCTTGGAATTGACAGTTGGTGGATTGCGCCGCCTGTAGAGGTTGGAAATTGGAAAAACAATAACAGTAAAAGTTCTGTTCAGGAAATTGTAGATGCACTTAAGAATCTTATTGATTTGTGGGTTAAAAAAGACAGACCTATCAATCTTTTACTATGGTTTTTTGGTGCATTTAATAAAAAAGGCAGTGAAATGTTACATATGGGAAACGGACGTTTATTCACTGCAGACGGATATGAGTGTCTTGCTTCCAAATATTATCCGTATATTTCTCCGGATGGAAGGCTTATGCCATGCGGAAGTTATATCGGTACCGAGGTAGCAAAAGATATGCCGAGTATTTTAAATTCATCATATATTGAAGCATGGACCGATTCAAAACTAAGGTATTATTGTGATTTGAAAAAGAAGGAAGTATTATCTCGCAGTTTACAGTGCAATGATTGTGAACACTTTGCCGATTGCGGAAGTGGTTGTCGAATTGCATCACTTATCGAAAGCGGAGATTATTTCAGTCGTGAAAAAACGAAATGTGCTGTTTTTAAAGGCGGATATTATGATAAGTTTATTGCTTATGTGGAGGAACTTGTAAATAATGAGTGAAATGTATGCACGAATTTCGGACAAGTTCATACTTAGAGGATGGTCGGATTGTGCTTTGGCGCTGGTTGAAAAAGAATATGCCCATCAGTTTGTAAACTGCGAAGATTATGAATATGTCATTAAGTCCTGTGACGGAATGTCTGATTTTTCTTCTCCGGCTTTTTTACCCAAACATCGTAATCAGTTAACACAATTAATGGATATGGGATTTGTTGTTCCTTGTAATAAAGGCGAAGGTTTGTTTGAGTACCAAAAATACATATATACTCCGTGTCCGGTTCTAAAGGAAATTAACTGGGCAATTACGGAAGCATGTAATTTACATTGTATTCATTGTTTTATGAATTCACCCGAGAAAATAGAGGGGGTAAGTCTAAACGATATTAAGAAGATTATTTCGGAAATAACAAATGCCCATGTTCCGGTAGTTACTCTGACAGGCGGAGAACCACTTTTATCGCCTCATTTCAAATTTATAGTATCCGAATTGTCCAAAGCCGGTGTCAGTATATCTCATATATCGACTAATGCCGTTTTACTTAATGATGAGATATTTGATTTTTTGCTGGAGAATAATCAGCATCCGGATTTTCTGATTAGTTTTGACGGAGTCGGAGTTCATGATTTAATACGAGGGCAGGCGGGAATTGAAAGTATAGTATTAAAAAATACTGCCGCTGCACTAAAAAGAGGTTTTGTAACGGTTATGGTTACAACCTTAATGCGACAAAATATCGACAGCTTAATATCGACATATGATGTTATTAAGGAATTGTCACCTTCCGGATGGTTTATTAACAGAGCTCAGTCATTAGGACAATATATGAACGAAAAACGTTTATCAATGGAAGAAATTGCAAAGGTCGCATTACCTTTGTATAAACGATGGACAGGTGATAATAAGCCTTTTGCAATGGTAATTGAGAATTTTTGTTCCGGAAAAAACGCTAAAGAATATACAGCCGACAGTCCGGAATGCTTCGGAAACAGTTGCGGTTCATTTCTTCTTCCGGATGGTACACTGATGCCCTGTCAAGGATTTGTGGGAACAAAAATACAAGAGGAAATGCCCAATATTCTTAAGGATGGACTTATTGAATCATGGAAGAGTTCTTCCTTGGACAGATTCCGTTATGCAACTAAAAAAGAACGTCTTACCAAAAATCCGAATTGTGATAAATGTTCTTTTTTTGCACAGTGCGGAATGGGTTGCAGAGCATATGCTTTGACCCAAACCGGAAGTATGGATAATGTTGATCCGGATATGTGTGAATTGTTTTCTCAAGGATGGAGAGAAATATTTGATGAATACAGAAAATAAACGTCCATATAAAACCAAACAACCCCTAAGTACCATAAATCAAATACGAAATGCGCTTGAAAAATGCGGATTGTTTACAATTGAAAGATGTTTTTACGGATTACCGGCTGATGTATCCTGTGCTCGTGTAATGACCGGCGATGAAGAATTGCTGTCATTTGGTGTAGGTACTAACGGTAAAGGTATGAATATGCGTTATGCCTTGGCCAGTGCTTATGCCGAATTCATGGAACGATTGCAAAACGGTGTTTTATTTCCGAACAGACAGCTTAAATTTACGACGGAATTGTTCAGATTCGGTCCTGATGAAGAAAATGTAAGTGCATCTTTAATATATGAAGAATGTAAAGATATACTGGATGAAGCTTTTGGTTTTTTATCAAATAAAAAGCCTCAGGACGTTATTAAACAGGCCTATGAACAAAATTCCGTAATCAGTGCCCCTTTTTATGATGTTATACAAGATAAGGTAAGACGTTTACCTGTTGAATTAATCTATAATTTTACGGGTACAAACGGCATGTGTTCGGGAAATACACCTACTGAAGCAATGGCACATGGTATATGTGAAATTATGGAACGTTATTCTATGCGTGAAATATATATGAAATGTATTACGCCTCCTACGGTGCCGGTTGAGTTATTTGAAGGAACACAGGTATTGTCACGTCTTAAAATGCTGGAAGAGGAAGGATACAGTTTTGAAATAAGGGATTGTTCGTTAAATCGAAAACTTCCTGTATTAGGATTACTTCTTAGAAATGAACAGGATGAATTCACATTTCATTTAGGAGCTGATCTAAGACCTGAGATAGCACTTGAAAGATGTTTAACAGAGATTTTTCAGGGAAGTAAAGAAGATATTTCTGAACGATTTACAAAGGAAACCCTTGAATTTCCTACGACCAGAGAAGAAATGTCGTTATACTGCCGACAGTTTTGTGATGCAACAATTCGAGGTACTTCTCCGTGGCCGTCTTCAATTATTAATGAAAATCCGACCTATAGGTTTAGCGAGCTTTCAATAAGTGGCGCAAATGATGAAGAAGATTTGAGAATATTAACCGATTTGCTTAAGGAAAGCGGTTACAGTTTGTATATACGTGATGTAAGTTATTTGGGATTTCCTTCGTATTACGTATATATTCCGCAAATGAGTGAGCTTGATTTGATATATGATGACGGAGATGATTTTATAGCTACGATTCAATTGGCTAATTTGCAAAAAACAATTATTTCTCCACGTAATGCTTCTAAGGAAGATTGCAAAAAGCTTAAAGAAACGATTGATTATATTCTTTATGAGGGAATATCAACTCCGCTTTTGCCAAACGGGCTGTTTTTATTGAATTCTTCCCGTAGGCTGTGTAATTTGGATAATCAATTAATAGATGCTTTGTTTGCAGCTGCCTGTGAACTTTATGAAGAAGCAAATAAACATATGATTGAATATCTAAACAATAATGCAGAAGTATATAATCGTAAGCTATGCAACGCTCTTTGTGTATTTTGGAAGGAAAAAGCCCGAAACTCATCGGAAGATATTATTAAGCAATTAATGAAATGTTTATTTGATGAAAAAACAATCGGTATATGTATGAAATATGGTGACAATGATAAGATATTCGATTTGTTTAATTGGCCGGAGTGTTTTGAATGCGCAGATTGTGCACAAAAAAATACCTGTAATTATAAAGAATTAGTGAAAGTTATGAAATCAATTCAGCATACTTTTAAGCAAAATGTGCCGTCACAAACGGATCTAATTAAGGTATTCGAGAAATTGTGATTTTACGAAAATGTAAATCTATATCATCAGTTGCTTTGCTTAAAAAGTCTGCATTACGAACATATTCGGGCAGTTCTGTTATTTGAAGAATATCTTCGGAGACACAAAATCCGTTTTCTTTCATTAACAAACTAAGTTTTTCGCATCCTAGGCAGGTCATCATATTTTTGTTATCAGGCCATATTTCCGAAAACAAAGTAAAAATTCCGTTTTTCTTCAAAAGACAGGATATCTTTTCATATAATTCGTCACTATGAAAGAAGAGCATGGGAGGAGCCGGGAAAATCAGGAAAATTTCGTCAAAGATATCTGAATCAAATTTAAAAATACTATTTGGCAGCAGGGTTACATTATTTCGAGCTGTCAGTCTCCTTGAGGCTTCTAATCTGCAGTTGTCATCGGGTTCAAGAGCTGTTATATATGAATCGGTATCCG
Organism: Lachnospiraceae bacterium; assembly: GCA_045629045.1. GTDB lineage: Bacteria > Bacillota > Clostridia > Lachnospirales > Lachnospiraceae > JAILLW01. The sequence goes on from JAZQQM010000061.1 coordinate 62,235, forward strand.
GATAGTTTAAGATTTCTCCGCCTTTGCCACAGCCTATAAAAAGTATATGTTTATTCATTTTTACATAATATATTCAGAAAATTAATTAGAGGGTAGTATCTATGGAATGATACTACCCTCGTATAGTTTATTAACAATATACTAACGTTGTCTTCCCATGTAATGTCCTAAGAAATTACCGCACATTTCACCACAAACTTTTTGACACTCATCATCCCAGTCACCGAAGCATTCTGAATGACCTTTTCTTCCGGCGGCAATCTGTTCCATTTCGTTAGAATCCATTTCTGCCTGATCATAGTAGAATTCCTTGAAGTCTTCTACTGTGACATCAAATCCGTTTTCTTTTGCAATAGCTACGACATTTTCAGCAACAATTTTCGGGGTACCCGAAATAGCCATAACTTTTTCTTTAAGTTCTTCATTTTCCATTACTTTTTGATAAAAAGCTTCTACCTGTGCAACAGCCATATTTATACCTCCTTTAGTAACAACAAGAACAGTAATCACTGTTCAGACCTTAAAATATATTAATCGCCATTAGGAGCACGAATTAATTATGGAATTGAGTCTATCATTATATCCGCTTTTAAAGAATACACATTTAAGAGGATCAATACCGTTAAAATCATCTGTTAATCCATACGCTATTGCTCTGCAGCCTCCACAACACAAATATTTGTATTTACATTCGTTGCATTGTGAATTCACGCCCCATAAATCACGAAGGGTTTTAAACGTATGTTGTGTCAGAGGTGAATCGGATAAGATACTTTGCAGGGATACGCTTTTGACATTTCCCATGCTGATACCTCTTGCCATTAATCCTCCTGAAAGAGGAATACATGGACTAACCTCACCTGTTGAACCCACAAAAAAATTAAAATGAGCATCTGTACATGCCGGTTGTTTGTCGGAATCAGCCTTTTTATTAAAAGGTCTTACCTTGATTCTTTCGTGATTATCGTACCATAGAACTTCCCATATGGAAATAGAAATTTTGCCGTTGGCTTTAATGTATTTTTCAATAAAATCAAGGGCAAAATCGTAGTATTCTTCAGCCGATAAAGATAAGTCTTTATACTTTAACCATCTGGGAGCTTCACCTGTACGCATCATACGCATATAACGTATTCCCATTTTTTCTAAATATTGAACAGTATCCCAAACACTGTCAATATTCCCTCTGTGAAGACTCATTTGTACCGATACATCAAAACCGGCATCTTTAATAAGTTTTATTTTATCCAAAGTCTTTTGCTCGATGTTTGGAGTATTACGTAACCATTCATGTTTTCCGAGGCCGTCAAAGCTTACCGCAAACATAGGAGATTGGTTTAACGCTCTTAACTTTTCAAATAATTCTTCATTAACCAATAAACCGTTTGTGATTATACGTTCAATACTAAGTCCGGCATCTGTAATTTCCTGAAGAATTTGCATAAAACCAGGATGAGTCAGAGGTTCTCCGCCTGTTAAGTGAACTTCATTTACTCCGCAATTGACCAATTCTTTTATAAAAATGCGGGATTCTTCAAGGGAAAACATATCATGCCGTTTTTGGTCATTGTCCGCAACAAAGCAGTGTCGACAGTTTAAATTGCAACTTGATGTAATTGCCCATTCAACGCTTTTAAAATACCTATTGTCGTAAAAGGTATATTTTTGTTCGCCCTTTGATACAATAGGTGTTTCTGATTTAAGAAGAACACGTGATGATACCAGGTATTCCAAATTCGGAGTTGGGGGTATATCGCTTATTCCGTCGCAGGATTCGATAAGTTGGGCATCTTTTGATGAAATTCCCACAAATTCATGTATATGTTTATGGTATAGGATGTAAGGCATCCCGCGGTATCCGCATAAGCGATAAACAGGGTTTAATGCATAGTACATATATAATCCTCAATAATTAAGCATCAATCTGCTGATTTGCTACGAGTTTATTAAACAGACCGTTATTTTTAATTAGTTCATCGTATGTTCCGTCTTCTACAATTTTTCCTTTATCCATAACAATGATTCTGTCGCAAAGTCGAATAGTTGACAAACGATGAGCAACAACAATTCTTGTACATTTCAGGTTATCCAGCATTTCGGACACCTGTTGTTGAGCAATATTGTCCAAAGCTGATGTGGCCTCATCAAAAATCAGCAGACTCGGGTTACCGGCTACGGCTCTTGCAATTAACAAACGTTGTTTTTGACCGCCTGAAATTCCGGATGATCCTTCGCCTATAATAGTTTGCATTTGCATTGGCATTTTTTGAATATCTTCGTTGATATTGGCCATTTTGGCTGCCTGCCAGGCTTCTTCCTCGGTAAGACGCGGATTGGAAAGAATAATATTGTCTAATATTGATTCGTGTAACAAACAACTATCCTGCATAACAAGACCTATCTGACGTCGCACGAAACGCATATCAATGGTAGAGCTGTTATGACCGTCAAAGTATACCGCACCGTTATCGGGTTTTTCGAATCCCATTATTAATCTGATTAAAGTAGACTTACCGCAACCGCTTTTACCGACAATAGCCACATATTGTCCGCTTTCTATTTTTAAAGAAAAATCATCTATAACAGGAAGTTGAGAATCTTCGTAAGAAAAACTGAGATGGCTAAGTTCTATGTTTCCCGTTAATTTATCGGGTAAAGTTTTCTTTTCGTTATTTTCGGGTTCGGTCTTAAAAATAGGTGATACATTATTTAACACAGCTCCCAATCCCGCACTTCCCTTAAGAGTGTAACCAAGCATGATAAATGCCGAAGAGACCATAGAAAAGGCTGAATTAAAAGCATAATAATCTGCAACACTTACACCGCTTGTAAAAGCTTCTCTATACAAAAATACAGTTCCAAAAGCACTTGCTGCCAGAGATAATGCAGGTAATATACTAAGCAGGACAGGCGGATGATAATATGTACGCAATCTTTTGGCGAAAGTATTTCCCCAAAGAGCGAACATTCTCTTTTCGGCACCGGATAATCTGATTTTTTCAATAGCGGAAAGAATTGTGAAGGAAAGACTGTTTTCTTTTTCCATTGCCTCCAGACGGAGTGCACTTTGTTTCTTTTCTTTGTTCATAGTCCATATGGATAAAAATGTTTGCAGGATGATAACAACAATTGCAATTTTTGATAATTTTGCAGAAAAGGCAAACATTTGAATTATATAAATGATCGAAAATATAATTGTCATACCGGCAGATATAAGCAAAGAAAAAATTGATGATGTAAGTCGACTGAGTTGAAGAAGTCGGGCATTCAAATCACCTGAATTATATTCTTTGAAAAAAGATACCGGTAGCGAAAGGAGACGCATCATCGTTGCGCTTTCAATACAGGAAGATATTTTAGTATTTACACGATTCGTTAATAATTCTTTTATTACTTCCAGAAGAGCACTGCTAATGGTAACACATACAGCTAAGACTCCCAGGGAATAAAGAAGACTTACTTTACCGGTTACGATAACCTCTGAAAACAGCAGTTTCGTAATATGAGGTATTAAAAGACCTATTAAAGCCGAAAAAAGAAAACTGCATAATAAGGAAATACTGTCTCCGGGAGTAAGTATATTAACGGCATAAAGAAGTACATCTTTAATTGACAGCGAACGATTGGGCAATGGCTTATAAAACACATAAGCTGCATCTTCAAATTGGTCAAAAGTATTTTTATCTACCTTATGTTTAATCCCGGTTTCATCTGTATAATGATATCCTCCGAAAGAAGAAGGGATAAGGGCTATTGAATGATTGTCGGAACGTCTTATGGCAATCATAGGTAAAAAAGTTGTTTTATAAAAATCTCTTTTAAGTTTTACGACACGATACATAATACCTGCGGTTCGAAATGCACGTTCGAATCGTTCGGTAATAGACTGATTTTCGTCGCCTTCGTCGGTTATTTTAAGTCTGTAAAATTCCAATACGGCAGACATGGAATTGGTAAGTTGCCCGTATGAATCGGAAAAGCTGATGGAACTATTCTTTGAGTCTACGGCGAATGCAATTTCCCGGAAAGCATCTGCGAATAGTTCTTCATCATTACAATGTCTGTTTTTGAGTTGCTCATCAAAACTAATCATTAGAATGCCTCCTGTCCGTTTGCTACAAGTTGTTTGTAGAGTCCGTCGGTATTAATTAATTCTTCGTGTGTTCCGGATTCTACAATGGCCCCGTCGTCCAAGACATAGATTTTGTCACAATTACGTATGGCAGACAGTCTGTGAGCAATAATAATACGGGTAATGTTTCGCTTACTTATGGAATCCAATACTTCCTGCTCTGTCAAAGCGTCAAGTGCGGAAGTAGCTTCATCAAGTATCAGAATTTTGGGCTCTAATGCAAGAGCTCGAGCAATTTCTATTCTTTGACGCTGACCGCCGGAGTAATCCTTGCCGTTTTCACGCATGTGATGCTGATATCCTCCCGGACGTAACATGATTTCGTCATGAATACAAGCATCTTTGGCTGCACGAACTACAACGGAATCATCAATTGTATCGTCAAAGAGGCGAATGTTTTTTGCTACCGTATCATCAAAAAGAATTATATTTTGTTCAACCATAGACACAGACCCGGTAAAGGTTTCACGGTCTATTGAGTCAATAGGTTTTCCGTCATATAAGATTTCACCGGTCAAAGGTAAATAAAGTCCGGTTAAAAGTTTGGCAAGAGTTGATTTTCCGCATCCGGATTTACCCACAAAGGCAATGCTTTGACCGGGATTTACAGAGAATGATATATTTTTAAGAATTTGTTCGGAATGTTTGCTGTAACTAAAAGAAACATTTTTCATTTCGACGTTTCCGGATAATTGCTTATGTGTGACAATGTCAGACTTCTCCTCAGTAATAGGATCTAAGGGGTAATTCATGACATCATCGAGTCTCTCTGCTTTTCCACGCATTTCCATTATTCCGTTTCTGGTGTCGGCAAGTAGACGAACAGGAGAATAAAAGAGGTTCAAGTAACCTTGAAAAGCCATTATTGCACCTTGTGTAAGCTTACCGTTCATTACGAGGAATACGCCGAGAAACAGTACAAAAATATTGGATAATGAAGAAATGGCACTTGTTAAGTTTCCTAAAAATGCATCAACCAAAGAATAAGAAGTTGTTTGGTTAACCACTTTGGAGTGAGTATCAGCCCATCGTTCAAAATACCCTTCTTCGGCACCGCCTGATTTGATAGTTTCTATCATACTGATTCCGGCAGCAGTTGTACCGTAAAGGCGGCCTTTGTTTTGTTGAAGAACTCTGCTTATATTTTCACGGCGTTTGGCAATGATTCCTGAAAGAAACAGGTTAATTATTATTGAAACCACGCCTATTACCGTAAGAATAATACTGTAATGCAACATTACGGTAAGATAGAGAATCATTAAAATCATATCAAAACACAAAGGTGTAAAAGACTCTATAAGTGTTGAAGATATGGTTTCATTGTCCTCCTGTCGACTTTGAATATCTCCGACAGAACGTTGATTGTAAAACGATATGGGGAGATGTAAAGCGTGATAGAAAAAATCCGAAGCGCCTATGGCACAAAAACGTCCGCTTATACGTAATCTGCTAATACTACCGATTATTTCCGTAACCAATTGTATTATGGCAACGCCTATCATTATAAGCAAAAGTATCATAAGCCATTCCGAATTAACGCTGGTTTGAAGCTTATTAATAAAAATATGTGAAAACGCAGGACTCAGAAGACCTATAAGCGCTGATACTATTGTCATAAGTAACATATAAATAAAAGTTTTTTTGGTCTTTTTGAGTTTATCGCCGGCAAAAGAAAGAATACCGGTAGGTTTACCGGCCGGAATAAATTGCGGTGTTTTTTCGAATACCATACAAAAATCAGAATATGAATTCCAAAAGTCATCTAACGGAATTGTTACCTGTCCGTTGGCAGGGTCATTAATATATGCATGTTTTCCTCTAAAACCGTTAAGTATTACAAAATGATTGTATTCCCATAGAATCATACATGGGTAGGTAGCCTTGTTCATAAGAGCATCGTGACTATATCTATAGCCGTGTGCTTTCAAACCATATTGATTTGCCACTTTAGAAATTGTTGCTGCGTTTACGCCGTCTCTGTTAGTATCACAATCACTGCGAATTTGCGATAAAGGAACGTATAATCCACAGTAAGCCAATACCATTGTAAGACATGCTGCTCCGCATTCTGTTTTTTCCATTTGGATTACGACAGGAGTGTGCGCTATATGTTTATTTTGCGGTACTTGGTCTTTTTTCATAAATTAATTACCTTAATCATAGATGAGAGAAATAGGAGTCATAGTTTTTACAGTAATATCTGCGTCATATATACCGGATTTAACGGCTCCCTTTAAATAAACTATATAAATATATTCACCGGGAGTTATATCTCCCAACCATCTTACGTATTCGCTAAGCTGTTCATCTACGATGATAGGTTCATCGTTAATTTCCGAAACGATTAATTCGCCGTCACTGTAGGATACTTTTTGCCCTATATTAATTTCATCAATATCTTCTGCCTTAACAAAACAACGAATACCTTTTGAGTCAGCTATAATAACAGTCCCGATTCTTGATTCAACTTCACCGAATATACTCCAAATAATAATGCCTAGAAGTAAAACAAGTGCAGTAACAAATATCATCCAGGAACCGGGAGAAGCAACTGTAATATAGTCACCCAGTTGCTTTGAATTATTTATTTCTTCTGTTTTATTATTGTTCATATGGCTATCCTTCCTTGAGATTAATTCATTTATTTGTTCTAACAGCTCGTCAACAATTATTCTCCAAAAATAAAAGCAGTTTCGTTACAGATTCTGGCGTCAAAATCTTCAAGATAGAGTTGATAAATATAAAAGTCTTTTTCCGATAAGTTTTTTGCTTTTGGTTTAGAACCGTATTTTTCGGCCATTTTAATATAGTCAAGGAGCGCGTCGTCAGCGTTTGTGTGGAACGGATTCATTGGTGGATAAGAGCTTTCATTAGTGGATAAAATCTCAATACCGGAATAAAGATGGCCTTTTCTTTCCAATATTTCGTATTCTACACAATTAATAAGAGCTTCCGTATTTGAAATACCTGTTCCGGTATATATTTTTCCGTTAATTTCCAAGCCTAAAACGGGATATCCCTTCATCATGGAACAATCTCTCAGCAAAGGTTGTGATTCTGTATCGGAATAATAGGAATTGGCCAAAATATACAGGGACTGTTCGGAATTTTGATCTATTAGCGGTGGGATTATTCCGCAATATCGTAATTTTACATTTACAGCAGATAGAAAAACAGATTGCCAGGCACTACATAAGGCTGTAACTTCCGAAAATCCATATCCCGGGCCGGGAAATTGCAACAAAGGATTTATCCGTTTGCGTCTGATGAAAGATTCAAGTCGAAGGCGCGCTTTTTTAACTGCTTCGTCAGCATCCGATTCGGCAGCAAAAGCATTAAGACCTTCTTTATTGACAATGCACCACCGGAATCCTGTCAGTGCATCTTTTTCACAATTTATTATTTCAGAAGTCATTTTCACACCAAATTACCATGGCTGTATTTGAAAATTATTAATAATATCATAGCAGATAAATAACATACTATAAATGAAAATATTATCAAAATGTACTTACTTTTATTATTCAATATCTAGTGCCGTGAAACATTTCGTGAAACCATATATTGTACTATATTTTTGTATATCAAAATTATGGTAAAAATAGCCGATAATACTGACAAAATCCATATGGAAGACAGGGGTTTTTAGTGCTATAATATTTTAGCACATTTGAAACAGTAAGGAGTAAGTATGGGAAAAGTAATCGCCATAGCAAATCAAAAAGGTGGAGTTGGCAAAACAACAACATCCATTAATCTTTCAGCGTCACTTGCAGCTAAAGGAAAGAAGGTACTGGTTGTCGATACAGACCCGCAGGGAAATACAACAAGCGGATTCGGTGTTGATAAGAATGATGTCGAAAATACGGTTTACGAACTTCTTTTGGGAGAATGTTCCGTACGTGAGGCTATAATCAAAGATGTCGTTCCGGGAGTTTCTATTATTCCGTCAAATGTTAATCTTGCTGCAGCAGAAATCGAATTAATCGGAATAGACAAAAAAGAATTCATTTTAAAGAACGAAATAGATTGGGTAAGAGCAGACTACGATTATATTATGATAGACTGTCCTCCGTCACTTAGTATGCTTACCATCAATGCAATGACCACAGCAGATTCCGTTCTTGTACCCATTCAGTGTGAATTCTATGCACTTGAAGGATTAAGTCAGTTAATTCATACCATTAATCTTGTAAAAGAAAGACTGTCTCCTGATTTGGCAATGGAAGGAATCGTATTTACAATGTACGATTCAAGAACCAATCTTTCGGAGCAGGTTGTGGAAAACGTTAAAGAAAATATTGAATATAAGGTATTTGATACCATGATTCCCAGGAACATCAGATTGGCAGAGGCTCCAAGTTACGGACAGCCCATAAGTATGTATGATCCTAAATCAGCCGGTGCGGAAGCATATATGAATCTGGCTGACGAAATTATCGGTTAATATTTCTTTTGGTGAAGGGAGAGTAGTAATGGCAGTAAAACGCGGATTGGGAAAAGGTCTTGATTCACTTATTCCGTCAGGAAGCAGTGTAAAGAATGTTGAGACCAAGGTTGCAAAAACAGATAACGAAAAGAAGATAGAAGGAGCTACAACCTTAATTAATATAAGCAAGGTTCAGCCCAATAAAGAACAGCCTCGTAAGAATTTTAATGAAGATGCTTTGGAAGAACTGGCAGAATCAATTAAAATGCACGGAATTATTTCTCCCATTATTGTTCAGGACCGAAAGACATATTATGAAATAATTGCCGGTGAGCGCAGATGGAGAGCTGCCATGAAAGCCGGCCTTAAAGAAGTCCCGGTTATTATTAAAAATTATACGGAACAGGAAATCGTTGAAATTTCTTTAATCGAGAATATTCAAAGAGAAGATTTAAATCCTATAGAAGAAGCATTGGCTTACAAGAAGCTTCTTGAAGAATTTAATCTTAAGCAGGATGAGGTAGCCGAAAAGGTTAGCAAGAGCCGTACGGCAGTTACCAATTCCATCAGATTATTAAAGCTTAGCAAGGAAGTTCAGGAGATGATAATCGATGACATGATTACAACAGGTCATGCAAGAGCCCTCATTTCTATTGAAAATCCTGACGAGCAGTACAAAATTGCCCAGCAGATATTTGATGAGAAGTTAAGCGTAAGAGATGTAGAAAAACTCGTCAAAAATATGGGCAAGACAAAGCCTAACAAAAAGACAAAGGTAGTAGATAAGACACTCGAAGCAACATATCTTGATATTGCCGAGAAGCTTAAACAAAAACTTGATACCAAGGTAGTAATTACACCTTCTTCAAAGAATGACGGCTCCGGTAAGTTGGAAATTGAGTTCTATTCTCATGAAGAACTTGAGAAAATTATGGATTTATTAAATAAGGCTAAATAGTGGGAAAAGCAGATGAATAACAGTTTATTGAACAAATTGGGTCTTGGAAATTTAGATATAGGAATCGTACTTATAGTTATGGCAGTACTTATTATAGGTCTGTTTGTCTTACTTATAACTACAATGACGAAACAAAAAAGACTTATCAAAAAGTATAGGTTTTTTATGAAGGGAAGAGAGGCCGAGAGTCTTGAAGAAGAGATAATGGCTTTGTTTGAAGATAATACCGCCATGAAGGCAGATATTGCCCAGAATAAAAAAGATATACGTGCAATTAAACGCCAGTTATCTACTGCTTATCAGAAGTCTAGTCTGATTAAGTATGATGCTTTTGACCAGATGGGCGGAAAGCTTAGTTTTGTTCTTGTTTTACTGGATGAACATAATAACGGATTTTTGCTAAATTCACAGCATACTACAGACAGCTGTTATTCTTATACCAAGAAAATTGTATTCGGTGAATGCAAGATGGATTTAAGTAATGAAGAAAAGGCCGCATTAAATAAGGCAATTGTGGGAGATTCAGATGAAGCTAATTAAAGTTAGCGAATTAAAAGGTGGAGAGATACTCGCAAAACCTATAATCACGGATGATTATAAAATATTGCTTTCGGAAGAAACAACTCTTCGAAAAGAATATATTGAAAAACTCGAAGAACTTAATATTACGGAAGTATATGTCAAGGATAAAGACCATGTTCATATGCAGGAAGTAGTCCTGTTAAAGACAGAGCTTGAGGAGTCCTTTAAAGAAAAGGTTAAAGATGTTCTTGAGAGGCACACTTACAATAATTCTCAGGAACTTGAGCAGTTATCAAATACTGCGGACAGTATTATAAGTAATATTCTCGAAGAAGATAAAGTAGTCGAAAAAATATTTGATATCAAAGAAAGAAGTGCCGATATCTATGAACATTCCATAAGTTTATGCTCACTGGCTACTTTAACGGCACTTAAACTTAAACTTGATGAGGGAAATGTTCATGATATAGGTGTTGGATGTCTGTTACATGATTTGGGACTTAGATATTTAACCATTGAATATGAGAATCAGCGCCTTGATACTTTGACAAAAGTAGAATTATCTGAATATATGAAACATCCGGTATACGGTTTTTCGGCAGTTAAGGATGAAGGATGGCTTTCGCCCATAGCAAAAGCTATTATTCTTTCGCATCATGAGAGACTTGACGGAAACGGATATCCTTTAAGAGCAAAGGACATTTCAAAGGAAGTTGGAATTGTTTCGGTTTGTGATACTTTTGATGAAATGATTTGTGGTATCGGCTGTGAAAGATATAAAGTACATGAGGCGGTTGAATATCTTAAAACCTTTAAAGGAGTTAAGTATTATGCCGATGTAGTTGATGCGTTTCTTGATTTTACGGCTGTTTATCCTGCCGGCAGTATGGTTCTTCTTTCGGATGGTTCTGAAGGAAAAGTGGTACGGCAGAATAAGGAATTCCCGGACAGACCGGTTATTCTTCTTCGTAAAGACAATAAGGGTAATATTATTCCGAGAGGAAAAGAAATAGATTTAATTAAAGTAAATAATATTTTTATAGAAAAGGAGTTAATATAGGTCATGATTGACATTAAATTCTTAAGAGAAAATCCTGAGATTGTAAAAGAAAATATTAAAAAGAAATTCCAGGATGAAAAATTACCGCTTGTAGACGAAGTTATTGAGTTAGATGCTGCATCAAGAGCTGCCAAGCAGGAAGCAGACGATCTTCGAAATAAAAAGAATGTGATTTCAAAAGAAATCGGTGCTTTGATGGCTCAGGGCAAAAAGGAAGAAGCCCAGGCCAAGAAGGAAGAAGTTGCTGCCAATTCCAAGAGACTTGCAGAGCTTGAAGAACAGGAAAAGGAATTAACCGAAAAAGTTACTAAGATAATGATGGTTATACCCAATATTATCGATCCTTCAGTTCCTATCGGTAAGGATGACTCCGAAAACGTTGAAGTTCAAAGATACGGTGAGCCTGTGGTTCCCGATTTCGAGATTCCTTATCATACAGAAATTATGGAAAGATTTGACGGAATCGATATTGATGCTGCGGGAAGAGTTGCAGGTAACGGATTTTATTACCTTATGGGTGATATAGCAAGACTTCATTCTGCAGTAACAAGTTACGGAAGAGATTTCATGATAGACAGAGGATTTACGTATTGTATACCTCCATTCATGATTCGTTCCAACGTAGTTACGGGTGTAATGAGTTTTGCGGAAATGGATGCCATGATGTACAAGATTGAGGGTGAAGATTTATTCCTAATCGGAACTTCAGAGCATTCTATGATTGGAAAGTTTATCGATCAGATTATTCCGGAGGCAGAATTACCCAAGACACTGACCAGTTATTCTCCTTGTTTCCGTAAAGAAAAGGGAGCACACGGTATAGAAGAACGTGGTGTATACAGAATTCACCAGTTCGAAAAGCAGGAAATGATTGTTGTATGTAAGCCTGAAGATTCACCTATGTGGTTTGACAAGCTATGGCAGAATACGGTAGATTTCTTTAGAACAATGGATATTCCCGTAAGAACTTTGGAATGTTGTTCGGGCGATTTGGCAGATCTTAAGGTTAAGTCTATTGACGTTGAGGCATGGTCACCCCGTCAGAAGAAGTACTTTGAAGTCGGAAGTTGCTCTAATTTAGGTGATGCACAGGCAAGAAGACTTAAGATCAGAGTTAATGATGAAAACGGAAATAAGTATTTTGCACATACTTTGAATAATACATGTGTAGCACCGCCCAGAATGCTTATAGCTTTCTTAGAGAACAATCTCCAGGCAGACGGAAGCATTAAGATTCCTGTAGCGCTTCGTCCGTACATGGGTGGTAAGGAAGTATTGGTTCCTGTTAAGTAGCAATATTTTATGGAGTAATTAATTATGCACAAATTTATGCGTGCCATAGGCTTCAGTCAATTTAATAATGTCAAAGATCAACAGAAGCTTATCACGGATATAATAATTAATGCTCCCAAAAGATCTTATACTTCATTAAATGATAATGTGATAATTGCGTCTTTTTCAAAGGAGTTTGCTCCCGGAATCGGAATTACGGTAGTAGGCAAATTTGATGAAGACGATCAGTTCACATACAGTTATTATTATCCTTATGTTGAGGCTTTGTGTATCAGTTCGGAAGAGGATATTTCGGTTGATCGTCATGCGGCGGATGATTCTTATGCAGGTGTTATTGAAGATAACAGAATGGGCGTTTCCATTATATTTTATCTTCAAAATATGATACCTTATATTAAGGCTGTAAGAACCGATATGCTTCCCATGACAGGTACCACATTGTCGCTTGCGGCATTATCTGACAGCGGTACTGTTCTTATGCCTCTTAAGAAAACTATTAAGGATGTTGTTACCAATCAGCAGTTGCTTAAGTCTCGTTCCAAATTAATAAGCGCAGCTAAGGCCGGTGACGATTCTGCAATGGAAGATTTGACGCTCAAAGATATGGATACTTATTCAAATATAGCCGAAAGAATCCATGACGAGGATATTTTTACATTGGTGGATACATACTTTATGCCTTACGGAGTAGAGTGTGATCAATATGCTATTTTAGGTGAAATCACGGCACTTACCGAACTTACCAATACAATATCAAATGAAGAATTATACAAGATGACGATTCTTTGTAATGATATTGAGATGGAATTATGTGTAAACAAAAAAGATGTTTACGGACAACCGGCGGTTGGACGCAGATATAAAGGGACTATATGGCTTCAGGGTCATATTAATTATCCCATGTCCCCTTAGTTAAATGGATATAACGGGTCCCTCCTAAGGATCAGTTGGGGGTTCGATTCCCTCAGAGGACGTTGTGGTAATGATTAAGGCTTGCTCTTTTGAGCAAGCCTTATATTTTTAATTAAGTATTTCCTTTATTTTTTCCGGAGAATAATTAAGACTTATCATTTCCGACTTACACAAGTATCGTAAAAGCATATTTGTCGTACCGATATCCAATTCAAATTTATTAATGGTATCAACAATATATGTTTTTGCGCTCTCTTTATTCCTTTTGAAGAAGTTTACAAAATCGCCTATTGTTATAATCTTCAGTGATTGCAATATCGATAAATAATTTTCGGGATCTATTGTTATAATATCAATATTATATACGGACGATATTTCGTTTAAATATGAAAGGAATAGCTGATTGTGATATATATATTCTCGAAGCGAAACTCTGTCTATCGATATATTATCAGCCGTATTATTCTTAATCATATTTTTGATATCTTCTTCATACCGTATGGTATTCTTTCGAAGCTCAATAAACTGATTGTCGGCAACTTCCAATAAAGAAGCAACTCGTGAAAACTCTCTTCTTATGGGTCGAGGTACGCCAAAATCCGATTTATAGCCTAAATCATGTTCAATTTCGGCCCAGGCATGTTGGAGTACGGAACGTATTTGTACTTCGAAACGTATATCTTTAAACTCCGGATAGTCTTTAAGATCTTCTTCTTTCAGAGAACAGATATAATGAACAGAAATATACCCGAATTCGGTAGCCTGCAAAACAGAACCCTTGTCAATGCTGTTGTCATAATCAATTTCAAAAGTTTTCTTTAGCTGATTAATTATTTCATCTATCGTATCTGCAAAGTAGCAGATTATTCTAAATCCGCACAAATCCGTAATATCATACAAAGATGAATATTTACCGAATTTCTTTTCAAGCTTTCCCTTAAGAGAAGAAATAGTTTTTGTTCTGTGCGAAATGTCCATCACAAACAGATCATTTTGGGTAATGAAGGAATTAATCTTTGTATATACCATATCTTCCAGGATGAGAAGCGATGGGCGTAAAGCTGTATATTCATTTAAAATTAAAGATTCTTTAGGTTCCATAATTATTCCTCTGTCGAATACATTATTTTAATTTTGTCACCGTAGTTCTTATCGGTATATGAGGAAGCGTCCATGGCATATTTACGAATATCAAGGATAGAATTCGTAATTTCGCTTTCGGTTTTAAGCTCATAGGTGCCGTTCATAAGGCAATCACACATATACTTATTGATTTCGGGACTAAAGTGAAGAGTGTCCGTATAATTATCTAAATTATAAATTATATCTTCAGCATTTTGAAAGTTAAATAATTTAACATTTGGGTATTTAATTAATTCGTTCAGGGCATACTGTTCGGTATATAAGTAAGCACTTGTATCGCCGTCATGATACAGGTTATCCCACCACAGAACAGAATAGGGAGGGATAAAGATATAAAAGGTTGTTTCGGGATGTTTATTAAGAATATCTTCGATAAGAGATAAATTTTCTTTACAAATATCCAGGTATTCCTCATCCGGCTTCATATCAAGATATTTATTGGAACGAATGTAGTGATACAGAATAGTGTCTTCGTTAAAGGCTTTCCACTGAGCCCAGTTGTAGGAGGCTCCTTCGTCATAGTCTTTCATAAAGGAAGAAGCTATCATATATGGAATTCTTTCGAACAAAACATCCTTATTCCAAAGATATTTAATATCATTAAGAGGATTCTTATCATACAGATACATAGGAGATCCGGTTTGTTCAAAGGTTGTATTGGGATCCTGAATTAATGAGGAAGGATCAATATTAAAAAATACATACTTTAAGTCCTGATGGTCAAAAGCTCTGTTTATAAAATAGCATAAATCGGCAGTTGCGCCATAGGAGCGAATTGCTTTTACACTGGTGCAGTCAAAATTTTCATCAAACCAGTGATTGTTATAATTTTCGGCAACAGAGGAACCTGCTATAACCGCATTGTAATCAAAATGGTCCAATGTACCGGGGACCTGATACTCTTTTTCCCATAGGACGGCCTTTAAGAAAGGCAACGGTTTATGATAATGGAAAAAGGGGTCAAAAAGTATAACCGCTCCGGCACCTAAAACAAGCAGAACAGCTGCTGTAAGCAGAAATTTTTTTATGTATTTGATAGCTGTAAGTTCTTTTTTCATCAGAAATTAAAATAAATGAATGTGCTGACCTGTGAGAAGGATATAATACTCCAAACAAGGACAACTGTTGATAGGACAAGAAGTTTGGTGGATAACTTACCCTTTGTTGCCATTTCAAGTGCATTCTTTCCTTTTAGTATTATTGCGCTTATTATCAGTATTATGATTAAAAATACTACATTAAGTGTATCTGTATATTGAGGTGCCTTAAGACTTATAAACTTAGTTATCAGATAAAATTCCGGAACATTAAGTGCACCTGCCAATTTATAAACATAACCGGTATTTTTGAACATCAACAAATCTTTGAACAATTGGATGGCAGTACTTATTGAATCCGCACCGAAGAAAAGAAGTGACAGATTAAAGAAGGAAAATGTAAGAAACCATCCCAAAGGTCTTGGCATTTCAAGCTTTGCTTTAATTTTTTCATTGGAGCCTTTGACGCCTATTAATCCAAGGTTATCCCATACAACAAGCAAACCCTGCATAGTACCCCAGGCTATATATGTCCAGTTGGCACCGTGCCAAACTCCGCTTAAGAAAAATACAAGGAAAATATTAATCAGAGTACGAACTCTGCCCTTTCTGGAACCCCCAAGGGGAATATACACATACTGAATAAAGAAACGGGATAATGTCATATGCCAGCGCTGCCATAATTCTTTGACACTGCAGGCCTTATAGGGTGAATTAAAGTTAACGGGAAGATTTATATTAAACAGTAATCCCAATCCGATTGCCATATCCGAATATCCGCTGAAGTCAAAATATATTTGAAAGGTGTATGAAAGCATCATAAGTATTGTTGATGTGGTATCAAGATAGAGAGACTGCGAAAAACCGTGATTAACAACAAGTGCAAGAACATCCGCCAAAAGTACTTTTTTGCCAAGTCCGAGAGAAAATAAGGTGATTCCCTTTGATAGATTATCTATATTAAGAGATTTGTTATTTTTGTCTTCGAACTGAGGCATCATTTCTTTGTAAAGAACGATAGGCCCTGCTATTAACTGAGGGAAAAAAGTAACAAAAGTCAGGTAGTTAACAAAAGAATAATGTTCGGCCGTACCCTTTGCCCTGTCTATTATGAAACTAAGCTGCTGGAAGGTGAAAAAGCTGATTCCCAGGGGCAACAGTATGTTATGAAGTCTGAAGTTAGAGTTGGTTAAAGCATTTATGTTTTCAATAAAGAAATCAAAGTATTTGAAATAGAAAAGTAATCCCAGATTAAGGATTATTCCTAAGATAATACCGAAGACTTTGACAGATTTGGAGCTGTATTTGTTAATCAGCTTGGAAATCAGGTAACTTAGGCCGTAGTTAAGAAGAATGGAGCCTACAATTACCCATAGATAATATATATCAAAATAAGCATAGAACCATAAGGACATGCCGGAAAGAAACAGTTTTGAAAGAGTATATTTTTCAAAACGATTGAGAATATAGTAGCCTAATAAAGTAATAGGCAAAAATACAAAGATAAAAATATAGGAATTAAAAAGCATTATTTCATTACCGATGTAATTAAGGACATAATTGTCTCAATTGCATTACTTTGGTTAGATTTTTGCATGGTATTTATGTATGTCAGACGGGTAAAATATAATTCCGTGACTTTTTCGATTAAGTTGGTTGCAAGATTCTCATCATCCTTAACGACCATTGAATAGCCCTGTGATTCAAAAGAATGGGCGTTAAGTACCTGGTCACCGCGAGAACCTTTGGATAAAGGAACCAGAATATTGGGCTTGTTAAGGGCCAGAAGCTCACAGATTGAATTGGCGCCGGCACGTGAAATAACAAGATCTGCCATTGCAAAAATATCCTTAAGCTCATCGGTGATATATTCAAACTGCTTGTAGCCTGCCGATTCCATTGTAACAAGGGATACATCTCTTTTCCCTTTGCCACATATATGAACTATCTGAAAATCATGTAATAATTCGGGAAGTGCCTTGCGAACGGCATCGTTTACCGACTGGGCGCCCAAAGATCCGCCGATTACCAAAATAACGGGTTTGTTTCGGTTAAATCCACAGAACTTAAGACCGGCTTCTTTATTTCCCATAAGCAGTTCATCTCTTATGGGCGAACCTGTAAGAACGGCTTTACGTTTGGGAAGGTTCTTAACAGTTTCGGGGAAATTGCAGCATATCTTTTTACAAAAAGGTAATCCCAGCTTATTGGCAAGACCGGGAGTCATATCAGATTCGTGGGATACTACCGGAACACGGCACAAAAAGGCAGCAATAACAACCGGAAGACCTACGAATCCGCCCTTGGAAAATATTACATTGGGTTTAAATTCTTTAATATATGCTTTGGCTTCTTTAATACCTTTGATTACTTTGAAGGGATCGGAAAAATTCTTGATATCAAAGTATCTTCTGAGCTTTCCTGTTGAAATACCCACATAATTAATTCCCGCTTCCGGAATAAGTCGGCTTTCGATACCGTCGTATGAACCAATATATGATATTGTAAATCCGGCGTCTTTTAAATAGGGAAGAAGTGCAAGATTGGGAGTTACATGTCCTGCTGTTCCGCCACCTGTTAAAATAATACGCTTTTCTGCCATCATTATCACCTGCAAAGACTGTTCTTATTTCTTGTAAAGTCTATTTCCTTTATATAAAATATGAGTATAGCAGAAAAACTGCAATAAATACAGATACTGTATAAGAAAAGAGGATAATGTGAATATAAAATTCACAGGTGATTTGTATGAGTAAACTTTGGTACAAAGATAAGGCAAATATTTGGGAGGAAGCACTTCCGTTGGGAAACGGTCGTTTGGGTGCGATGGTTTTCGGAGGTGTTTCGAATGAACAAATACAGGTAAATGAAGAAAGTATGTGGTATGGGGCACCAATGAACAGAATAAATCCCGATGCCAAAGATAATCTTCCCAAGATAAGGGAACTGATTTTTGCCGGTAAAATACCGGAAGCCGAAAGACTTATGAAGTATTCATTATCGGGCTGTCCCGAAAGTGTGCATCCGTACCAGTCTTTAGGAAATATTTATATGTCTTTTTACGGGATGGGAGAAATAACATCCTATACAAGAACTCTTGACTTGGATACTGCTACTTATGAGCAGCTTTTCGGGGATGAAGATACGGCATATTCCCGCAGAATATTTATTTCCAAGCCTGCTGATATTATGGTTATTCATCTTAAGGCAAGCGGCAGAAAAAAGCTTAATTTTGATGCCATATTGCGACGTGAACGTTTCTTTGACGGAGTAAGTAAGATAGAAGATAAGGGTATATCTTTGTACGGAAATCTGGGAAAAGGCGGCCTTGATTTTAGGATGAGTCTTGTAGCTAAGACAAAGAACGGTTCCGTTAAAGTAATAGGTGAGCACATTGTAGTGTCAAATGCGGACGAGGCAGTTTTATATTTTAGTGCCGATACTTCTTATCATATGGAAGGTGATGGGACAAAGAATCTTGAGGATGCCGTTTATACACGAATTATCGGTGCAATGAGCCGCAAAATCTCGGATTTGTATGAAGAACATGTTGCCGATTATAAGAAATTATATGAAAAAGTAGATTTACGAATAAATGAAGAGGTGGATTACGATATTCTGCCTACCGATGAGCGAATTAAAAAGGCATCTTTGCGACAGGGTCCGGATGTGGGACTTTCTAAGTTGTATTTTGATTACGGAAGGTATCTTCTTATTTCATGTTCCAGGGAAGGAACATTGCCGGCAACCCTTCAGGGATTGTGGAACAAAGATATGCTTCCTGCCTGGGACAGCAAATATACGATTAACATTAATGCACAGATGAATTATTGGCCGGCCGAAAGCTGTAATCTTTCGGAGTGTCATATGCCTTTATTTGAGCTTATTAAGAAGCTTGCCGAAAACGGAAAGGAAACAGCCGGATTAATGTACGGCTGCAACGGCTGGGTGGCTCATCATAATACGGATATGTGGGGTGATACGGCACCACAGGATATTTGGAATCCGGCAACTTATTGGGTTATGGGCGGTGCCTGGCTTTGTACTCATATCTGGAATCACTATGAATATACTCTTGATAAGGATTTTCTTGAGGAATATTACCCGATTATTAAGGGAAGTGTTGAGTTTTTCCTTGATTATCTGGTGGAAAAGGACGGATATCTTGTTACCTGTCCGTCGGTTTCGCCGGAAAATACCTTCAGACTTCCCTCGGGCGTTACAGGTGCAAATATATACGGTGTAACAATGGATAATCAGATATTAAGAGACTTGTTTACACAGTATATTAATGCTGCTGCCATATTGGGTGTTGATGAAGAAGTCGTATCAAAAGTTAAAGAGACCAGGGATAAATTGATTCCTACAAGGATTGGTTCAAACGGAACCATAATGGAGTGGCCTTTGGAGTATGATGAAGTTGAAATAGGTCACAGACATATATCACATCTGTATGGTTTGTTCCCGTCAAATCAGATTTCGGTAGATGAAACACCGGAACTGGCCAAAGCTGCCGAGGCTACGCTTGAGAGACGATTAAGCAACGGCGGAGGTCATACGGGATGGTCAAGAGCCTGGATAATTAATATGTATGCCAAGCTGTGGGATAAAGAAAAAGCCTATGAAAATCTCAAGGCATTGTTTGCCACGTCAACATACCCCAATATGTTTGATAAACATCCGCCTTTCCAGATAGACGGTAATTTCGGAGCTACGGCGGCCATTGCCAATATGCTTGTACAGTCTACAATGACTAAAATAATACTTCTTCCGGCACTTCCCGAAAAATGGAAGAGAGGTTCCGTTAAGGGACTTAGCTTAAAGGGGTGCGGAAAAATAGACCTGTCCTGGAAGAATTCCAAAATAGTTGATTGTAAGATAATGTTTACCAAAGATGTTAAAAAGACGGTTATTTTTGGTGATATCAAAGAGGAGATATCTTTTGCGGCAAATAAGCCATGTATGATTAAACCGACACTGCTCGGTAAATTTAAGACGGAAGCTTAACAATTGCCCGAATGTACGGGACTTGAAGAAAGTTAAATCTTTAACTATAATAGCAAATGGATTTTTAACTTATGCAAAAACACTATTTATATCTTTTTAAGGAGGATGACACATGGTTTCATGGAAAAATCTTGATACGCTTGATTCATATAAAGCGCTCAAGAATTCAAAGGAAGTTGACCTGGTAAGCGTTATGTCGGGTGATAACGGAGCCAAGAGAGTAAAGGAATATTCCGTTCCCATGGCAGAAGGCTTAACATATAACTATGCTGCCAAGAAGGTTGACGATGATATCTTAAAGCAGCTTGTTGATTTAGCTGACGAAGCTCAGCTTGCCGATAAGTTTAAGGCACTGTATGAAGGTGAAGTTATTAATACAGGTGAGAAGAGACTTGTTCTTCATCAGTTAACCCGTGGTCAGCTTGGTGCAGACGTTGTGGTTGACGGCGTTAATAAGAGAGATTTTTATCTTGGCGAACAGAAGAAAATTGCTGATTTTGCCAATAAAGTTCATAACGGTGAAGTTGTTAACGGTGCCGGTGAGAAGTTTACAACCGTAGTTCAGATCGGAATCGGAGGAAGCGATTTAGGTCCCAGAGCTATGTATCTTGCGCTTGAGAACTGGGCTAAAGTTACGGGTAATTTCAAGATGGAAGCTAAGTTCATAAGTAACGTAGATCCCGATGATGCGGCAGCAGTACTTGCTTCTGTTGACGTTGCTCATTCGTTATTCATTTTGGTATCTAAGTCAGGTACAACACTTGAGACATTGACTAACGAATCTTTTGTAAAGGATGCTCTTAAGAAGGCAGGCCTTGATGCTTCCAAGCACATGGTTGCCGTTACATCATCATCTTCACCTCTTGCAAAGAGTGCCGATTATCTTGAAGCATTCTTTATGGATGATTATATCGGCGGAAGATTTTCATCATGCTCAGGGGTTGGCGGTGCTATCCTTTCACTTGCATTCGGACCTTCTGTATTCGCAGATTTCCTTGATGGAGCTGCTAAAGAAGATAAGCTTGCAGCATCTTCTGACGTACGTAAGAATCCTGCAATGCTTGATGCACTTATCGGAGTATATGAAAGAAATGTTCTTGATTATGCCTGCACGGCTGTGCTTCCGTATTCTCAGGCACTTAATCGTTTCCCTGCACATTTACAGCAGGCTGATATGGAATCAAACGGTAAATCCGTTAACAGATTCGGAGAGCCGATTAGTTATAAGACAGGTCCTGTTATCTTCGGTGAACCCGGAACTAACGGACAGCATTCTTTCTATCAGTTATTACACCAGGGCAAAGATATCATTCCTATTCAGTTCGTAGGATTTAAGAACAGCCAGATAGGAACGGATGTTGATATTCAGGGAAGTACTTCTCAGCAGAAGTTGTGTGCCAATGTTGCAGCTCAGATAGTTGCATTTGCCTGTGGTAAGGATGATGAGAACCTTAATAAGAAATTTGACGGAAATCGTCCTTCAAGTATTATTATCGGTGATAAGCTTACTCCGGGAGCACTTGGAGCGTTGTTGTCACACTTCGAAAACAAGATTATGTTCCAGGGCTTTTTGTGGAATGTTAACAGCTTCGACCAGGAAGGCGTTCAGCTCGGTAAGGTTCTTGCAAAGAAAGTACTTGCTCACGAAACCGATGGCGCATTAAAGGAATTCAGTGATTTATTGAATATCTAAAAATTATATAAAATATTAAAATAAAAGTCGCTTAGGTCTTAAGGCCTAGGCGATTTTTTGGTATAATCAAAAATGTCGTATGTAATAAGAATAAGTTACAGATGTGTTTAATGGTTTTATTATTCAAGGGGATACAATATGAATAAACCGGGTTGGAAAAAATTTTATGATTATGTACTTATAATATTTGGTTCTATGGTTGCGGCCTTTGCTGTCGAAGAATTCCTTGTACCAAATACAATTCTTGACGGTGGTGTAGTCGGTGTCAGTATCATGATTAATGCATTGACAGGTATTACATTAGGTCTTTTGACTTTTGGAATAAACATTCCGTTTTTGATTATAGGATCACGTAAGCTTGGCAAAAAATTTATATTCAGATCTGCGGTGGGAATGGCAACATTTTCTATCTTTGTAGAAATATTCGCTGCATGGATAGAAATCACCCAGGTTGATTTACTGGCAGTATGTTACGGCGGTGTATTCTTAGGTCTCGGATGCGGACTTGTAATTAAACATGGAGGCTGTCTTGACGGTACAGAAACCGTAGCCATTATGTTTAACAAGAAATTTAAATGGCCGGTGGGACAGACGGTACTTATATTTAATGTTGTGATATACGGTACGGCGGGAATTCTGTTTGGCTGGAACAGAGCAATGTTCAGTTTGCTTACGTATTTTATCGCATCCAAAGTCATTGATATGGTTGAAACAGGCTTTGATAAAGCTAAAGCGGCAATGATTATAACAAATGAGTGCGAGGAAATTGCCCAACAGATTTATGAAAAACTTGGTCGTACGGTAACGATACTTGAAGGTGAAGGATTAATAAGCGGCAAAAAGGTAGTTTTATATTGTGTACTTAGTAAGTTCGAGATAAACGATTTACGAAACATTATTGATTCTATTGATGATTCTGCATTTATAGCTATTTCCGATGTTGAAGAAATAATAGGTTCCCATATCAAAAAGGGCGGAAAGATTAAGAAAGCGGAAATAACGGCCAAAGTATTCGCACTTCAAAATGAAGAAGATTTAGAAGAAATAAAGAAAAATAAACAAAACTAAAAGGGGGATATCTACAATGGGAGATAACAACGAAAACATTACAACAGAAATCAAAGGAAACGAAAGCGAATTAATTGCAATATTAAAGGATATTCAATTAAATGAGCAAAAAGAAATGAAATATGCCAAGCGACAGAGCAGATTTGCCATGATAGTATCTGTAGCCTGTCTTGTAATTGTAGTTCTTATAGGACTTGCATTTTTGGCCATAATGCCTAAGGTAGTAACTCTTCTTGATGATGTTCAGGGAATTGTCACCGAAGCAAATACCATTGTTTCGGATTCAAAAACAATTATGTCGGACTTAAATAAAGTAACAAAGGAATTGGCCGCAGCCGATATTGATGGATTATTCGAAAAAGTTGATACTTTGGTTATAGAGTCTCAAAGCAGTGTTGAGGCAGCAATGCAAAAGGTTGAGTCAATGGATATAGAGGGATTAAACTCGGCCATAGCAGATTTGCAAAGTGTAATAGAACCGCTTGCTAAAATGTTCGGTAAAAGATAAGACGGATTAAAATGAAAATTGTTGTTTTGGAAAGAAACAGTGTAGGTCTTGATGTATCGGTTGAAGGATTTAAGAAGTTCGGAGAGCTTGTAACATATCCCAATACATCAACCTATGAAGAAATTAAAGAAAGAGTTAAGGATGCGGATATTATTATTGCCAATAAATCTGCACTTAACGAAGAAACCCTGAAAGATGCACCTAATGTTAAGTTCATTGGCGAATTTGCAACAGGATATGACAACGTGGATTTATCCTATTGTAAGTCACGTGGAATTAAGGTGGCGAATATTGTTGATTATTCGACAGATGCGGTGGCACAGCATACTTTTGCGCTGATGTTTTATGTTCTTGAGAAGCTGCGTCATTATGATGATTATGTCAAAGGCGGTGAATATGCTTCTCAGACCAGGTTCAGCAATTTTGATAAACCCTTTGTAGAACTTAGCGGTAAAACCTGGGGTATTATAGGAATGGGTAACATTGGTCGCAAGGTTGCTTCGATTGCCAAGGCCTTTGGTTGTGAAGTTATTTTTTATTCCGTTACCGGTAAGTCAAAAGTTACGGAATATGAACAGGTTTCTTTTGATGAATTGCTAAGGAGAAGTGATTTTTTGTCAATTCATTGTCCGCTTAGTGATCTGACAAGGGGACTTATTAATTATGATGCTTTATCAAAAATGAAGAAAACTTCGATTTTGATTAATGTGGCGAGAGGTCCGGTAGTTGTGGATGCCGATTTGGCAAGAGCGTTAAATGAAGGAATCATTATGGCAGCAGGACTGGATGTTACGGGAACCGAGCCCATGAAGGATGAAAATCCTTTAAGTAAAATTATGGATTCCGACAAACTTATAATTACGCCACATTTGGCATGGGCGTCTACGGAAGCCAGAAACAGATGCGTTGAAGAGAATATCAAAAATATAGAAGCTTTTCTAAACGGGGAAGATCGTAACATAGTAAATAAATAACAGGAGAAGATTAATGGGTATTTTATTAAAGAACATCAAAGCTATCGTACCTGAGGGCAATGAGGATGTTGTTAAGACAACGTCTATCTTTATTGAGGGAGACAAAATTGTGGGTATCGGTACGGAGCCTTCCGGATTCAAAGCGGATAAGGTAATTGAAGGCGAGGATAAACTTGCAATTCCGGGACTTATTAACTGTCATACTCATTCATATATGGCATTTATGCGTAATATAGCAGATGATTTAAGTTTTATGGACTGGTTATTCGGAAGAATAGATCCTATCGAGCAGAAGATGAGCGATGAAGATACGTACTGGGGTGCGTGCCTTGCTATTATTGAAATGATGAAATCCGGCACAACCTGCTTTAATGACATGATGATGAATATTAAGCAGACAACCAAAGCTATCAAGGAGTCCGGTATGAGAGCTGTTATGTGCAGAGGTCTTGTGGGAAGTGCCGAAGATGACGGCGGAAGAATCGACCAGACCTATGAAGAAATGGAATTTTGCAAAGACTGCGACAGAATAACATTTAAATTCGGTCCTCATGCTCCTTATACCTGTACGGAAGATTATTTCAGAAGAGTTTCCGATGAAGCCAAGAAAGCCGGAATCGGTATACACGTTCATTTGTCCGAAAGCGTAAGTGAAATTGAAGGATGCGCCAAGGATCACGGATGTTCGCCTATTGAAATGGCAGACAGAAACGGTTTGTTTGATGTTCCCTGTGTAGCAGCCCATTGCGTTCAGGTAGATGACAAAGATATGGATATTCTGGCTAAAAAAGGTGTATCGGTTGTTTCAAATCCTGCCAGCAATATGAAGCTCGGTAACGGTTTTGCGCCTATTCCCGAGATGATGGCAAAGGGTATAAATGTATGTCTTGGTACAGACGGTGCCGCTTCAAACAATTCCCTTAATATGTTCCATGAAATGTCCCTTATGGCATTGATTCACAAAGGAACTCACAAGACTCCCGAATGTGTGGGAGCCAAAGATGTATTTAAGATGGCTACAATCAACGGAGCGAAGGCTTTGAGCCTTGACAAAGAAATAGGAAGTCTTGAAGTCGGAAAGAAAGCCGATATAGCTATTCTTGATCTGAACAATCCGTCTTTGATGCCTAATAATAATCTTATTGCCGGACTTAGCTATTCGGCTAACGGTTCCGAAGTTGATACTGTTATTATTGACGGTAAGGTTACCATGGAAGGCAGAAAAATCCTTACCATGGATGAAAAGCTTGTTTACTCAAAAGTAAATGATATTATCAAGAGAATAATGTGACAGTGGGGACGGTTCTTTTTGTCACATTTTAGTTCATAAATATCGTGGGGATGTTGTTATTCCTTTATTTTTGAGTACGTTCTCTAGTATTTCTAAGTGTTGCAGGTTGACTAAGTTGGTTAACAGAACGGCACCGAACCATTCGCCATCCATGGCTCAGTTGGTTCTTCCGCGAACATCCTGTTCACGGATGCCTAAAATAGGCAACACTAAGAACTACACGAGAACTCCCTAATAAAAATAAATGAATAACAACATCCCCACTATTTATATATTCGCTAATGTGACAAAAAGAACCGTCCCCACTGTCACACTTTACCGTAGGTGACGGCGCATACGGTTGATGTGGCGCTCGAAGTCACCGTTGTTGATAATGTATGCCAGGGTGTACTGCTCCAGGGTGGGTACGCTGCAGGCATAGAAGCTAAGTTTATTATTAAAATCATTTAACAGCCTGCGTGGGATAACCATGTAGGCTATTCTTATAGATGGCGAAAAGGTCTTAGAGAAGGTATTAACGTATATAACATTTTCATCTGTATCCAGGGAATACAGGGTTTCGGCGCTTTTTCTTGAGGGAGTAAATTCCGACTCGAAGTCATCTTCAAGTATGAGGGCATTATTTTCTTTGGCCCATTTAAGATACTCTCTTTTTTTGGAAGCTGAGGCACTGACGCCTGTGGGGTAGCTTCGATATGGTGTGATGTGTAAGAATTTGGCATCGGTATTCCACAGGGAATCGCTTATGATACCATCCTTGCCCAATGGCAGCAGTCTTGGCTTAATTCCGTTTGTTTCATATACTTTTTGAATCTGCTGGTAAGAGGGGGATTCGATGGCATAGTGTATATCTTTATCCAGGAACTGACAGATTAATCCGTAAAGGTATTCTGCACCGGAGCCTACGAAAATCTGAGAGTAATCCACGGTAATGTCACGACTTCGCTTAAGGTAATTACAAATAGCATCCCGTAGCATTTTAACGCCTCCGAAGGGTGACTTTTGCATCAGTTCATCGGAATAATCGTTTAATACTTTTCGCACGGTCTTAGCATATATGTCGTAAGAAAAAGTATCACTTAAAGAAGTGCTGTCCGATAGGGGTAATTCGTCGGGAACGGAGTTTACTTCAGGAACCGAAGGATTGGCATAATAATCGGTTTCATTATAAGAAACAAAATAGCCGCTTCGTTCTTTTGCCCGAATATAGTCTTCTTCAAGCAGCAGTTCATAAGCGTGCTCCACCGTAACCAAAGATACGTTGTAATCAGTGGCCGTAACACGCTTGGAAGGCAGTTTTTCACCGTATTTGTAGGTTTGATTTATTATTTTTTCCCGTAGTTGTTCGTAAATTGTAATATATTTTTTATTATTCATATTAATCTGGTCTTATAAAACTCTCCAATTCTGATAGTTTTTATTATACCAGATAAATGCTAAAGTGTGACAGTAGAATAAAAATGTGACAAAAAGAACCGTCCCTACTGTCACATAAGGAGGAGAATATGAAGAACGAAAATAGCAGGAAAATTGCATTAAGCGGACTGATGGCAGCGCTTTGCTTTGTGGGATATATGTTTTTTCCGGCCATATCGGCATCGGGAACAAAGGTACATGTAGGAAATGCTTTTGTGGTATTGGGTGCGTTGTTCTTGGGAGGATTGTATGGCGGACTGGCAGGAGCAATCGGCCTTAGTCTTGCGGATATTTTAAGCGGATACGCATCATCGGCACCAAGAACTTTTATTACGAAACTGGTTATAGGATTAATAGTGGGTTTAATAGCTCATAAGATCGCCAAAATTTCGGAAAAACATGAAACAAAGTATTATTTGAAGTGGTCGATTATAGCTGC
This sequence comes from Lachnospiraceae bacterium, assembly GCA_045629045.1. GTDB lineage: Bacteria > Bacillota > Clostridia > Lachnospirales > Lachnospiraceae > JAILLW01. The sequence continues at coordinate 90,117 of JAZQQM010000061.1, forward strand.
GGTGGGAGCTTTGGCTGTGAATTGTGTGTTTGAACCTGCCTTAAAATGGGTATGGTATACGCTTCTTACGCCAAATGCCGAAAAAGCAAGCAAGGCCATAGAAGCAATGTTGGCAATTACTACATATGCAACAATAATTAATGCGGTAATTAATTCCGTTTTTGCGGTTATATTGTATGTGGCACTTCGTCCGGTGCTTATGAAGGCGGGATTACTACCAGATTAAGAATTCTTTTTTTATCCGTTGCCCACTTAGGTTCAATAAGAAGGCTTCGGGGAGGATCTCCGGTCATTCTGTGGACAACCGTATTATCATTGATTAATTTAAGACATTCTTTTACCATATCCGTGTATTCCGTAAGCGTAGGTATGGCAAAAGGATGTTTTTTGTATTCATTGGCCAAATCGGTTCCTTCAAGAACCTGAAGCATCTGAAGTTTAATACCGGAGCTTTTAACTTCAAGTACATGTTTTACGGTATTAAGCATATGGTCTTTTGTTTCACCGGGTAGAAACAAAATCACATGGGTAATCGTGTGAATTCCCATTTCATTTAGACGTTTAACGGCATTGTCATATACGCTGTTATCATAACCTCGTCGGATGAAGGAAACAGATTCTTGATTAATGGTCTGAAGTCCAAGTTCTACCCATACAGGTTTGACGGACTGCAGTTCTTTAAGTAATTCATATACTTCTTCACTTAGACAGTCGGGTCTTGTGGCAATAGACAAAACAGCAATATCATCCCGGCATATTATGGGCATAAATACCCGTCTTAACTCCGAAACAGGTGCATAAGTATTGGTAAAAGCCTGAAAATAGGCTATATATTTGTCTCCGGAGAATTTTGAAGAAACTTTCTGCTTGGCTTCATTAAGACGTTTATCCAAAAGTCCGGTGTCTGGAGTGTCGGATTGACGCAAAAAGGAAACGTCTACCGAAAAATCACCGCTTCCGCTTTCGGAACAAAAAATACAGCCTTTTTGTCCGTTGGTACGATTAGGGCATCCGAAAGAGGCATTTAAAGAGAGCTTATAAAGTTTCTGCCCGTATTCTTTTTGGGTAAATTCGCTTGTTGTTATCATATATATATAATAGCATCGTTCATTGACTTTGAAAGTATTATTAGATACTATATCTTTGTATATTGTAGGTTGATAGGACAGACGACCAACCTTAAAAATTCGGCTGGAGAAAGAATTGGAGGAACTTTAATATGGCAAGTGAAATCAGAGACCTTAATCTGGCTGAATCAGGAGAAAGAAAGCTTGAATGGGTCAAGAGAAATTGTGATCTTTTAAGAACACTGGAAGAAGAATTTACCAAGACGAAGCCCTTTGCAGGCAAAAAGATAGCATTATCGGTGCATCTTGAGGCTAAGACGGGATATCTTTGTCTCGTGCTTAAGGCAGGCGGAGCCGAAATGTATGTTACGGGTTCCAATCCCTTATCTACTCAGGATGATGTGGCAGCAGCTTTGGTAAAAGCAGGACTTGAAGTTCATGCCTGGTATGATTCGACACCTGAGGAGTATGACATGCATATAAGACATACTCTTGAATGCGGACCGAACATTATCATTGATGATGGCGGTGATCTGGTTAATATGGTGCATAATGAAATGCCTGAGCTTATTCCCAATATTATAGGCGGCTGTGAGGAAACAACTACGGGAATCATTCGACTTGAGGCAATGAACAAGGCCGGTAAGCTTATGTTCCCTATGGTTAGAGTCAATAATGCCGATTGTAAGCATTTCTTTGATAACAGATACGGTACAGGTCAGTCTGTATGGGATGGAATAAATCGTACAACGAATCTTATTGTAGCAGGTAAGATAGTTGTAGTTGCAGGTTACGGATGGTGCGGTAAAGGTACTGCAATGAGAGCCAAGGGCTTAGGCGCCAGAGTAATTGTTACGGAAATCGATCCTGTTAAGGCTATTGAAGCTGTTATGGACGGATTTGATGTAATGCCCATGAATGATGCTGCCAAGGTTGGTGATTTCTTCGTAACGGTAACAGGCTGTGACGGAGTTATTGATAAGGAAGATTTTGCAGTAATGAAGGAAGGCGCTATTTTATGTAATGCCGGACACTTTGATTGTGAAATAGATATGGCATGGCTTAAGGCCAATGCTGTTGAGACCCGGGAACAGCGTAAGAATATTATGGGATACAAGCTTCCCACAGGTCAGTGGATTTTCGTTCTCGGTGAAGGAAGACTTGTTAACCTTGCCTGCGGTGACGGACATCCGGCAGAAATTATGGATATGAGCTTTGCGATTCAGGCTCTTTCTGCCAAGTATCTTGTAGAGCATGGCAGTGAGCTTACTGAAAAGCTTATTGATGTGCCTAAGGAAGTTGATAATGATGTTGCTATTCGTAAACTTAATTTCTTAGGTAAAAAGATAGACGTTTTAACTCCCGAACAGGAGAAATATTTACATTCCTATAATGTAGGATAACAGTTATTTATTCTTTTCAAGGCTTGAGGCCCGCTTTATACTTCCGCGACCGAACCGGCTGTTGATTTCATCAAGAGCATGATCAAGCTTTTCAAGTTTTTCATAGTCGGTATTGTCGAACAAAGACATTTGTCTTCCCGAATCGATACCGGCTATTTTTGTTACTCCTACGCCAAGTAATCTGATTGGCTCATTATCCCACATCTCCAAAAACAGTTTTTTGACATAAGTGTAAATCTCATTTGTGATATTTGTTGCATTTGGCAAAGTACACTGATGAGATGCTTTTTGAAGATTGGTAAATTTGATGGTAACATTTACGGATTCGACTTTGACAGAGTCCTCCCGCACACGGGCACATACACGTTCTGTAAGGTTCTGAAGAATTTTAAGAGCTTCTGCAGCTTCGGTTATGTTATAAGGAGTCGTGGTTTCATGAGAATAACCCTTTGAGTCGCGACTTTCGGACATAACGGGAGAATCGTCTATTCCGTTTGCCCACAGCCACATACCGCCCCCATGTTTTTTTAGAATTTTACATAAGGATTCTTTGTCAAAATGAGCCAGGTCGCCGATTGTGCGTATTCCCAGTGTATTAAGTTTAGATACGGTATTTGCTCCCACGAAGAGTAAATCTCCCACGGGAAGAGGCCACATTTTGGAGGGTATTTCTTCCGGCCAAAGGGTATGAGTTTTGTTAGGTTTTGTAAAATCGGAAGCCATTTTGGCCAATAATTTATTGGAGGATACCCCCACGTTAACGGTAAAACCAAGGGTATCGTATACTTCATTTCTTAATCTGTCGGCGGCTTCAACGGGAGTTCCGAACAAAAGAGAGGTTCCCGTCATATCAAGAAATGCCTCATCTATACTGAATTGTTCTATTTTGTCGGTATATTTGGCAAATATATCCATAAGAGCATGAGAGTATTTTTGGTAGATATCATGATGCGGCGGAATAAGCAGAAGATTCGGACACTTTTTGAGTGCATTAACAACAGGCTCCCCGGTTATAATGCCATATGGCTTGGTAGGGATAGACTTTGCCACAATAATTCCGTGACGGGTTTCTACATCACCGCCTACGGCAGCAAGCATTGTTCTGTAATCCTCGGTGCCGCCGTTTTTAAGATGTTCAACGGCTTCCCAGGATAAAAAGGCACTATTTACATCAACATGAAAAATAACTCTTTCTGCCATGGATTACATCCTTGATTTATTAGCTTCTTTATACCCTCAAGTATACCAAAAATGGCATAAATATGGTATGATAGTTGCAAATGTAAATTTTTTTTGAGGGAGTTAATGACAAAGAAAAAACTAATCTGGGTAGTAGTGTTTATTCTGATTGCCGGATTAAGTATATGGACTATCACGTCACAATGCAGCAGTTTTTCTTTTAAGGAATTATGCGATGATATTAAAAATGCAAACAAGCCGTTACTTACAGTTAGCTTTGTTTGTATGTTGGGATTTATTTATTTCGAAGGAGTGGCTTTATGCATACTTATCAAGGAGTTTAGTCCTTCGGAATATAAAAGGCATGGTATTCTTTATTCAACATCCGATATATATTTTTCAGCAATAACACCATCGGCATCCGGAGGTCAACCGGCAAGTGCATATTTTATGATGCGTGACGGGGTTCCCGGATCTATATCGATGATTGTCCTTATAGTCAATCTTATAATGTACGTAATATCTTTGATGATAACGGGACTTATATGTATCATCGCAAGATTTGATTTGTTTATTCAATATGATGACTTCGCAAAGCTGCTTATAGTCATAGGATACATTGTATTGGCAGGTCTTGAGGTTGCGTTCTTCTTGCTGTTATTCCATGATACTTTATTTAGTAAGATAGCAAACGGAGTGTTTAAGATACTGACAAAACTGCATCTGTTTCATCATGAAGACAGAAAAAGGGCTAAGTTGCAGAATTTGATTGATGATTACAGGGAATGTTCAAAAGCTATTTCCGGTAAGAAAAGAATATTATTTAAAGCCTTTTGCTTTAATATGCTTCAGCGTATAGCTCAAATAAGCGTCTCCATGTTTGTATTTTTATCAATCGGAGGATCGGCTAAAAAAGCTTTTGATGTTTGGGCAGTTCAGGGGCTTACGCTTGTAGGTGCGAATTGTATTCCTATTCCGGGAGCAATGGGTGCCGCAGATTATTTGTTAATTGAAGGATTCTCGCATATACCGGAGATTGAAAGTACGGCGAATCTTGAACTTTTATGCAGAGGTATATCTTTTTACAGCTGCACGATAATAAGTGGAATTATTGTTTTAATAGGATATATTGTATCAAGGAAGGTAGATCGTAAATCATGATAGGCTATTATGACTATTCAGTTTGGCTAACATATATGTCGGCAATTTCGGCAGGCTTGGGAATAATTATTTCTTTACATGGTGCGGGACATCCTTATATAGGTGTATTTTTTCTGATGTTCTGCGGATTGTGCGATGCCTTTGACGGAAAGGTTGCAAGAACCAAGAAGAATCGTACGTCTTCACAGATGAAATTCGGAATTCAAATTGATTCATTGTCGGATTTAATTGCTTTTGGTGTGCTTCCGGCATGTATTGCAAATGCAATGATCAGGGTATCGCCGACTTTGCCCCAGACACCTTATCAGATTGACGGAAGTAAAGCAGATACTCATGTTTTGATTTGCCTTTATGTAGTTATGCTGTTATTTATTTTGGCGGCATTAATAAGACTTGCATATTTCAATGTTGAAGAAGAAGAACGTCAGAGCGTTGAGACCGGTTCAAGAAAGTATTATACCGGTGTACCGGTAACAAGTGCAGCTTTAGTTTTTCCTACTGTACTGTTAATACAGTATATTTCACCTAAGGACGTTACATTGGTTTATTTTGTGGTAATGTTCGTTCTTGGTTCTTTGTTTGTTTCCAAGGTTAAAATCCCAAAGCCCAATCTTAAGGGAATCCTTATTATGGTGGGAATAGGACTTATTGAGTTTGTTGCATTGATTGCGAAGTTTTGCTAAAACGGGGAGATTAGGATGAAACTCGAAATAGAAGCTATTCCTGAAGATTCATTATTTTTGAAATTTTTATATCAGACAGTTCCCGGAAGAGTAATTCTTAAGGGCCTAAGCTCCGTGCACTTGTCAAAGACAGTTGGAGCTTTTTTTGATTCTCCCTTGTCACTTCCGATTATTCCCTTGTTTATTAAGCTAAATAGAATAGACATGAGTGAATACCGGGAAACAGGCTATAAATGCTTTAATGATTTCTTTACAAGAACTCTTAAGCCTCATGCCAGAGTTTTTGATATGGATCCTACGCATTTTGTGGCGCCCTGTGACGGATTATTATCTGCATATCGAATTGATAAAGATATGATTATCCCTGTAAAACAAAGCAGTTACAGTATATCTTCCCTTCTTAAGAATCCCGAACTTGCTCAAAAGTATGAAGGCGGTACGGCACTCGTGTTTAGATTATGTGTTAATCATTATCACAGGTACGCGTATCCGGTTACGGGAAGAAAATCTTATAATAAACATATTAAGGGCGTTCTTCACACGGTAAGACCCATTGCATTACGTAACAGACCTGTATTTACCGAAAATTCCAGAGAATATACCCTGATTAAATCCAAAGAATTCGGTACAATTCTTCAAATGGAAGTCGGAGCAATGCTGGTTGGTAAAATCCAAAATTATCACAGAGCCGCATATGTAAGACGAGGCCAGGAAAAGGGCAGATTTCTTTACGGGGGTTCTACAATTATTCTTTTAATTCAAAAAGATAAAGTTAATTTCTCAAGAGGATTGTTTGCCGCTACAGAGCATGGTTTTGAAATACCCGTTAAAATGGGAGAGAGTCTTAACTGATATTATCCCCGAATGTTAACCGCATTCGGGGTACTTTTATTATTTTTTAAGAAAATTAACGAATTCTTTCCTAATAGTTTCGATTTATCTGTGATATATTTAACTCATGAAACTGAAAACTAAGTTACAACTGACATTTATTACAATGGTAATTGTCCCTCTGATTCTTATTATTGCTACATTCTGTGTGATGGGAAGCATGATTCTTAAGAATCAGGGAGAGGCGACAGGTATATTGGATGCTCCGATTTCGGTTTTAGCTAATCAGCAAATGGCAAATACGCTGTTTGTGTATATGTCTATTTCTATTGCTCTCATTTTAATTTTAACGGCATCTTTTTTATTCGTCTGGATTAAAAAGAGTATGTATAATCCGATTCAGGAACTGAATACGGCTATGCAGAATATAGCGGAAGGTAATCTTGATTACAGAATAAGCAGTGAAATCAATGGCGAATTTGATGGGGAACTGGGAACTTTATATCATAACTATGAGGATATGAGGCTTAGGCTTAAGGAAAGTGCCGATGAGAAGATGTTGTCCGAAGAACAAAACCGGGAACTTGTAAGTAATATTACTCATGATCTTAAGACGCCCATTACTTCTATAAAGGGTTATGTTGAAGGAATCATGGACGGTGTTGCGGATACACCCCAAAAGATGGACAAATATATAAAAACCATCTACAACAAGGCAATGGATATGGATAAGCTTATTAATGAACTTACCGTATATTCGAGAATTGATAATAACAGAGTACCCTATAACTTTATAAGAATAAATGTTGCCAATTATTTCGGTGATTGTATCGAAGAAGTGGGACTGGACCTTGAATCCAAAAATATCAAACTGGATTATTCCAATCTGACAACTTCGGATACACAGATTATTGCAGACCCGGAGCAGTTAAAGAGGGTAATAAATAACATAATAAGTAATTCCGTCAAATATATAGACAGAACCAAGGTACCGCAAATCGACATAAGAATTCTGGATGAAACAGATTCCATAAGAATTGATATAGAAGATAACGGTCGGGGAATTAGTGCCAAAGATCTTCCCAATATTTTTGACAGATTCTACAGAACGGATGCTTCAAGAAATTCTTCACAGGGAGGAAGCGGAATAGGTCTTTCAATAGTTAAGAAGATAGTGGAAGATCATGGTGGATATATTTGGGCAACTTCCAAAGAAGGCGAAGGAACCTGCATGCATATGATTTTCCGAAAATATGAGGTATCAAAGGATACAAAGGAGGATGTATATGAGTAAAATTTTAATTATAGAAGACGAAGAGGCTATTGCCGAATTAGAAAAAGACTATTTGGAATTAAGCGATTTTGAAGTCGAGATCAAAAATAACGGAACCGAGGGACTGGAAGCGGCACTTAATACACCTGTTGATCTGGTGGTTCTTGATTTAATGCTTCCGGGCAAGGACGGTTTTGAAGTATGTAAAGAGATACGTGAAAAGAAGAACATTCCGATTATCATGGTTTCGGCCAAAAAAGAGGATATTGATAAAATAAGAGGTTTGGGACTTGGGGCGGATGACTATATGACTAAGCCCTTTAGCCCAAGTGAACTTGTTGCCAGAGTAAAGGCCCATCTGTCAAGATACGAAAGGCTTACCTCACAGGCAGCTCCTGTTAATGATGTAATAGAAATCAGAGGCATCAAAATTGATAAAAGTGCAAGAAGAGTCTGGGTGGATAATGAAGAAACCACTTTTACGGGAAAGGAATTCGATCTTCTTACATTCCTGGCAGAGCATCCAAATCACGTATATTCCAAGGAAGAGCTTTTTAGAGAAATCTGGGATATGGATTCAATAGGAGATATTGCAACGGTAACCGTTCACATTAAGAAAATTCGTGAAAAGATAGAATTTGACAGTGCAAATCCTCAATACATTGAAACAATATGGGGTGTAGGATACCGTTTCAAAATTTGATTGGGAGCATATTAATAGTTGGGTTTTAATGAAAAATATTATTTTTGAAGATGAACAGATAATCGTGGCCTACAAGCCTGCGGGAATAGCAACACAGACAGCACGTGTCGGTCAGCAGGATATGGTTTCCGAGATTAAGAATTATTTAAATAAAAAGAATAAGGCAGCAGGAAAACCGGTAAGTGAGCCTTATGTCGGACTGGTTCACAGACTTGATCAGCCCGTATGCGGTTTGATAGTGTTTGCTAAAACAAAAACGGCAGCAGCAGCTTTATCACATCAGATTAATAATGGGGAATTTCAAAAATATTATTATGCTATAGTACTTGGTAAACCATCTAAAGATACAGATGTATTGGTGGATTACATTTACAAAGACGGCCACAATAATCAGTCTTATATAGTTGATGAAACTTTTCCCGAAGCTAAAAAAGCGGTTCTTGAGTATAGAACCGTTAGGACTCTTGTGGCTTTGGAAGAAAATTTGGAAGCAACTTTGCTGGAAATTCATTTGATGACGGGAAGGCATCATCAAATAAGAGCACAGCTGTCACATGCTAATATGCCTATACTCGGAGACGGTAAATATGGTAGTATGGAGTCGAAGGATTTTAGTAAGGACTCGGCATGTAAGAATGTTGCACTATGTGCTCATAAAATCAGATTTAAACATCCGATGACCGGGGAGGAACTGACCTTCGAAAGGGACCCCGATGATGAAATATTTGAAGCATTTCTTTAAAGAAATAAGCAGCATACTTACGCTGGCATATATATTTATTTTATTTACCGTATACCCTTTATATATTAAAAGGGAAGCATATCTATATACGGATGCATCAAAATATAAGTTCTTTTTATACACTGCCCTGGGAGCAATTGTCTTGCTCCTTCTTTCAGGTCTTTTTGAAATGATTCAATCTATAACAGATCGCAAATTCGGACCGGTAAACGCAAGTATATTCATTTTTGCCGTTATTACTGTTGTTTCATACGCTTTGTCCGATTATAAGAGTACGGCACTTATCGGAGCAAACGGGTGGTATATGGGCCTTGTTACCATTTTGATTATGTGTGTACTGTCCTATCTTATAAGTGTTCTGTATACCCATAAAGAATATGTGTGGTACCCGATTCTCGGAGGTTCATTTATTGTATTTATACTGGGTATTCTGGACAGATTCAGCCTGTATCTTCTTCCGCTTGAAAACAGACATTCTTCATTCATATCAACATTGGGAAACATTAATTGGTTTATGGGATATTACAGTGTGCTGGCGCCCATAGGTATATTCTTTTTGCTTAAAGAATTTACGAAATGCAAAGATATAAATACGCGCAATATGAAGGCGAATGAAAAATGTAAAATCTGGTTGTTACTGCTTTATGTTATAACGGCATTTGTTGCAGGTTTCGTACAGGGGGCCGAAAGCGTTCTTCTGTTCTTTATTGCCCTGTTTGTGGGAATGACGGTACTTTGGATGATGAAGGTTATTTCCTTTGAAAGCCTTCTTAGTATGGTGGCAATCTGGGGTTTATCCGGCCAGATTGTAAGAATATTACGAACTGTATTTGCCAAGTCATATAATTATGAAACCCAGGGAGTTCTTTCGGTTATTCAGACAGGAAGAGGAACTTTGTTCATTGCTCTTATAAGTATTGTGGGAATATATCACTATAAAAAGGCTAAGGCGCAGGATAAAGACAAGGTTATTAAAATTATAACTATAGGATTAATGGCTGCTTTAGTGATTACATATATTGTTATCGGTATTTTAAATACAAATGGACTTTTGCCAAAGGAAATTGGCTACAGCGTATTTAGATTTGACGAGAATTTTGGCTCGGGACGGGGCAAAGCATATAAGATTGCATTTGAGTGTTTAGGCCTTATGAGTCCCAAGCAGATTATTTTTGGAATAGGACCTGACTGTTTCAGTGCCTTTGCTTATTCTGTATCTCCGGTTGCCGAGCAATTATATTCATACTGGCCCAACGATTTACTTGCCAATACTCATTGCGAGATACTTACGATGTTGATTAATGAAGGAATTATCGGGGTGTTGTCATACCTTGGAATATTTATCTGTGCATTTATTACATTTGTCAAAAAGTGTAAAAAGCCCGAAACATTGTGCATATCATTGTGCATATTCTGTTACCTGGTGCATAATCTCATTTCCTTCGGACAGGAACTTAACACTCCTTTGCTGTTTGCCCTTATCGGAATAGGAAACAGTATCAGTCTGACCGGGGTTAAGAAGCCCTGATTCTTTGACATTACCGCATTTTTACAGTAAAATTAATAGTTAAGATTTATCTAAAATAACGGATTAATTATAGCTTAAGGAGACTAAAATGGCAGACAAAAAATTGGTTGAAGCGATAACCTCCATGAATGAAGATTTCGCTCAATGGTACACAGATGTAGTTAAGAAGGCGGAACTTATTGATTATTCAAATGTAAAGGGTTGTATGGTTATTAAGCCGGCCGGATATGCTATATGGGAGAATATTCAAAGAAAACTTGACGACCGATTTAAGAAAACCGGTGTCGAAAACGTATATATGCCTATGTTTATACCCGAAAGTCTCCTTCAGAAAGAAAAGGATCATGTAGAGGGATTTGCTCCGGAAGTTGCATGGGTAACACACGGAGGACTTAATCCGTTACAGGAAAGGATGTGTGTACGTCCCACTTCCGAAACTTTGTTTTGTGATTTTTATAAAGGCGATATTCATTCATACAGAGATTTACCGAAGGTTTATAATCAGTGGTGCAGCGTAGTTCGTTGGGAGAAGGAAACAAGACCGTTCCTTCGTTCAAGGGAATTCCTGTGGCAGGAGGGACATACTGCCCATGCCACCGAAGAAGAAGCTATTGAACGTACGGAACAGATGCTTAATGTATATGCCTCTTTTTGTGAGGAAGTTCTTGCAATACCTGTTGTTAAAGGTCGCAAGACAGACAAAGAAAAATTCGCCGGAGCAGAGGCAACTTATACTATAGAGGCTCTTATGCATGACGGTAAAGCGCTTCAGTCCGGTACATCTCATAACTTCGGTACGGGCTTTGCAGAAGCTTTCGGAATTCAGTATACGGACAAAGAAAATAAGCTTCAGTATGTACATCAGACTTCATGGGGTATGTCTACCAGAATTATCGGAGCCATAATAATGGTTCACGGTGATGATTCGGGACTTGTTCTTCCACCGGAAATAGCACCTACACAGGTTATGGTTATTCCTATTCAGCAAAAGAAGGAAGGCGTTCTTGATAAAGCATTCGAAATTAAAGATGCATTGATAGAAGCAGGTTGCAGGGTTAAGGTAGATGATTCCGACAAATCTCCCGGATTTAAGTACAGTGAACAGGAGATGAGGGGTATTCCTCTCAGAGTAGAAGTAGGCCCTAAGGATATTGAGAATGGAAAGTGTATTATCTGCCGCAGAGATACGAGAGAAAAATACGAAGTCGCATTTGATGAGATTCCGGTGAAGGTTAAGGAATTATTGCAGATAATTCAAAAGGATATGCTTGAAAGAGCAAGAAAGCATCTTGCAGAGCATACATATGAAGCCAGAACAAAGGAAGAATTTATTAAGACCTTTGAAGAAAAGTCAGGATTTGTAAAAGCAATGTGGTGCGGAGAAACTGCTTGTGAAGAGAAGATAAAGGAAGACATGGCCGTAACGAGCCGTTGTATGCCTTTTGAGCAGGAGTGCCTTTCGGATACCTGTGTATATTGCGGTAAGAAGGCAGTCAAGATGGTATATTGGGGAAGAGCTTATTAGTTCTTCGGATATGTAAGAAGGTAGTTTGTGCGGGAATTTGTTGGTAATGCTAAAAAAAGAATATTGGTAGTGGATGATGATTCGGTACAACTTGAAATAATAAGGGCTTTTTTGGAACCGGAATATTTGGTGGGAACGGTTAACAACGGTCGGTTTGCCCTTGAATATATCAAGCAATATAAAACAGATTTGATTTTACTTGATATTTTGATGCCGGGTATGGATGGTTTTAAGACTCTTAAGCAGATTAAGAAACTTGAAGAAGGAAGAAATATTCCTGTTATCTTTGTTACCGGCAAAAGTTCAAAAGAAGCTGTTCTTGATTCAATTAACGCAGGTGTCGATGAATGCTTGCTAAAGCCGCTTGTCAAAGATAAACTTCTTGCGACAATTGAAAGGGTTTTGAAAGAACAGACCGGGTTGTCGGAGAAAAAGACGGTACTTGCCATAGATTCGGATGTTATGTGCCTGAAAAGAATTAATAATTCACTTAAGGAAACATATAATATCGTTATGATTAATTCTTCCGAAATGGCGGCCAAATATATGAATGCACATCGACCGGATGTTATCTTGCTTGATTATCAGATGCCCTCGTACGAAGGGGAACCAATGCTTGGATATATTCGGAGCCTTCCGTCATTTGCGGATATTCCCGTGATTATTCTTACGGGGATTAATGGTAAACATGTTGCATCCGAATGCAGAAAGAGTAATCCCAACAGGGTTTTATTAAAACCGGTAGGGAAACTTGATTTAATAAAGTCTATAGATACAGCGCTTAATACTTAAAAATAGGGATTCAATAATTATAGGGGAGTTTAATTATGATCGGTCCTTTTACATCAGTTAAAATTAATAGTAGAAAAGCTGGCGAAAATATAAAAGACGTATTACTTAACAGTGTCAGTGAAGGTTTGATAGTTGCCAAAGATTCAGGAGATATTATCTATTCGAACGCTCTGGGACAGGCCTTTATGAAAGAGGGGTTATTTGGTCCTATAGATATTGTTTCGAGAAATCCCAGGACATTTTTATATGAAGGCAGAGAATATAAGGCTGTCTATGAAAGAATTCCGGAAGAGACAGGTATTGAAGGTGTAATAGCTACGCTGGTTAATACTGTAGGAATAAAGGAACAGGTCAGGGAACTTGCCGAAGTTAAAGACAAACTGGCAAAAGCTACCAGCTTTAAAGGGGCATTTTTGGCCAATATGTCCCATGAAATCAGAACTCCGATACATGCGATTATTGGTTTTGCGGAGATAATTCTTAAGGAAGCAATTCCGGAAAATCTAAGCTCTCAGATAGAGATGATAAAGGATTCTTCATACAGTCTTCTTGCTATTATCAATGATGTTTTGGATTTATCAAAACTTGAAACAGGTAAAATGGAGCTTGTTTGTTCCAATTACTATATTTCATATGTCATAAGAGATATCGAGGCGACATTCTCCTTATCATCATCCCGTAAAGGACTTAAGTTTAATATTCATCTTGATGATAATATTCCAAGTAACCTTTACGGTGATAAGATAAGAATTCGAGGTACACTTCTTAACCTGCTTAACAATGCGGTTAAATATACAAAAGAAGGACAGATAGATTTTTACATTAAAGTACTTGATAAAAAGGACGGAGTTGTAACTCTGTGCTTTGAAGTGCAGGATACGGGTATCGGAATTAAGAAGGAAGATTTAAATCATATCTTTGAATCCTTCTCCCGCTTTGATATCCAAAACAATTATGCTGTTGCGGGCACGGGTCTTGGATTGTCTATTGCCAAAGGGTACATGGACCTTATGGGCGGAAGAATTGAAGTATCCAGCGAATATGGTATCGGCTCCACATTTAGGGTAATTGTCGATCAAAAAATTATCGATGATTCTCCGGTTGATATGAATATTGTTAATGCCCGTAAGAGGAAAGAAGCTACGGGATTTGTAATTAAAGATATTAATGCTTTGGTTGTAGATGATAATCCTGTTAATCTTTCGGTTGCCAACGGATTGATGAAGTCTTACGGATTAAAGGTTGATAAGGCTTCGGGCGGCAGGGAAGCTATAGAATTGTGTGCTAAAAAGGATTATCACATTATTTTCATGGATCAGATGATGCCTGAGGTGGACGGTATTATGGCCATGAAGGAAATTCGTAAAATCAGTGATTTTTACGAAAAGGAATCCAAGATAATTGTTCTTACGGCTGATGCCATGCAGGGTGTAAGAGACCGGCTTATTAAGGACGGCTTTGATGAATATATCTCAAAACCTCTGGAAGTACATCGTCTCGAAACTGTATTCAGGGCCTTCATTCCGGAAGAGAAGTTTATAGCTGTAGATAAGCGTTCAAAAGATATAATTACTATTGAAGAGGGACTTCCCGGTCTTGATAACACCGGTATAGATAAGCCTGCAAATGAAATAGAGACTGTGGCAAACGAACTTAAAATTCCTACGGATATTCTTGAAAAGAGAATTAATGCCTGCGGAGGAACTTTAAACGACTACAAGGCAAGTTGCAAAAAAATACTTGAACAGGCACCTTCAAAGATTAAGAAATTAAGAGAGTCCAAGAATACCGGAGATTATGAAAGATATACAATAGAGATCCATTCTCTTAAGAGTTCTCTTTCTTCGTTGGGAGCAATGGAGCTTTCAAATCGTGCCAAGGACCAGGAATATGCCGGTAAGGAAAGACGATTTGATTATATTGACAAGAATATGGAAGCCTTCCTTAGGGATTATGATGCTTTCATGAAAAAATTAGAAAAACTTGTAGCGGATAGCGGTGGAAGTTCTATAACGTTACCTGCTTCAAGAGAAGAATGGACGAAAGACGAAGTAGTTCAGATAGCAAATAAGTTCCTTTCATTGGTGGATGAATTCAATTTCGGAGAAATATTTGATATTCTTGAGAATATTTCAAGGTTGGATATGGGTCCTCAGACAAAGGGAGTTTTTGAAGATATTGAAAAGATTATGAATGAAATGGATATCGATGCTCTAAAAACAAAATTGGGAGACTTGATTTCATGAGTGATGCTGTAAGAATACAGTTACCAACGGATGTAGTAAATATTATTGATACAATTACTAAGGCCGGCTACGAAGCATTTGCTGTAGGCGGCTGTATTCGTGACAGAATTTTGGGAAAAGAGCCGGAAGATTATGATATTACCACGTCGGCTACGCCGGATGAAGTAAAAGCATTATTCAGAAGAACAATAGATACCGGAATAGAGCATGGAACAGTTACGGTGATGATTGGGGATACCGGGTATGAAGTTACAACCTATAGAATTGACGGTAAATACGAAGATTCACGTCACCCAAAAGATGTTACTTTTACCAAAACGCTCAAAGAAGATTTGCTAAGACGTGATTTTACAATAAACGCCATGGCCTATAACGATGAATCGGGTTTAATTGATCCTTTTGACGGCCGTAAGGATTTGGAATCAGGTATTATAAGATGCGTGGGTAATCCCATGGAGCGCCTTAAAGAAGATGCTCTTCGTATTATGCGTGCGGTACGGTTCAGTGCACAGTTAGGTTATGAAATCGAAAAAGATACATTGGCTGCAATGAAGGCATTAGCTCCCAATCTAAAGAATATTTCCGAAGAAAGAATTCAGGTTGAGCTTGTAAAGCTTGTTATTTCCGGTCATCCGGAGAAAATAGTAGATGCGTATGAATGCGGGCTGACGGCTGTATTTATGCCGGAATTTGATGATATTATGAATTGCTCTCAGAATCATCCTCATCATTGTTACAGTGTCGGAATGCATACGGTTAAGTCCATGGAAATTATTCGAAATGATAGGTATCTTCGTTTGGCAATGTTGTTTCATGACATTGGAAAACCCAGGACAAAATATGTTGATGAGAACGGAATAGATCATTTTCACGGTCATCCCGTTGAATCAAAAGCTATATGCAAAGATATACTTAAGAGGCTTAAATTCGACAATCATACAATAGACATCGTAAGTAAGCTCGTTGGTTTTCATGATTATGCTATTGTTCTGACACATAAGGGTATAAGAAAAGCTCTTAATGAAATGGGTGAAGAACTTTTCCCGCTTGTTTTGGAAATAAAAAGGGCCGATGTTTTATCACAAAGTACCTTTAAAAGGGAAGAAAAACTTCAAAAGCTGTCAGATATTGATACACTTTATAAGGAAGTGCTCGCTTCAGATTGCTGCGTAAGCCTTAAAGATCTTAAAGTAAACGGAAGAGATTTAATTTCCATAGGATATCCTTCTACACCTGCACTTGGGACTGAACTCGGAAAACTGCTTAACAGGGTAATTGAGGAGCCTACTTTAAATAACAGGGATATTTTGCTAGAATTAGCTATGGAGGATTTGAAGAATGCATAATGCATTTAGCAAAAAATCAATTGCATATATAGCAGCACTCAGCATTCTTTTTACCGGATGCGGATCAATAGGAATTGCAAAAGATGCTGATTTTGAAAGTAATTACGAAAATACCTTTGAAGAACCGGAAAATATATATGTGTCTTCGGCTCAGGTTATGTTCAAGTCATTTAGCAGTGAAACTTCTACAATAGATTTTTACATATTGGGAACTTCCGAAATCAGAACTTTTTATTATGACGGAGCGACTACAGTAATTGATAAATATGGTCAGGCTATGAGTCTTGCCCAGCTTCAAAGCGGTGATATAGCTACTATAGCTTATAATTCCGATGCTGCCAAAATCGGGTCAATTGCTCTTTCGGATGAAACTTTTAATATGAGTGATGTTTCCAAATATTCGGTTTCGGAAAACGGAAGCGAAATTACGGTCGGAGATAATACCTACAGTATTGATGATAATGTTCATGTATTTTCTGACGGATATGAAATTTCGATTGATCAGATAATTACCAATGACGGAATTACCATACAAGGCGATGGATACGATGTCCTTAGTATACGTGTTGATGACGGTCACGGATATCTTGATTTGGTTAATGAAGATGCCTTAATCGGTGGATGGATAGAAATAGGACAGACTTTGATATCGCAGATTATGCCGGATATGCTGTTTACGGTACCGGAAGGAAGTTATCGTGTTAGACTTACCAATGGTGATATTGAAGAATATCGTGATGTTACGATTTCCAGAAATGATGTAACGGAGATCGATTTATCAGATGTGGTTTCACCTGTTCCGGAGAAGGGATTAATTAGGTTTAATATTACGCCTGCAACAGCAACCACATATATTGACGGAAGCTATGTTGATACCAGATATGCTGTTAAGCTGCCTCTTGGTATGCATGAGATTACTTCACAGGCTTCAGGATACTCTACTGTGACTCAGTTTTTTGAGGTAACGGGTCTTGATGAAGTGGTTGAAGTTAACCTTGAGAAGGTTACAGCTATGGAAATGGCTTCGGTTTCCAATAATTCTGTGAATAAAAATCTGTATGCCAATATTATTATTGAAAGTCCTACAGGTGCAGAGGTATACGAAGATAATATTTATAAAGGTGTGTCTCCGGTTTCATATCAGAAGACTTCGGGAACACATACCATTACATTTAGAAAGCCGGGATATGAAACAACCAGTTATACAATTGTTGTGTATGATGACGGAAGAGATCAGACCTATTCCTTCTCGGAGATGGTTTCTGATAATTCAAGCAGTGTAAGCGGTAATAGTGTAGAGCCAAAATCCAATTCAAATGAAAAGGGTTCTACAACGTCCGTAAGCGGTAATACCGTAAGTGGAAATTCCCTAGAAAATACGCCGACTCCGACACCTTGGCCCTGGGCATAAGGGTATAAATAGCAAGAGTTTGGGTAACATAACTCAAAACACCCAAAAACGTTGATTTTTCGCGGAAAAATGGCATTTTTTACTTGACTTTTGGGCTCAAAAAAGATATAAGTATTTATAGGCGTTTTTTAATAATTCGCTAGCAAAAATTTTGTTAAATATAGGAGGAGTTCACAATGAACAAGACAGAATTAGTTGAAGCTATGGCTAAGCAGGCTGGTTTATCTAAGAAGGATACAGAGAAGGCTCTTAAGGCTTTCACAGACACAGTTGCTAAGACATTAAAGAAGGGTGACAAGGTTCAGTTAGTTGGATTCGGAACATTCGAAGTTTCTAAGAGAGCTGCTAGAACAGGCCGTAACCCTCAGACAGGTGCTGAAATGAAGATTAAGGCTTCTAAGGCTCCTAAGTTCAAGGCTGGTAAGGCTTTAAAGGACATCCTTAACTAATTATTAGTGTGATGTTTAAGGGCTTGCTTCTTGTGAAGCAAGCCCTTTTCTATTTCAAGGCATAATGCTTAAGGAGATTTAAGAGATGAGATTAGATAAATACCTAAAAGTTTCAAGACTGATTAAAAGAAGAACCGTTGCCAACGAAGCCTGTGATGCCGGAAGAGTTTTGGTAAACGGAAACGTTGCCAAAGCTTCTGTAAATGTTAAAGTCGGTGATGTAATTGAGATAGGTTTTGGTAATAAAAATGTCAAAGTTAAGGTTACCGATGTCCAGGAAACCGTAAAAAAAGATGAAGCAAAAGAATTATTTGAATATATTTAGCACGAACCACCACATCTTGTGTTGATTATGTTAACTGCCACAAGATATTGGAAAATCGCGAAAAATCAAGGTTTTGGAACTTGACGGTTTGCATAATATCGGATAAAATAATGTTATGTTACCTAGAGTTGGCAGAATAAGTGAAAACAGAACTGCTAAGTTTCTAATCGGATTCGTTGTTGTTATGCTTCTTGCAGTCATTGCATTTAAGAGTGTAGAACTTCGAAATAAGAGAGACTATTACGCTCAAAGACAGCAACAACTTGAGGAGGAGATTGCTGCCGAGCAGGCAAGAGCCGAAGAAATCGCCGAGTATGAGACTTATACCAAGACCAAAGCTTATGTCGAAGAGATTGCAAGAGATAAGCTTGGTTTAGTGTACGAAGGTGAGATCTTATTTAAGGATGAAAACTAGGGTTATTGATACCATTGATAAGTATAATATGATAGAAGACAACGATGTAATCGTTGTCGGTGTTTCCGGAGGGCCTGACTCAGTCTGCCTTCTTTTTTTGTTGAATGAAATAATTAAGAATTATAAAAATGTAGTTCTTGAGGTTGTCCATGTGAATCATATGATTCGTAAAACGGCATCACGGGATGAAGAATTCGTACGCGATCTGTGTGATAAATTAGGTATATCTTTGCATATAGCAACGGCCGGAGTTACTGAAATGGCAAAAGATATGGGATTATCGACGGAAGAGGCCGGTCGAATTGTAAGGTATGATGCTTTTAATAAAGTACTTGGTAAGCGACAGGGAAAAATAGCTGTTGCTCATAATGCCAATGATGTTGCCGAAACTATGTTGTTTAATCTGTTTCGAGGCACGGATATTAAAGGACTTGTGGGAATTTATCCTGTAAACAATAATATTATCCGCCCTCTTATAGAAATTTCCCGTAAGGATATCGAAAAATATCTTAACACAAACGAAATTGAGTATGTGCTTGACGAGACCAATGAAACAGATGATTATACGCGAAACAAGATACGTCATCATATTGTTGAATATGCGGACAAAGATATACTCCCCAATGCGGTAGAAAATATGATTAAGGCATCGGAGAGGTTCTCGATGGCAGAATCCTTCCTTGAAGAAAGTGCATATCTTTGTGCGAATGATGCGCTTACGCAAGTAATGCCGACGAGCTTTACCTATGACATAGATGTTCTGCTTACGAAGCATCCATATATGATTAAGAGGGTGATATATGACGGAATATGTACAATAGCAGGTTCCAAAAAGGATATTACCGAATCACATGTGGAAGCAGTGGTGGAAATTTTAAATAAGGAAGGCTCCAAAGAAGTTCATCTTCCTTATAATGTAGTGGCGCTTAAGGAATATAAGAGTCTTACAATAAAGCAGAATCTGGAAGAAATTGAAGACGAAGCTCCTATTATTAAAAAAAGAATATTGGAGGATTTTGATTTAAAATCTATTCCGCGCGGTAACTATACGAAATGGTTCGATTATGATAAAATAGCAAATGCGCTTTTGATTAGAAAACGTGAAAAAGGCGATTATGTGACCATAAATTCCCATATGGACAGGCAATTACTTCAGGATTATATGGTAAACAGTAAGGTACCTAAGAATTTAAGAGAAAAGGTATGGCTTCTTGCTGACGGTAATCATATAGTGTGGGTAATCGGTTATAGAATCAGCGAATATTACAAAGTAACTAAGGACACAAAGAAAGTCCTTGAAATAACAATAGAAGAAAATGATTAGTATATCTTTCGGAGGATGTCATGTCAGAACACATTAAAGTATTATTGTCAGAAGAAGAAGTTCAAAAAAGAATTAAGGAGCTGGGTGAACAGATAAGCCGTGACTACGCTGATGAGAGTGAAGGCGTTCACCTTATTTCTATTCTTAAGGGCGGTGTATATATTACGGTTGATCTTGCCAAGAGAATATCGGTACCGGTTACCATGGACTTTATGTCTGTTTCAAGTTATCAGGGAACCACATCTACAGGTGCGGTCAAGATAATTAAAGACCTTGATAACAGTATTGAAGGCAAGAATGTAATCGTAGTGGAAGATATTATAGACACCGGAAGAACTTTAAGTTATCTTGTAGAAATGCTTAAGGGAAGAGGTCCTAAGTCTATTAAATTATGTACATTACTTGATAAACCGGAGCGTCGTGTTACACCGGTTGATGTTGATTATGTGGGATTTAGAATTCCCGATGAATTTGTTGTAGGTTTTGGTCTTGATTATGACCAAAAATATCGTAACTTCCCTTATATTGGGGTAGTTGAATTTACGGAGGATTAGATTTGAACGGTCAAAGAAAAGGTATAAGTTTATATTTTATACTGCTGGTGCTTGTGATTGCGATAATGCTGATTCCGAATTTCTTTTCGGCAAATCAGCCTACGTATACCCGAGGTGCTCTGGAAAAAGACATTGCAAACAGCAACGTAGCTGCAGTCAGTATCGAACCCAATAAGCAGACCCCCACGGGAAATGTAACGGTTACGTTAAAGGATGGAAATACACGTGTACTTTACGTTTCCGATGTAAATGTAATAGAAGATTACCTTAGACAAAACGGAATTGATCCGTTTGTCGAAAAGGTACACCAGGATAGCTATTTCCTTACAATACTTCTTCCTATTATCATTTGCTGTGTTGTTGTGGTATTCATCATTATATTGGTTTCAAACGGCGGAGGCGGAGGTGCCAATGCCAAAATGATGAACTTTGGCAAATCACGCGCCAAGATGATTTCAGATGTAAAAACATCGTTTAAAGATGTTGCGGGCCTCAAAGAAGAAAGAGCAGAGCTTGAGGAAATAGTAGATTTTCTTAAGGATCCGCAAAAATATACGGCACTCGGAGCCAGAATTCCCAAGGGTATTTTGTTAGAGGGTGCTCCCGGTACAGGTAAAACCCTCCTTGCCAAAGCTATTGCAGGCGAAGCAGGGGTTCCTTTCTTTAGCATATCGGGTTCTGATTTTGTTGAAATGTTCGTAGGTGTCGGTGCATCCAGAGTCCGAGATTTATTTGAAGATGCCAAATCACATGCGCCCTGTATCGTATTTATAGATGAAATTGATGCGGTTGCAAGACGTCGTGGAACCGGAATGGGTGGCGGACATGACGAAAGAGAGCAGACATTGAACCAGTTGCTGGTTGAAATGGATGGATTCGCGGAAAACAGCGGAATAATTGTTCTGGCTGCTACTAACAGAGTTGACATATTGGATCCTGCGATTCTTCGTCCCGGAAGATTTGATCGTAAGATTACGGTTGCTCGCCCGGATGTTGCCGGAAGAGAAGAAATTCTTAATGTGCATGCCAAGAATAAACCCCTTGGTGATGATGTTAATCTTAAAAGAATTGCTCAGACAACCGCAGGATTTACAGGAGCCGATCTTGAGAATCTTCTTAATGAATCAGCTATTTGTGCAGCCAAGGATAATCGTGCGTACATAGTACATAATGATATTGAAAAGTCCTTTATCAAAATTGGTATGGGTGTTGAAAAGAAATCCAGAATCATTTCAGATAAGGAAAAGAAGATTACAGCATATCATGAAGCCGGACATGCTATTTTGTTCCATGTACTTCCTGATGTGGATCCCGTGCATATTGTTTCCATTATTCCTACAGGACTTGGAGCAGGCGGTTATACAATGCCGCTTCCCGAAAAGGATGAGATGTATGTGACAAAGTCTAAGATGGAACAGGATATTATGGTTTCTTTAGGCGGAAGAATTGCAGAAGCATTAATTTTTAATGATATTACAACAGGGGCTTCAAGCGATATTAAGCAGGCTACCAAGCGTGCCCGTGATATGGTTACCAAGTACGGTATGAGTACGACAATAGGTATGATAAATTACGATAACGATGATGATGAAGTATTTATTGGTCGTGACCTGGCTCATGCCAAGTCCCATTCGGAACTTGTTTCGGGACAGATTGATGCTGAAGTAAAGCGTATAATCGACGATTGTTATCAAAAGGCAGAGGCTAAAATTAAAGAAAATATGGATGTATTGCATGCTTGTGCCAACTTGCTTCTTGAAAAGGAGAAGATTGGAAAAGAGGAGTTCGAAGCATTGTTTGGTTAAAATGCACAAAAAAGTGCCGAAGGTTTTGGTAAATTTGTGAAATCTTCGCATTGTTTGATATATGGGTGGATGCTATTATACTACTTGTAACCCCCCAATACATTTTTTTATAGTTTTTGCTATACCCCATAAGAAAGAAATACCTTCTCTAAAACAGGCAGTTGATCTCAACTGTCTGTTTTACTTTGTATAGGTATGCTATACTATATGAGTAATTGACTTAAGATTGATTCAATCAATATATTGCAGTAAAATATATTAGTGATACTTTATCTAGTATACAAGGAGGAACTAAAGTGAAAATAGCCGTTGCCGGTACAGGATATGTGGGAATGTCGATAGCAGTTTTACTTGCTCAGCATAATGAAGTTATGGCTGTCGATATTATAGAAGACAAGGTAAATAAGATAAATAATAAGATTTCTCCTATAGTTGATGCAGAACTGGAAGATTATCTTGCAAATAAGGAACTTAATCTTATAGCTACACTTGATGCGGATAAAGCATATAAAGATGCAGAATTTGTTGTGGTTGCAACACCGACCAATTATGATTCCGACAAGAACTATTTTGATACCAAAGCTGTGGAAGCAGTTATCGAAAAAGTCCTTTCGGTTAATAAAGAAGCATATATTGTAATTAAATCTACAATACCTGTAGGATATACAGGGCATGTCAGAGAAAAATACAATTCGGATCATATTATATTCAGTCCGGAATTTCTAAGAGAATCAAGAGCATTATATGATAATCTTTATCCTTCAAGAATTATAGTAGGACATGGTAAGGATGAAGATTCTAAAAAGGCAGCAGCCAAATTTACGGAACTTCTTAAGGAAGGTGCCATAAAAGAAGACGTGCCCACGCTTCTTATGGGAACAACGGAAGCAGAGGCTGTTAAATTGTTTGCCAATACATATCTTGCATTAAGAGTAGGATATTTTAACGAACTTGATACATATGCAGAGACCAAGGGTCTTGATTCAAGACTTATTATCGAAGGTGTAGGTCTCGATCCCCGTATCGGAACATACTATAATAACCCGTCATTTGGTTACGGCGGATATTGTCTGCCCAAGGATACGAAACAGTTGCTTGCCAATTACAAGGATGTTCCGGAGAACCTTATAGAGGCTATTGTTGAAGCTAACAGAACACGTAAGGATTTTATCGCCGATCAGGTACTTAAAAAGGTAGGATACTATTCATATGATGAGGATAATACAACATACGATAAGTATCACGAAAAAGAAGTAACTATCGGAGTTTACAGACTGACTATGAAGTCGAATTCCGATAATTTCCGTCAAAGTTCCATCCAGGGTATCGTCAAAAGAATCAAGGCTAAAGGCGCCAAGGTTGTTATATACGAACCGACATTGGAAGACGGAACTACCTTCTTCGGAAGTCGAATAGTCAATAATCTTGATGAGTTTAAGAAAATGACGGATTGTATCATTGCAAACAGATATGATGTATGCCTTGATGACGTGAAGGACAAAGTGTATACACGAGATTTATTTGCAAGAGATTAATCTTTAATTGCGGGAATTAGGTAATAAAACAGCTAGGGAGTACTTTTCATGGATTTTTATGGCATGACTCGTACAGATATGAATAGAATTTACATCAGTGAAATGAGACCTGCTTTGAACAAAAAGGCAGTGTTTTCCGATACCACTGATAATTACTTGTGTCCTGCCGAGCCTAATCCTTATTCTGAATTAACAATTAAACTGCGTGTTGCGGTTAATAATATTGATAAAGCCTATCTTGTTCATAATGATAACAAGTATGCTATGATGCTTGCAGAGCAGGATGAAACCTTCGCTTATTATGAATGTACTGTAGAGATAGAAGACTCTGAGTATAGATATTATTTTGAAATTCATGCAGGTAGAATGACCTGTGTATATGATACAAGAGGCATCAGTAAGCGTCCTTCGGAGGATGCTTTCTTTAGAATCATTCCCGGATATTCTACTCCGGACTGGGCCAAGGGTGCGGTTATGTACCAGATATATGTTGACAGATTCTGCAACGGCGACCCTACCAATGATGTATTATCCAATGAATATGAGTATATAGGTGACAAATCCGTTCGAGTGGAGAACTGGGATAAGTATCCTGCAGTTATGGGCGTGCGTGAATTTTACGGCGGTGATTTGCAGGGTGTTCTTGATAAGATGGATTATCTTCAGAATCTTGGAATTGATGTAATCTATTTTAATCCGCTTTTTGTATCTCCGTCCAATCATAAGTATGATATTCAGGATTATGATTATATAGACCCGCATTTTGGCAAAATTGTTCATGATGAAGGTGTATTGCTTCGTGATGATCAGCACGAGAATCGTGAAGCCACAAGATATATAGACAGAGTTACCAATAAAAAGAATCTGGAAGCTTCCAATAAGCTTTTTGCACAAGTGGTGGAAGAGGCCCATAAGCGCGGAATGAAAGTAATCCTTGACGGAGTATTTAATCATTGCGGTTCCTTTAATAAGTGGCTTGACAGAGAAAGAATATACGAGAACGCTCCGGGATATGATAAGGGAGCATATATCGACTATAACAGTCCCTATCATGATTATTTCCAGTTTTATGATAATAACAGGTTCCCTTACAATCCGACTTATGACGGATGGTGGGGACATGATACATTACCTAAGCTTAATTACGAAAATTCCAAGGATTTGTTTGAATATGTAATGAGAATAGCTGCAAAGTGGGTATCGCCTCCATATAATGCGGACGGATGGAGACTTGATGTGGCAGCAGACCTTGGTCATTCGCCGGAATATAACCATTATTTCTGGCAGGAGTTTAGAAAATCCGTAAGAAATGCAAATCCCAATGCAATTGTACTTGCCGAGCATTATGGTTCTCCCAGAGCATGGCTTAACGGTAAGGAATGGGATACGGTTATGAACTATGATGCCTTTATGGAGCCTGTAACCTGGTTCTTAACGGGAATGCAGAAACACTCGGATGATTTTAGGGGAGATTTACTTGGCAATCCTGATGCATTCATAGGTGCAATGAATTATCATATGGCCGATTTTACCAATCCCTCATTACAGATTGCCATGAATGAACTTTCTAACCACGATCATTCAAGATTCTTAACAAGAACCAACAGAAGAGTAGGTCGTACCAATAATCTTGGTCCTGAAGCTGCCAATGAAGGAATTAATAAGGCAGTTATGAGAGAAGCGGTTGTTATGCAGTTTACCTGGCCGGGAGCTCCTACTATTTACTATGGAGACGAAGCCGGTGTATGCGGATGGACAGACCCGGATAACAGACGTACATATCCATGGGGTCATGAAGATAAAGAAATGATAGATTTCCACAAAGCTGTCATTAAGATTCATAAGAAGAATAAGGAATTCATAAGCGGTTCCCTTAAGTATGTAATAAACAATTACAACTTTATCGGATACGGAAGATTTACAAAGGATGAGGTATCGGTTGTAATAGTTAACAACAATGACCATGAAGTAACAGAGGAAGTTACTATTTGGCAGCTTGGAATTCCTAAGGAAGCTCTTCTTAAGCAACTTATTATAACTACGGAAGAAGGGTTCAGTGTTGAACCTAAAGAGCATATGGTTGTAGGCGGTAAGCTCAAAATCACTTTGCCAAAGACGTCTTCCGTAATATTGAAATATTCTAAGCCTACGGGTAAGATGAATTTTAGTTTTTATTAAAAAAGAAGGAGTCGAAAGACTCCTTCTTTTATGCAGGCAGCGGGTGTATATATTCTTGCCTACTTTACTCGGGCTTGTCCAAACAAGTGAATCACAATTAATTAAGAGAAGCTATATAGGTTCATATATTTTCTCTTCCGGACCGTCGCAGTTCGACATCCTGTCGAAATTGCGACTCAAAAACACGTCCTGTGTTTTTGTCCTGATTTATTTGGTAGTGATTCACTAAATTTGTACTTCGCCCTGCGTGAAGCCACGGCAAAAATATATACACCCGCTGCCTTTACAATAAAGCAACAAAAAACTGCGCCATATATATTTTCAGCGTAAGGCTTGCGCAAGACGCGGCTTAAATTAGTGAATCGCTCTCAAATGTTTAGGACAAAACACAGGATGTGTTTTGAGGCGTAACTTCGACATGGATGTCGAAATACGCCGTTCCGTATAAAGCCAATTGCGATTCACTTACTTTAAGCAAGTCTGAGCAAAGTAGCTGGAAATATATATGGCGCAGTTTTTGGATTAGCTTATTTTGTAAAGCAATTTTTAATTACTTCAAACTCTCCGCCTTCGATTACTCCGTCAGGAGTTCTTCTGAAGTTACTCATAAATCTCCATGCATTTTCACAGGTATGATAACGGCATTCATGGCCCTGATTATCGATGGAAGCAAGGGCGCTGTAGCACTTTCCGTTATCTGATTTAAAGAGCTCTATGGTGAGCTTTCCGTTTCTTTCGGGGTCTGTGGTTATGTATCTGTCATCTCCGTTAACGCCCCAAATCTTATTTTCCCAGTCGGATGTATCAACGGATTTAATGGTGTTAGTGCCGAATATGAAGGGCTCGGTAGCCTTTTCGGTACAACCGCCCACATATTCTTTGGTGATGCTATTAATTTCGAAGAGATATTTCATTCTGTCGACACACTTATCTCCCTGGAAAGGAAGTTCGGGAAGAGGTGTGATTTCGCCGCCTGCGTAGAATACGGGAACACTGATGTCTCTGTTAAGTTCACCCTGCATAAGTTCGCCGAAAACATTAAGGCCTATTTCAAAGGTTGCATCCATAGGTGCAGCAGCAGCAAGCATAGCAGGATATTCCTGAATGATGTCCCAGGTCTTGCAACCGCCCATTGAAAATCCGGAAGCGTAGAGACGCTCCGAATCGATGGGATATTTTTCTTTTAAGATATTAACCAATTCCACCATCTCGGTAGCAGTAGAGTTAATGTGGTTTTCTATGCTGATAAGCAGGAAGTTATGCTCGTGTGCTATTTTAGCCCAACCGGAAATATACGGGATATATAAAGCACTGTCACCGCCACCGTGGAAGCATAGAAGTGTGGGTACTTTTTGGGTAAGTATATCTTTGTTATAAAAAGCGAAATATCCGATTTCATGCTTGGAAGTTCCCTTGTCGTCACCGCTGTTATCAGGGGAAGTGGTAACGGTAATAACTCCGGGCTCTTTAATAAGGCCCTCTGCTTCAAGGTCGGGATCAACCTCAAGAATTCCCAGCATACGTCTAAATTGTTTGCCGAAGGTTTCAAAATCAGAAGCAACATCAGCACTGTCTTTAATAAGGGAATATTTGGCCTTTGATTTGATTACCGAATTAATATCATTCGAATTTCCGATGGAAAGAATCGGTATATCATCGGCATCAATCTTAGGTGTTTTTGAAAGACCGTTTAGTATGCATGTAACAGGAGCGCTGTCTGCTCTGCCCCAAAGGCCGTCACCTTCGAAGTGATTAATACAGTTCAATGCAATATAGTCTGCAGATTCTCCGTAGCCGAATAACTGTGTACGGAAAATAGCGCCTCTTATAAAGTAACCGTCAAGCTGTTTGGTAAATCTGTTGTTTGCAATAACAAGACCTTCATCGTAATACTGGTGAATCTTGGAATTGGTAAGGATTTCGGAAAAAATATCAGGAGATGCATCCACCCATCCCTTAGGACTTGTGGGGTAAATGAAAACTACCGAAGTTGCATATTTTTTGGCGAGAGCATCAAAGCCATTTTCCACGGCAAAGGAAGCGGCTTCTTCGTATGTAAAATCGGATGGTGCAAAAACAAGAAGATACGGTGCCAAAAAGCCATAGTTAATTACGACATCATCGTATTCGTTTTCGGGGAAATACACGGTAACCTTAAAAGTATCAAATGTATTACTCCATACAGAAGCATTATACTTGGATAATTTAGTAACCTCCGGTTTGTTGTTCATAAGAAAACCTCCATAAGAATCAAAATGAATAACACGTATTTTAGTGTCATACAGACATTATATTATGTGACAAAATGCGATAATACTCATCCATTGCCGATATCCTTCGGAACATGAACAACAGTTGCGCATATTTGGGCAATTAAAGTATGATACATGATAGGAGAAGAAGAATCGGGCGTGCTAGAATTATGGCATGGAGGGATTTACAATGAAAAATTACAGAATATTAAATAAAATACTGGTTTCTACCGTAGCGGTAATGCTTGTGCTTTCGGGATGCGGCAGAACTGATAATGAATCCGACAGCTCATCTGAGACAATGGCCACAGATGCATCTGAGGCTGTAACCGAATCGGAGTCGGTAAAGGATCCGGTTATTATAGAACAGACTTATTTTCCGGTACTGCCTACGGGAAGTGAAGAAGCTGATATCTTTGTAAATAAGGTAGAGGGTTTAAGTGATGATTTTTATCTTGGAATGGATATTTCATCATTACTCGCAGAAGAGGCGTCGGGAGTTAAATATTATGACTTTGAGGGTAATGAAGCAGATTTATTTAAAGTGCTTGCAGATGCCGGTGTTAACAGTGTAAGAGTGAGAGTCTGGAATCATCCTTTTGATGAAGAAGGTCATGGATACGGCGGCGGTAACTGTACTGTTGAAACGGCTTCAATTATCGGATCCAGGGCTGCGGTATACGGCATGAGTACCTGTGTGGATTTCCATTACTCCGATTTTTGGGCGGATCCTAATAAACAGATTTGTCCAAGGGAATGGAACAGACTGACGACAGACGAAAAAGGTGCAGCTCTTAAGCAGTATACGATTGACAGTATAAATGCAATTCTTGATGCGGGTGCCGTAATTAATATGGTACAGGTTGGAAATGAAACCAATAACGGAGTTGCGGGCGTCAAGTCTGACGAAAATCTTATGAAGATGCTTAAAGCAGGTTGTGAAGGTGTACAGGAAGTAAATGCCCAAAGAGGTCTTAATATAAAGGCAACAGTTCACTTTACGAGCATAGATGACCCTAAAGGAATCATGAAAAAGGCGCAACTTCTTAAGGATGCCGAAGTTCCTTATGATGTATTCGGTGTATCCTACTATCCTTACTGGCATTCCGATATGGATAATATGTGTAGTGTTCTTAAGGATATTAA
The DNA here is from genome assembly GCA_045629045.1 of Lachnospiraceae bacterium. Taxonomy (GTDB): domain Bacteria; phylum Bacillota; class Clostridia; order Lachnospirales; family Lachnospiraceae; genus JAILLW01. Next base: position 119,990 of record JAZQQM010000061.1, read on the forward strand.
GACTCAGTATGGTGTGGACACATGTATTATGGAAAATTCATATCCTTATACTACCGAGGATGGGGATGATTCCGGAAACAGTATTTCGGGAATCGACGATGTGTGCAAAGAATATCCGGTATCGGTTGAAGGTCAGGCTAAGGAAATACGTGATGTAATTGATTATGCTACGATGGCAGGAGCATTAGGTTTTTATTATTGGGAAGGCGCATGGATTCCTGTAGGAACGAATGCAACCGCCAACACACCGATTTGGGAAGAATTCGGTTCCGGCTGGGCCTCAAGCTATGCAGGTTCTTACGATCCTAATGATGCCGGTAAGTATTACGGAGGCTGTTCCTGGGATAATCAGGCGCTGTTTGATTTTGAAGGTCATCCGCTTCCGTCCCTAAACGTATATAAATATGTAAAATACGGTTCTACGGCGCCGGTTAATGTTATAGCCATACCGGAAATAAAAATAGATGCACCTATTGGAATGGAATTTGTTATGCCTGAAAAGGTGGATGCTATTTATAATGATTCGGATTGTCATGACGGTATTAAAGTAACCTGGAACGAAGATGATGTAAAACTAATAGACGTTAATCAGACAGGTAAGTATACTGTAAACGGAACTGCCGAAAACGGATGGGATATAAGTGCCGAAGTAAAAGTTGCATCATTAAACTATGTAAAGAACGGTTCCTTTGAAGATCCCGACGTATCTATGTGGAAAGTTCATTATGAAGGCGACACCAATCCCACGGATATTCAGCAAAAGGCAGCAGATGCTTATACAGGTGAGTATGCATTCCATTACTGGTCGCCAAGTCCCATTGAGTTTGAACTTAGCCAAAAGATAGAAAAGATTCCTGCCGGAAAATATACCTTGCAGGCATTTTTACAGGGTTCGGATATGGGCTCATCGGAAGACATATATCTTTATGTATCGATAAACGGTGAAGAGGTTTCCCAAGCTCCTGTTAAACTTGATGGCTGGGTTAAGTGGCAGAATCCTGTAATTAATGATATAGTGGTAAACGATGGCGACGAGGTAGTAATCGGCTTTATGGTAAAAGGTGATGCCAAAGGCTGGGGTACCATCGATGATGTAGAAATGTACTAATATTCCAAATTGGAGAAAAAAGATGCTGGAAGTTAAAAACATATCCAAAAAATACGGAAAAAGAACAATTCTTGAAGATATATCTTTTACAATTAATCCGGGTGAGCGTGTAGCTATAGTCGGTCGAAACGGATGCGGTAAAACGACGCTTATGCAGATTATGTCGGGTTCTATGAAACCGAACAGCGGAAGCCTCACGTACTTTGGACAGGACCCCTTAAAAAAGCATTCTCTTTTTAAGAAGTTCTGCGGATATGTTCCTCAGAATTCTCCGCTGCTTCCGGAGCTTACGGTCAAAGACAATATTAAACTCTGGGGTGTTGATAAGTGCAAGAACTATGAGTATATTTTGGACAGATTTGAACTTCGCGATATTATGGACCTTGAGGTTCGTAAAATGTCCGGAGGAATGAATAAGCGATTAAGTATCGCATGTGCCATTGCAACATGGCCTCCTATTCTTTTGCTTGATGAACCAACCACGGCACTTGATCTTTACTATAAAGAAAATATTCAAAAGTGGCTTTCGGAGTTTAATAATCTTAACGGAATAGTATTTATATCATCACATGAAGAGGCGGAAATTGTTGCCTGTGACAGATGTCTGTTCCTTAAGAACGGAAGACTTACGGAAATACCTCATGATGAAAATATGATGAAAACCGTAAGAGAAATGCTTGATAATCAATAGTGTAAATGAGGAAAACAATGGAAGAATTACAAAGTTTTGACGTAAACACCGGCGAAGTGAAGGAAACATCGGCCGATGTGTTACAGGGTAATGAACCCAAAAAGAGCAACAAAAAATTAATAATAAGTATAGTAATAGTAGCAGCAGTTTTGCTTGCGGGAGTAGTTCTGTATTTTGTTTTGATAAACACCAAGGGTAAGATCCCAAGTGCGCTTATTAAAACTTTCGGAGATTTGGAACATCAGAATAAAGTAATTGAAGCTTTGGATATAAGCGAACTTGTAGCTAATCAAAAATATACGGTGCGCTTTGATGTGGACACATCTGTTCCGGAAGTGGGAGATACTTCAGTTACGGCAGCACTGACAGTTAATAAAGACGTTGCGGAACTATCGGGAGATGTGGATATTTCATATATTCCCACAATTGAATTTACAATTCAGCTTGATGAAAATGAATTAAGAGCTACATGTCCCATGATTCCGGACAGATTATTCATTTTTGATTATAAAGGACAGAATAAAGGCTACATTGATGAAATTGTAAGCTCGGACGTTATTAATGAAGGCTTGGCGGAAGTTTACGAAAAATTCTTTGATGACGAAAATCTTTTATCCTTTGCAGATGAGATTACTAATTTGGTCGAAGAGTATAAAGATATAGAGTTTGAAGATATTGATGATAAAGAATATACAATAGACGGTAAAGAAGTAATGTGCCAAGGTTACAAAACTCATCTGAATAAGCGCATTATTAATAATATGCTTCCCGGATTTTCAAGTATTTTCAGTGAAGTAAAGGGAATGGATGTGGAATTATATCTTTATAAGGATGAATTGGCAGCAGTTAAATTTATGCCCGAAGATACGGACGAGGATTTTGAACTTTGTTTCGAGGGCGGAGATTACAGACTACAGAATATTGCGCTGCTTATTAACGGCAAAGAAGAGGGACGTTTCGAAAGCGAAATCAAGGGTAATGTTGAAACGGCTTCTATAAGCGGACCTTTGGGAGAAATCATAAGCTATGAATATGATTTTGAGGAAGGTAAATTGACGGTAGATATTCCGGGATTTGATTCTGTTAATGCCAAACTTATAAGGGATGAGCGAAAGTTTTCTTTTGAACTTGATTATATTGATATAGGTGATACTTATCTTGGAGCATCAATTGCAATTACTCCGGATGCGAAGCTTAGTGATATGTCAGGTGAAGAATTCGATTTGGGAAATGCCACCGAAGAAGAATTTGACGAACTGATAGACGAAATTAAAGATACTGTTCAGGGATTGTTGGGACAATAATGAGACTGGTTTTTTCATATCTTTTATTACAATGGAAAAGATGTGCCAAGGCTTTGCTTAAGTCTTTGGCAATAGTTGGCGGTACGCTTCTTTTGGTTGTGCTTATCCTTCTTTCGATGATTAAAATTCTTACTGCGAATGAATCCTTTGCTTTGGCGCAGATAGGAGTTGTTATTCCGAAGGAAGAGGCACTTACAGAATATGTTACTTCCTATATAGAATCAATGGATTCCGTTAAGAGCATCTGTAAGTTTAATTATATGGAAGAAACAGAAGCACTTAAGAAGTTTGAAGAAGGGGAATTATCCGCAGTTGTTGTTATTCCGGACGGATTCTATCATGATGTTCAGGTGGGTCTTAATCCTCCCGCAAGAATATATTTCCCCAAAGATGCAGGATTGATTTCCAATATATTTAAAGAAGTAATGATTTCCGGAGTTTCATATCTTCAGACGGCGGAGGCCGGCGTTTATGCAACTTTGGATGCGGCAGGTGTATACGGCGCAGATGTTGAGTACTCTCAGATAGGAAATATAATAGCGCTTCAGTATGTTAATGAAATATTATCCCGTGACAAGATGTTTGATTCGACTGTTGTTTCGGCTCTTGGGGATCTTTCGGTTATAGGATACTATTTGTCTTCCGGAATAGTTATTATTCTTATGTTTAGCGGAATCTGCTATTCTTTTTTGTATTCCAAAAATTCCAAGGCTGTTGAGGACAAGCTAAAAGTAAACGGATTAAACAGATTTGTCTGCGGAATTCTTAAAACATTGTCAATGTTTCCCTTCGTGTATGTAACAGGGATGATACTTTACGGTATATCTTTGTGCATCAATAATTGTCTGGAACTTGAATTATTTACATATAGCGGCAGTATTTGGGGATATATGGCGATTCTTGCAATAACCTTGAGTATATATTTTGAATTGGTATTTGATATTACGGGTGAAGGCAAAGCAGGAGTTTTTGTGTTGATAATACTTAATATAATAGGATGTAGTGTATGCGGCCTTATAATTCCGCAGGCCTATATGGCCGACTGGGTATCGTGCGTCGGAAATGTACTTCCAATGAAATACTGGGTAATGTTAATGACAAAAGCACTGTTCGGAATAGGAGGTGTATTATGATGAAATTAAGATACATTTTTTATCATCTTAAGGCACTTCTTAAGAAAAGACAGACCTGGGCTGTTATTATTACACTTGCTTTTCTGGGGTTTGTATATAGCGGAATTACCTTCCCAAGCATTGATAATACCTTTATAGGTGTCGTTACCGCAGGAAGCGAGCGCGCCGAGGAGATGGTTAATTCTTTGGAAGAGAGAGATTCTCTTTATAAGGTCAAAGCATATGAATCTTCGGAAGAACTTAAAAAGGATATACTTAACGGTACTTTGGAATGCGGATTCATATTTGACGGCAATTTCGATAATATGCTTGAAAGAGGCAAATCGAAGCACCTTATAGAATATGTATATTCACCCTATACAACCAAGGGACTTGCTGCAAAAGAAACAGTATTTTCCGCATTTATGGAAAATTACAGCAATGAAATTATTATGGCTGAATACAATAAAATATTTGGTTCTGCAGATGACGAAACGAAAGAGGAGATTATTGAATCAATAAAAAAATCAAATGAGTATTACAAAAACTCTGATGCTATATTTGATATCGAAAGTGTTTACTATTGATTTTAAGCTGATTATTAAGTATATTAATGATATCTATGGGCAGTATGCCCGCGTAAAAGAGAGGAGACAATTATGGAAGAAAAAAAGATAATTGGTTACGACGCTCAGACCGGAGAGCCAATTTATGAAGAAGTAAGCGCTGCAGAACCCGTTGCAGAAGCTGCTCCTGAAACAGCAAACGAAGAAACAGCTGCACAAGCTGCTGAGGAAACTGCACCTGTACAGGAACCTGTTAATTCATACGTTGCAGAAACAGCTCCTGTATATACAGAGGCTTCTGCAGAAGCAACTGCAGACAATAAAAAGAAGATAGGTCTTGTAATTATCGGGATAGCTGCTGCTTTGGTTATTGCGATTGTAGTTCTTCTTATAGTATTCGTATTTGCAAAGAAACCTAAGGATATTGTCAATGAAGCTTGTGAAAACACCTTTGCCAGCTTTTCTAACGGCGATAACCTTTTATTTACTGCATTCAGCCCGGAAGGATTTGATAAAGCTTCAGAGTGCACCATAACAATGGAAGGTTCTATTGAAGATACATGGGCAGAGGAAGAAGTTACATTTGATGCTAATATAGCAGCTGATGAGAGCAAACTTCAGATTTATGGCGGAATCGATCTGTCAGAGGTTGAAGAACTTCCTTATATTGATGCCGTTATCGAACTTAATGATTCTAAGCTTTTAGTAGCATCATCATTACTTAAGAATGTATATGCTTATGACTATACCGAAGAATGTGACGGAGCTATTGCCGATTATCTTGAGGAGGAAGATATTCCTACTTCTATGATTAACGATATGCTTGCAGGCTACTATGCTCAGTTAAACAACGCTATTAAGAATCCTGAGCAGTATGAGGAATATGTTGAGAGCTTCGAAGAAGTAATTGATAATTTGGAATATGAAAAGATTGATGCCGAAGATTTTGAAGTAGACGGTAAAGATCGTAGCTGTAAAGGTTACAAGATGATTATTACTTCTGATGATATGGTAGACTTCATGGAAGCATATAAGGAATTAATCAATTCGGCTATGGACGAAAGCTTTACCTCATCATTTGAAGAACTTACAGGTGAGAGCTACGAAGATATCATGGACGAAGCTTTTGACGAAATCTATGGTGAATTAGAAGATATGGATGATGTTGAAATTAACTTCTATGTGTATAACAAGGCTTTGGCAGCTATCACATGTGAAGTTGAGGGCGAGGAATTAGAAATAGCGTTCCTTGGCGGTGATTACAGAGCTCAGAATATTACAATCGGAGTTGCAGGAACCAAGTTAAAGATTTCAAGCGAAATTGAAGATGGCGTTGAAACACTTACTGTTAAGTTTGCTAAGGAAGAAGTGTTCTCTTATGAATATGATGCTGAGTCAGGTGACCTTACAATCAATGTTTTAGGTGAAGAGATAAGCGGAATCAATATCCGGAGTGATAAGAAGGAATGGGTACTTTCCTTTGATGAGTTAGAGTTTGAAGACATTAAGATAAACGGATCGATTAAGATAACTACAGAAGCTGAGTTTGAAGATCTTGATGGAGATGAGGTTGTTATTAATGACCTTTCCGAAGATGACTTAATGGATGTCATTATGGATGAAGCTGAAGCATTTGAAGAGTTAATGTACTAAAATTAATATATCTAAGGCTCCTTATTTAAGGGGCCTTAGGTTGTTTTTTAAGATAAGCTTTTATTTTGGAAGGAGACAGGAAAAATAATGGAAATGCTATCATTGGCAAATGAATTAAGTCAGAATGCATATCCCGGAAGAGGAATTGTGGTTGGAGCCTCTGATGATGGTAAGAAGGCAGTTGTGGCATACTTTATTATGGGAAGGAGTTCAAACAGCAGAAACAGAGTTTTCGTAGAACATGAAGACGGAATTCGTACACAGGCGTTTGATCCGGCCAAACTTGAAGACCCAAGCCTCATTATTTATTCTCCCGTAAGAGTATATAACAATAAGACCATCGTAACTAACGGTGATCAGACAGATACAATATTCGAAGGTTTATTAAACGGTATATCTTTTGAACAGGCACTTCGTTCAAGAGAATTTGAGCCGGATGCTCCTAATTACACACCGAGAATATCTACGGTTTTAAGAGTAGACCCGGACAGAAATCAGTTTAGATATGTAATTTCAATTTTAAAGAGTGCATATGGAAATCCCGAGGCATGTATTCGTAATACATTCGGATTCAGAAAACCTATTGCCGGAATGGGTCATTTCATTCATACATATATGCATGACGGAAATCCTCTTCCCAGCTTTGAGGGTGAGCCCAAACCTGTTAAAATGGAAGGTGATATAGATACATTTACCAACATGATTTGGGAAAGCTTAAATGAAGAAAATAAGGTTTCTTTATTTGTTCGATACATTAATATTGCTACCGGAAAATATGAAACAAGAATAGTAAATAAGAACAAATAGGGAGATTAAATATAATGAACGAAATAGAATTAAAATATGGATGTAATCCTAATCAGAAACCATCAAGAATCTATATGGAGGATGGAAGTGATTTACCGGTTGAGGTATTAAACGGTAAGCCGGGATATATTAATTTCCTTGATGCTTTTAACGGATGGCAGCTTGTAAAGGAGTTAAAGCAGGCTACAGGCCTTCCTGCAGCTACTTCCTTTAAGCATGTATCACCAGCAGGAGCAGCAGTCGGACTTCCCCTTAATGATACACTTGCCAAGATTTACTGGGTTGATGATTTAGGAGAACTTAGTCCTCTTGCCAGTGCTTATGCAAGAGCAAGAGGAGCAGACAGAATGTCATCTTTCGGTGATTTTATCGCATTATCGGATGTCTGTGATGTAGATACGGCCAAGCTTATAAAAAGAGAAGTTTCCGACGGTGTTATAGCTCCGGGATATACAGATGAAGCATTGGCTATTTTGAAGGAAAAGAAAAAAGGTAACTATAATGTTATCAAAATAGATGAAAATTATGTTCCGGCTCCTATCGAGCGTAAGCAGGTTTACGGAATTACTTTTGAGCAGGGACGTAATGAGCTTAATATCGATAAGGATTTGTTCGCAAATATAGTTACAAAGAACAAGGACATTCCTACGAATGCTCTTATCGATATGAAGATAGCAATGATTACACTTAAGTATACTCAGTCCAATTCCGTTTGCTACGTAAAGGACGGACAGGCAATAGGTATCGGAGCAGGTCAGCAGTCAAGAATTCATTGCACAAGACTTGCAGGCCAGAAAGCTGATAACTGGTTCCTTCGTCAGTCACCTGAGGTAATGGGACTTCAGTTCCTTGATAATCTCGGAAGAGCAGACAGAGATAATACCATCGATGTTTATATGGGCGATGAGTATGAAGACGTATTAAGAGAAGGTGAATGGCAGAAGCGCTTTAAGGTTAAGCCGGAAGTATTTACTTCAGAAAAGAAAAAAGCTTATCTTGCCAAGAATACGGGAGTTACATGCGGTTCGGATGCATTCTTCCCGTTCTCGGATAACATTGAAAGAGCTTATAAGTCAGGAGTTAAATATATCGCTCAGCCGGGTGGATCAGTAAGAGATGATTTAGTTATCGAATGTGCAGATAAATATGATATGGTGATGGCATTCACAGGTATTCGTTTATTCCATCACTAATCGTGGGATTATTCGAAAAGGTGGGTATTGCGCATGAGGTATTTGAAATTACCGAATATTACGCCGGGAATGGTACTTGCCAGACCAGTATCAGATGATAATGGTCGTCTGATGATAAGAGAAGGAATGACTTTAACGGAAGTGTTCCTTAAGAAAATTAATGATATGAGTCTTCAAGGCCTCTACATAGAAGAAAGAGGCTTTGAGGATATAGTTGTTGAGGATGTTATTCCGGAGGAACTGCGTCTTAAGGCGTATAATGCCCTTAAAGCAGGAGAATATGATAAGTGTGTTGCCATAGCAAATAAGATAGTTTATGAGATGACACATGAGTCTACAATTAATATGGACCTTTTGGACATTAAGTCCGATAAGGATTATGAGTATCGCCACTGTATATCTGTGGCTGTTTTTGCAACTGCGATAGGAATTAATATGGATTTAAAGGAAGATCAGCTAATTCAGTTATGTACGGCCGGTCTTCTTCACGATATAGGGAAATTTGATGTTAAAAAGAAGGTTATGAGTACCAAGAGTATTTATTCCGACAAGCAGATGGATGAGATGAAGAAGCATCCCATGTACTCTTTTGAAGCATTGAAAGGATATCCGACCATTTCGGCAGTTGCCAGAAATGCTATTTTATTCCACCATGAGAATCTGGACGGAAGCGGATACTATGGGACTTCGGCAGACAAATTAGGAATTTTCCCGAGAATTTTGCGAGTGGCGGATACATATGATGCTCTTACGGCAACCCGTAAGCACAGAGAAGCTTTTTCACCGAGAGATGCAATTGACTGTTTGCTGGAGGATGCCGGAAAAATATATGATAAGGACGTGGTAAGAACCTTCGGACTTACATTCCCTATATATCCCAAGGGCTTTACGATTGAACTTGCTAACGGACAGCAGGGCGTAATAGTTGATAACAGACAGAATAACAGAAGACCCCTCATACGTTTGCTTAGCGGAGAAGAAATCAATCTTGCGTCAAATCCCGGATATAAAGATATTAAGATAGAGGATATAGTATAGATGCTAAAAGTAAATAATCTTATTTTTCGCCCAATGGATAACGGCGTAAAAAAAAGTATAATAGAAGATATAAGTTTTGAAGTTAAAGACGGCGAACTTCTTGTAATAACAGGTCCTAACGGCGGTGGTAAGTCTACCATGGCCAAACTCCTAATGGGAATAGAAAAACTTGATAGCGGTTCAATTTTGCTTGATGATGTTGATATTACTCACATGTCAATTGACCAACGTGCGAAGGCAGGTATTGGATTTGCATTTCAGCAGCCACCGAGATTTAAGGGAATGACAGTTAAAAGATTGCTTACTTTGGCAGCAGGCGGTTCATTAACGGAGATTAATTGCTGTGATTTGCTTTCTTCCGTAGGTTTATGTGCCAGAGAATATCTTGACAGAGATATAGACAATACACTTTCGGGCGGTGAAATGAAGAGAATAGAAATAGCTTCGGTGCTTGCCAGTAAGCATAAACTCTGTATTTTTGATGAGCCCGAGGCAGGTATTGATTTATGGAGCTTTTCAATGCTTGTTAAGCAGTTTGAGAAACTTCATGCCAATAAAGACCAGAGTATTATTATAATTTCCCATCAGGAAAGAATCATAGAGATGGCAGACAGAATTATGGTCATCAAAGAAGGAAAACTTGCGGGAGTAGGAACAAAGGAAGAGGTTTATCCTGTATTAATAAAGGGTGAATCACATGCCTGCATGAATAACGGAGATTAGTAATTTATGGCAGCAGTAATAGATGAAGTGACGCAGAGCGTCTTAAATTCAATTGATGATAAAGGTTTTAAGATGGAAGGAGCCTATAATCTAAGACAGAACGGAACAGCTCTTTGCCATGGCGATACCGAGAATATCAAAATAGTCAAAAAAGAAGATAAACAAGGAATTGATGTTTATATAAGCGAAAAAACAAAGGGTGAATATGTACATATTCCGGTTGTGGTTACAGCTTCGGGATTTACGGATGAGGTGTATAACGACTTTTTTGTCGAAGCAGGTGCAAGTGTAAATATTGTAGCCGGATGCGGCATTCACAATTCCGGTTGTAATGATTCAAGACATGACGGAATACATGCTTTTCACATAGGTAAGGGCGCCAACGTGCGTTATGAAGAAAAGCATTATGGTGAAGGTGGCGGAACAGGTAAGCGAATTCTTAATCCCGTTACAAAGATATACCTTGACGAAGATGCGGTCTTTACCCTTGATACAGCCCAGATAAAGGGTGTTGATTCTACCCATAGAACTACTTATGTAGAACTTGGTAAAGGTGCAAAGATATACGTTAATGAACGACTGTTAACGCATGAGGACCAGATTGCAGAGTCAAATATGGATGTGGTTCTTAAGGGTGAAGGCTCGTCGGCACAGATTATTTCCCGTTCGGTGGCTAAGGAAAAATCGCAGCAGATATTCCATCCTAAGGCTATAGGCGAGAACCTGTGTCATGCACACATTCAGTGTGATTCGATTATTATGGATAATGCAAGGGTATGCTCCATTCCCGAGATAGATGCCAAACATGTTGATGCGGCTATTATCCATGAAGCAGCAATCGGAAGAATAAATAACGACCAGTTAATTAAGTTAAATACCTTCGGCCTTAATGATGAAGAGGCAGAAGCTGTAATAATAGAAAATTTCTTAAATTAATCTTTTATGCAAAAACTACTTAAATATCTAAGCCAATATAAGAAAGAAAGCATATTAAGCCCGCTTCTTAAGATGCTTGAAGCTACTTTTGAGTTGATAGTTCCGCTCGTTGTGGCGTCAATGATTGATGTTGGAATTAAAGACAGCCTGCTTGGAGGAAGAGGCTATATTTTTAAATGTTTTCTTATTTTGGTGGCTTTGGGATTTGTGGGACTTTTAGTATCCTGCACTGCACAGTTTTTTGCGGCCAAGGCGGCAACAGGATTTTCAAAGGAATTAAGGCACGACCTTTTTAAACATCTTCTTAACCTTAATTTTACCCAAATCGATAACATCGGAACTTCTACGATGATTACCCGAATGACGGCAGATGTTAATACTTTGCAAAATGGCGTAAATATGTTTTTACGTCTGTTTTTGCGCTCTCCTTTTATCGTAGTGGGCGCAATGGTAATGGCATTTACTATTGATGCTAAGAGTGCGCTTATATTCGTTACGGTAATACTGGCACTTTCTTTGGTGGTATTCCTTATTATGAGGAGTAATATTCCGCTTCTTAAAGAAGTTCAGAAGAAACTTGACGAGGTTTTGAATCTGACCCGTGAGAATCTGTCAGGTGCCAGAGTAATAAGAGCATTTACTCAGGAAGAAAAACAATATGCTGATTTTGAAAAAACCAATGATGAACTGACGGCAAAACAGTTAAAGGCAGGAAGAATTTCGGGATTGCTTAATCCTCTTACTTATGTGCTTATTAATCTTGCCATAGTGGCACTTATTATGATGGGATCATCCCAGGTAAATAAAGGTATTCTGACAACAGGTCAGGTGGTTGCGCTATATAACTATATGTCTCAGATTCTTGTTGAACTTATTAAATTTGCAAGTTTAATTGTTACCGTTAATAAATCTCTTGCTTCGGCTAACAGAGTCAATGAGGTTTTTGCTTTAACTACAGGTATGGATGAAGCTACTAAGAGTGATAATGCTGTATTAAGCGACTACTTTATAGAGTTTAGGAATGCTTCTTTACAGTATCATTCGGGTGCAGATGAAGCGGTAAGTAATATATCTTTTGCCATTAATAAAGGACAGACTTTGGGAATAATAGGCGGAACAGGCTCAGGCAAATCAACGATTGCCAATATGATTCCCAGATTTTATGATGCGACCTTGGGAGAGGTTCTGGTTGACGGAGTTAATGTTAAGTCAAGCAATCTTGAGGAGCTTAGGAGCAGAATCGGATATGTAATGCAGAAGGCTGTTTTATTTGAAGGAACTATAAAAGATAATCTTCTTTGGGGAAATGAAGAAGCTTCGGAAGAAGATATTATGGAAGCGATAAAGACCGCGGTTGCGGAGGATGTTGTAAAGGCCAAGGGCGGACTGTCTGCAAAAATTGAAGCCGGCGGAAAGAATTTATCGGGCGGTCAAAGACAGCGGCTGACTATCGCAAGGGCATTGGTAAGAAAGCCGGATATATTGATTCTTGATGATTCATCATCAGCCCTTGATTATGTAACGGACCTTAAGTTGCGCAGCAATATAGCTTCTTTGGACTATAATCCTACGGTAGTGATTATTTCACAAAGAACGGCTTCGGTGCAGGATGCCGATAAAATACTGGTTCTCGATGACGGTCAGATGGCAGGATACGGAACTCATGAAGAACTTCTTAAATCATCCGAAGTATATCAGGAGATTTACCATTCTTCTTTTAGAAAGGAGGGTGAGTAATGGCTCTTGAAACAGGCGGCTTCGTACCAAAAGGAAACTTAAATACCGATAAGGAAGCACTGGGTAAATCCGGCAGACGTAAAACAATAAGTAAGGTACTTTATGCTCTTAAGAAATATTGGGCCTTAATTATTGTTTCACTGATATTAGCCTTTATTTCGGTATTATTCACACTTCTTGTACCCATAGAAATAGGACATTCTATCGATTATATAGGAAGTACGGACATATTTATATATCTTCTGAGAGCGCTGATATTTGCACTTATTGCAGGAATTTCCCAGTGGGTAATGAATCTGATAAATAACAGAATTTCATATCTTACGGTAAGGGATATTCGAAACAGGGCTTTGCAAAAAATAGAAAAACTGCCACTTAAGTATATTGATTCTCATGCGCAAGGGGATATTGTAAGCCGTGTAATAGCTGATGCGGATCAATTTTCGGACGGTCTTCTTATGGGCTTTACACAGGCCTTTACGGGTATAATGACAATTGTGGGCACATTATTCTTTATGCTTAGAATGAATGTGGCAATAACCTTGGTGGTTGTATGTGTTACGCCCTTATCCTTGTTCGTGGCTCGATTTATTTCTTCAAGGACATATGAAATGTTCAGACTTCAGAGTCTGGAGCGTGGTCAACAGACGGCTCTTATAGATGAGATGATAGGAAACGAAAAGGTTGTAAAAGCCTTTGGAAGAGAAAAGATTGTTCTTGCACAATTTGATGAGATTAATGAAAGACTTCAGAAGTCTTCACTTAGAGCAACCTTCTTTTCGTCTCTTACCAATCCCTGCACCAGGTTCGTTAATGCGGTTTGCTATGCACTGGTGGCTTTGACAGGCGCATTTTTCGTATTAAGCGGAGGAAATACAATTCTTACGACAGGGATAAGTGTAGGTACGCTTACGGTATTCCTATCCTATGCCAATCAGTATACTAAGCCTTTTAATGAAATTTCTTCGGTGATTTCGGAACTTCAGAATGCAATTGCATGTGCCGCAAGAGTATTTGAAATTATGGAAGAGGAACCTGAAACTCCGGATGAGAATAATGATATTCTCAAAGATGTGGCAGGCAGGGTTGATATAGATAATGTTGCTTTTTCCTACAGTAAGGACAAAGAACTGATTACCGACCTGAATCTTCATGTTAAGGAAGGTCAAAGGATAGCAATTGTCGGCCCCACAGGTTGCGGTAAATCCACAATAATCAATCTCCTTATGAGGTTCTATGATGTTGACGAGGGAAGTATATGTGTTGAGGACAAAGATATACGTTCCGTTACGCGTCACAGTTTAAGAGATTCCTACGGAATGGTTCTGCAGGATACCTGGCTTAAGAAGGGGACAATTAAGGATAACCTTAAGATGGCCCGTCCCGATGCCACAGATGAGGAGATTATCGAATCTGCCAAAGCCTCACATGCTCATAGCTTTATTAGGCGTTTATCATGCGGCTATGATACAATGATAGGAGAAGATGGAGGAGGACTGTCTCAGGGACAAAAGCAGCTGCTTTGTATTACAAGAGTAATGCTTAATCTGCCGCCTATGCTGATTCTTGATGAGGCGACTTCATCCATAGACACAAGAACGGAAATTAAGATTCAAAAAGCCTTCGAAACAATGATGAAAGGCAGAACCAGTTTTATAGTTGCACACAGACTTTCGACTATTCAGAATGCAGATGTTATTCTGGTTATGAAGGACGGTCATATAATAGAGCAGGGTAATCATGAAACATTACTTGCTAAAAAGGGATTTTATCACGAACTTTACAATTCGCAGTTTAAAAATGCAGCTTGTGAAGATTAATGATATCGGAGGATGTTATGACAGAGAATAAGAATTTACGTTATGTGGAAGTAAAGGAAATTCCGCATAAGCATATTTTGGGACGTACAGGCAAAGTAACGAGCCCGTTACCGCTGTTGTTTAACGGAAGCGGTATTGAGGTAGTGGTTACGGGTTCCGATTTGTGGATAGAACTTGAAACTGACTGTGATTATCACGAGCCCTGGATTGCATATGAAATTAACGGCGCAATAATGTCCCGTCAGATGATGCTTCCGGGAGAACACAGCTTATGTCTTTTTAGAAATATGGATCCATCCTCTCCCAAAAGGGTGAGATTCTACAGAGAACTTCAGGCTATGAGCGAAGACGATTACTGTAAAGTATTGGTTAAGGGCTTTAAACTTGACGGTGAGTTTAGAGAAGTTCCTAAATTCGATAAAAAGCTTATGTTTATCGGTGACAGTATTACCTCGGGAGAGGGAACCTACGGCGCCTCTATGGATACTGACTGGATAGCAATGTATATGAGTGCATCCGTTAATTACGCAACCATGACTGCCAAAAGGCTAAATGCGGATTATCAGCTCCTTTCACAGGGCGGCTGGGGCGTGTACTGTGGTTGGGATAATGATATTCGTCACAATATTCCTTCCGTATATGAAAAGGTATGCGGCCTTGCGACAGGTCCCAATAACGAAGCTCTCGGAACACAGGATGAGTATGACTTTAGTTATCAGCCGGATGCTATAGTGGTTAACCTGGGCACCAATGATGATTCGGCTTTTAATCAGCCCCCCTTTACCATACCCGGTACGGACAAAGCGTATAAACAAAGATTGAATCCGGACGGAACATATAACAGAGAAGATTTACTTAAGATAAAGCAGGCTACGATGGATTTCCTTAAAGTACTTCGTAAGCGCAATCCAAAGGCTCATATTGTATGGTGCTACGGAATGCTGGGCTACGGTATGACCATGATACTTACGGAAGCTATTACGGAATATTCCAATCAGTTTGAAGACAGTAATGTGGGATTCTTGAATTTACCTACAACAAGACAGGGTGAATTCGGAGCACATATGCATCCGGGAATTAAATCTCATGAAGCAGCTTCCGATGTGATTTGCAATTACTTTGCATCGGTTCTTGGCTGGTAGAAAGAAGGTCACTATGGCAGAGTTTTTTAAGTATATTGAAGAATTTAACGGAGTATCGATTGCAATAAGACTTGTTCTTGCCACATTGCTTGGCGGAATAATCGGAATGGAAAGAGAATCAAAACGCCATTCGGCAGGCTTTAGAACCTTTACACTTGTATGTTTAAGTTCTGCTTTATGTACCATCGCAAACATATATCTTTGGGAGATAACGGGAAGTGCGGATACTTCAAGAATTCCTGCAGGAGTAATAAGCGGAATAGGTTTTCTGGGGGTAGGTACAATTATTATTACCAGAAAGAATCAGGTAAGAGGCCTTACTACGGCAGCAGGCCTTTTGGCAACAGCATCTTTGGGAATTGCCCTCGGTGCCGGTATGATTACCGCCTCAATCGGTTCGTTTTTGCTTATTATGCTGACTATGAGTATATTACGAAAACTTAGCTGGCATATTGCGGGACATAACAGAGTAATGACAGTGTATGCCGAATTGGGCAAGGAGGGTGATATACAGCACCTAAGAGATTATATTAAGGAAATGGGTTACAGTATTATATCTTTTGAAAAGAAAAAGGATGCAGCCGTAATAGTAGAGATAGATTTAAAGGAAAAGAAACTGCATTCCGATGTTTTGCATGACCTTAGTGAGGTTTCCGGTATTAAATATCTGGAAGAAGCTTAAATTAAAAACTTTTTTTATTTTTTAATCTTATTTTAATTTTGCTTAAAAGATGAATTAAGAATCCTCTGCTAAATTGGGTATTGTCAATAAGACGTACTCAAATTTGAAAGGTGGATATAAAAATGGATATGTTTGAAAAAGTTGAAAAGTTAAGAGCAAAGGCAAATGTTTCATACGAGGATGCAAAGGCAGCCCTTGAAGAAGCAAACGGAGATCTTCTTGATGCGATGATTATTCTTGAAAAGCAGGGTAAGACGGAAGCTCCCAAGAATGAAAGTTATTCAACAAGATATGAAGATCAAAACCAGTACCCTGTAGTTCTTGAGGAGCAGCCTAAGAGGGAAAAGAAATCCGAGAAGTATGACGGAAGGGACTTTAAGCAGAAGGCAAAGGATTTATGGCAGAAGTCTTGTGAAAATTATTTCGTGGTAGAAAGAAACGGTAACATCATTATAGATATACCTATCTGGGTATTTGTTTTGATATTATTATTCACATGGCATACAATCTGGGCTATCATTCTTATTTCGTTATTCTTCGGTTGCCACTATTCTTTTCAGGGACCTGCAGACATGGATGCAATAAACAATGCTTCAAGTAAGGTATCTGATGCAGCTGAATCGATTAAGAATGAATTTAACAAACAGTAGTTTAGACTAGGGGAGTATTAATGGCACGTATATTGGTAGTAGAAGACGAAGAAAAGCTGGCAAGATTCATAGAACTTGAACTGGTTCATGACGGTTATGAGGTAGATAAAGCCTTTGACGGAAGAACAGGTCTTGATAAGGCGTTGGAAAATGAATATGATTTAATGCTGCTTGACATTATGCTCCCGGAATTAAACGGTCTTGAAGTTTTAAGACGACTTAATAAAGAAAAGGCAATTCCCGTAATCTTATTGACGGCCAGGGATGCTGTTATGGACAAGGTTGCGGGACTTGATGCCGGAGCGGTTGATTATATAACAAAGCCCTTTGCAATAGAAGAGCTTCTGGCAAGAATTCGTGTTGCTCTTAAACTTCATAATTCTTCAGTTTTGTCAGCCTCTGTTCAGGGAAACGATAATGTTGAAGAAGGCATTTATACATGGCATGAATTAAAGCTTGATGAAAGAAAGCATCTTGTTACATATAACGGACAGGAAATCATCTTGACGAACAGAGAATTTCTGATGCTCAAGGTACTTCTTAGCAATCAGGATATAGTAATGTCCAGAGATACATTACTTGAAAAGGTATGCGGATATGATTATGTAGGCGAAACCAATGTTGTGGATGTCTATGTTCGTTTCCTTCGGACCAAGATAGATGAAGTATTTGGAATCAAGATGATAGAGACAATTAGGGGTGTCGGATATGTCATCAAATCAAAATAATGTACAATCACGGCGAATGAGATCGATTAGTAATCAGCTCACTCGCCGTATTATTCACAAAAAAATAGCGATTAAATTCGGTTTTAATATTTTAATTGCGTTTCTGATGTTTTTTGCATGGTTTGGCGGAATTACTTATGCAAAAGCAGGGTCTTTTGAGGCTTTAAGATCAATTGACGAGGTTTCCTTCAAAATAGATGATGCGGACAGTACGCTAAAACAGCCGGAGCGTTTTTTTAAAAGGCTGGAAACTTTACGATTGGTAGTAACTAAAAAAGATACACATAAGATAATTGTTTATGAATATATAAGCGAAGAAATAATATTAATGGTTTCTTTGGTTATGGCATTTCATATTTTGCAGGCAGTGTTTGCCCTTATAGGATACGGAATTGAAGACCGCAAGACCAGGATTATCCTACGGCCTATTAATGAGATAGCTCAGAAAGCCGATGAAATTGCACGTTTTGATTTTTCGGAGGATAAGTATCATCTTATAGAAGAAAAGATATCAAATCTGTCGCCGGATGAGGAGTTTACACTTTCGTCAGGAGATGAGGATTTGATGGGCATTGAACGGGCTATGAATAATCTTCTTTTTAGGATTCGCGAAAGTAATAAGCAACAGGCCAGATTCGTAAACGATGCTTCCCATGAATTACGTACACCCATTGCGGTTATTGAAGGATATGCCAATATGCTCAGCCGTTGGGGTAAAGAAGACGAGAAAGTTTTGGATGAATCTATTACGGCAATTCAAAATGAATCCGCCAATATGAAGCATTTGGTGGAACAGCTCCTTTTCCTGGCAAGAGGTGATGCCGGAAGAACTATGGTTAAAAAGGAACGTATATCTTTGAACGCCCTTATGCAGGAAGTTTATGAAGAGTCGCTTATGATAGACGAGAATCATATTTATAAAATGCAGACGCCTGTAGAAGAAGTCTTCGTAAATGCCGATGAAGGACTTATTAAACAGGCAGTCAGAATTCTTGTTGACAATGCCGCCAAATATACGAATGTTAAAGATGAAATCACATTAAGTGTAGGTTACGGCGATAACAATCTGGCATATCTTCAGGTACAGGATTCCGGAATAGGAATGAAAGAAGCCGATGTAGAGCATATGTTTGAACGCTTCTACAGAGCGGATGAGGCAAGAAGCTTTGACGGAACGGGACTTGGCCTTTCGATAGCCAAGTGGATAGTAGATAAGCACGAAGGTCATTTTGAGATATTATCAAGAGAAGAGCTTGGAACACGTATAGCAATATATATTCCAAGGGTATAATTTACGATAGTTAAAATTACGAAGCATGGGAGATTAATATGAAAAACATGGTATTGGATGCGTTCAAAAAAATATTCGGTGACAACGAGGGTGTCAGTGTATTCTTTGCACCGGGCAGAGTTAATCTTATAGGAGAGCACACCGATTATAACGCAGGTCATGTTTTTCCCTGTGCACTTACTATCGGAACATATGCGGCTGCCAGAACCCGAGAGGATAATAAGCTTCGTTTTTATTCCATGAATTTTGAAGAATGCGGAGTAATTGAAAGTTCTCTTGAGGAACTGATGCCTTCTAAGGAAGCGAGATGGACCAATTATCCCAAGGGTGTTATGTGGGCATTTGCCGAGCGTGGAATGAAAATGCCCTGCGGACTTGATATGGTTATTTACGGAAATATTCCAAACGGTTCCGGATTATCATCGTCGGCATCCTTGGAAGTATTGACAGGATACATGTTAAAGGAGCTGTACGGCTTTGATGTTACCAATGTGGAACTTGCCCAAATCGGCCAGTATTCCGAGAATAATTTTAACGGAATGAATTGCGGAATAATGGATCAGTTTGCTTCGGCAATGGGTAAAAAGGACAATGCCATCTTCCTTGACACATCGGATTTATCATTTGAATATGCTCCCATTAAACTGGACGGAATGAAGATTGTTGTTACAAATTCCAAGGTTAAACATTCTTTGGTTGATTCTGCATATAATGACAGAAGAAGTTCCTGTGAGAAGGCTTTGGCGGAATTGCAGGAAGTTATTTCAATTAATGGTCTGGGAGAACTTTCGATAGAAGAGTTTGAAGCTCACAAGGATGCTGTTAAGGATGATGACAGACGTCTTAAGGCTAAGCACGCCGTATATGAAAATCAAAGAACAATAAGTGCCGTCAAAGCTCTTCGTGAAGGCGACATCGAAGAATTCGGAAGACTTATGAATCAGTCCCATATATCTTTGCGGGATGATTATGATGTATCCTGTGAGGAAATCGATGTTCTTGTTGATGCAGCCTGGAGCGTTCCGGGAGTAATCGGTTCACGTATTACAGGCGGCGGATTCGGAGGATGCACGGTGAGCATCGTAAAGGATGAGACTATTGATGCATTCAAGGATACGCTGACCAAAGCGTATAAAGATAAGTGTAATCTGGTGCCGGAATTCTATGTGGTATCCATAGGCGACGGTCCCTCAAAAATGTGACAGTAGGGACGGTTCTTTTTGTCACATTTTAGTTTATGAATAAATAGCGGTGCACATATATTTTTTGTCTGGTCACTCGGATTTGTCCGAACTAAGTGAATTACTATTACCTGTGCCCGGGCCGGCGTAGTTCGACATCCATGTCGAAATTACGCCTAAAACACGCATCCTGCGTGTTTTCCCTAATTATTCGGCGGTAATTCACTAACTTCGTACTTCATCCTGCGCGACGATGACGACAAAACATATATGTACACCGCTATATTTAAATATTCCAAAATGTGACAAAAAGAACCGTCCCCACTGTCACATTATTCTTCGGTTTCGAACCACTTGCTTAGGTATTCTGAAATAACATCTGCCCTGTTTTCCCCCTGATTGGCAAACATTATTATATACAGTCTTTTGCCTTTTCGATCAATGGTGTGGATTTCCGTTGCGAAAGCCGGTGTAGCTCCGCCGTGATAATATTCATCGTCTTTGATGAACCATCCGCAGCCATAAGAATCGATAGGCTTAAGCAGTTCGTTCATGGATTCTTCATTAAGAAGATATCCTCCGAACAAAGCACGCTCAAATTTAAGAAGATCAACGACATTTGAATGAATATCGCCTGCACCCTTAGTGTAGAATATTTCAAACATGAATCCATTTTCTTTGAATGAAGCCGTTACATTACCGTCAACCATAGATGTTGAAGAACTCATATTACAGGGCTCAAGAATTGTTTCTGTTATGTATTCTCCATAAGGACGGCCGGTTACCTGTTCAATTATTAAAGAAAGCAGATAGTAATTGGTATTGCTGTATTCATATTCTGTGTTTGGGGTTTTGGCATTAACGCAGCCGAAAGTATTTTCCAAAAACAGATTGTCGTCTATGTTAGAGAAGAAACTTGATAATCGGTCTGCTGCTGATTTTGACCGGAAATCTCCGCTACTAAGTTCTAAAACAAGTTCTTCGTTAAAATATTTTTCGGGAGCATTAAGGTAATCGGGAAGTCCGGAACGCATATGAAGTAAGTCACTTACAGTAATGGAACTTACCTTTTCATAATTGGAACAATAATTGTATTCCGGGAAGAAATCTCCGAGAGTATCGTCTATAGACAACTTGCCTTCTTCAATCAGTTTCATAATACAGGTTGCCGTAAAGGATTTAGTAATTGAACCAATTTCATAGGTTGTATAGGGAGTTACTTCGTTTCCGTCAATATCGAGAAGGCGTGTTCCGGATGCAAAAATAACCTCATCATCCGTTGCCACAATAACCGAACCTCTAAGATTGGTTTCTTTAACTTCATAAAGAAGCCAATCGGTCATTTTTTGATATTCGGGATTCTCATTAACGTAGATATTTCCTTCTGTATTTTTAAGACTACTTATTTGGCTTTCCACATCGACCTTTGCATTTTTGTCTGAATTGCAGCCTATAAGTAATAGTATAAGCAGTAATGGTATAGCGGTTATTAATTTATTTTTCACAAGATTCACCCTTTTTGTGGGATTTTTTAGTTCCCTTTGATTTACTGTTTTTATCTGTTTTACGATTTTTGGCCTGTGTTTCTTTTTGTATTTTTCGCGGTGGAATAAGGCAATTCTTATCAAATCCAATTAAATCGCCACGTCCGCATTTTAATAATGCTTCTTTAACCAGTTCATAGTTTTCGGGCTTCCTGTACTGAATAAGTGCCCTTTGCATAGCCTTTTCGTGAGGAGACTTGGGAATGTATATCTTTTCCATAGTACGTGGATCTACGCCTGTATAATACATTACCGTCGAAATGGTTGAAGGTGTCGGGTAGAAGTCCTGAACCTGTTCGGGCATATATCCCATATCGCGGACACTTTCGGCAAGAGCTATTGCATCCTCAAGCCTTGAACCGGGATGTGATGAAATAAGATAAGGCACAACGTATTGTTTCTTATCAAGATTACGGTTAATTCGTTCAAATCTTCGAACAAATTCCTGATAAACATTATTGGAAGGCTTTCCCATCAGCTTAAGAACGTGGTCCGAAACATGCTCGGGAGCCACGCGGAGCTGACCGCTTATGTGGTACTTGCTCAATTCCTTTAAAAAGGTATCATCTTTGTCTGCCATAAGGTAATCGAAGCGGATTCCGGAACGAACGAAAACTTTCTTTACTTTAGGAATTGCACGGAGCTTACGAAGCAGAGCTACGTAATCCGAGTGGTCGGCATTTATATTTTTGCAGGGAGAAGGGAAGAGGCACTGTCTGTTGGTGCAAACTCCCTTTTCAAGCTGCTTTTGGCAGGCAGGATGTCTGAAGTTGGCTGTGGGACCGCCCACATCATGGATATTACCCTTAAATTCCGGGTCTTCGGTCATAGCCGTTGCTTCTCTAATAAGAGATTCATGACTTCTCACCTGGACAATACGTCCCTGATGGAAGTTAAGAGCACAGAAACTGCAGCCACCGAAACAGCCTCGGTTACTTGTTAAAGAAAATTTGATTTCTTTGATGGCGGGAACGCCGCCCAAAGCTTCATAGCTTGGGTGATAGGTGTTCATATAGGGAAGCTCGTACACATCATCCATCTCTATTGTGGTAAGAGGACGCTGTGGAGTGTTCTGTACAATGTATTTCTTTTCACCGTATTTTTCGATAAGGGGCTTTGCGGTAACAAAGTCGGTATTGCAATACTGAGTATAAAAACTCTTGGCATATTGCAGTTTGTCGGATGTCAGTTCGTCGAATGAAGGGAGCATGATTGCGCCTTCCGACAATGCCGACGAAATATCGTTGGTTCGGTATACGGTTCCTTTAACGAAGGTAATATCGGAGACAGCAATACCGCTTGCTAAAGCATCGGCAATCTCAACAATGGCCAGTTCGCCCATTCCGTATATAAGTAAATTGGCACCGGAATCATAAAGTATAGAATGCTTGAGTTTATCCGACCAGTAATCATAATGGGCAAGACGCCTTAGACTGGCTTCAATACCGCCGATAATAATGGGTGAATCTTTGTATGTGCGCTTGATTAAATTGCAATATACATTTACGGCATAGTCCGGACGCTTACCGGAGATACCGCCGGGAGTGTAGGCATCTTCGCTACGCTTTTTCTTATTAACGGTGTAGTGATTTACCATAGAATCCATATTTCCCGAAGAAACTAAGAAACCCAGCCGGGGTTTTCCAAAGGTTGTAACGGAAGCCTCGTCCTTCCAATCGGGCTGGGAAATAATACATACCTTATATCCGTGAGATTCCAGAACGCGGGAAATAATAGCCGGACCAAAAGAAGAGTGATCGACGTATGCATCACCGATCACATATACAAAGTCGGGCTGTTCCCATCCGCGGGCCTTCATTTCTTTTTCTGTAATGGGTAAAAAGGATTTTTTCATACTAAAAATTATAACATAATGTGACAGTAGGGACGGTTCTTTTTGTCACACTTTTGATTTGAATAATAAATAGCGGCGCACATATATCTTTTGCCTGGTCGCTTAAGATTTGTCCGAACTAAGTGAATTACTATTGCCCATGCCCGGGCCGGCGTAGTTCGACATCCGTGTCGAAATTACGCCTAAAACACACATCCTGTGTGTTTTCCCTAATTACTTGGAAGTAATTCACTAACTTCGGACTTCATCCTGCGCGACGATGACGACAAAAGATATATGTACGTCGCTATATTTAATAATTTCAAAAATGTGACAAAATGGTCCTTCCCTACTGTCACATTACGTTGACTGGGGGGGTCGATAGAGTATAATCTAGAAAAGCCGAATAAAAAATGATTAATTTTGAAGGCTGAAAAAATTTTATGTTTATACATAAAACAAGTATTGGAGGGAGATTAATGAGAACAAGAAAGAAAGTTTTAACTGTTTTGTGCGCGGTGGTAATGACATTTGGGGTATGCCTTAGTGCCTATGCAGATGTTGTAACATACGAAAACGGTTCCCAGGGAATTGTAGTTGGCACTAAGTCGGAGAGTGGAACATTTCAGGTAGCAAACTCAATGTTTACATTGGGAAATACATCAGGTGCTGCTGTTACGGTTACTTTACCCAATGGAAGTACTTTGATAATTAATAATGGTGATGCTAAAGGAATAGGAACAAAGAATCCAACCGGAACTTGCACATATTCCTATGATAAAAAGAAACATACTTTAGTTATAACTGAAGGTGCAGCAGCGGCTACGACACCGGCTAAAAATGCAAATGCAAAGATTCAGAAACCATCCGGAAAGTCGCCGGCCAAAGCCAGTGATGTAGCTCTTGTGGCTCAGTATGCGGTTTCGTTGGGATGGCAGATTGGCACAAGTAATAATGGTGATATGGCCTTATTATCTCCTACGGCTGTAAATGCTGTGATGATTGAATTCCCTTCTGCAGGTTCAAAGGGAGGATGGGCTAATGGAACTTCATACTATGTGAATGAAGCGTTTTCAGATATAGAACTTGATGCGAGTATAGATAGTCTTGTTAAATTTATAGATAAGCATACTAAATAGAAAATTATGTATTATTAGGCAATGGTATTTAGCTTAATGAATTAAAACCCTGATATTATGTAAAGTAATATTGGGGTTTTTTAGAATATTTATGAAAAAAATATATCAATAATGCCGGAGTAAATAGTAATAATACGGCTGAAGATATATAGAACGAGGTAACTATGAGAAGGAAATTTGTAATTATTTTGAGTGTATTTATGATGTTACTGCTGACTGCGTGTACTAGTAAGGCTGTTAGGGATGTTCAAGAAAAAATAGATGCGATAGGAACAGTAACACTTGACAGTAAGGCTCAAATTGATGAAATAGAATCTTTATACAGTCAACTGGCTGACGAGAAAAAGACCGAGGTTGAAAATATTGCTGTTTTTGAAGAAGCAAAAAAAGAATATGATACCTTAAATGCAGCAAAATTGGTTACGGACGGTTATAACTATCTGTGTGGAATAAACGGAAAGGGAAAAGACTTACAAAAGGCAGCAGAATGCTTTGAAGAAGCTGATGCTCTGGGAAATTTAGATGGCACATTTTTGGCAGGTTGGGTCTATGATTGGGAATTTAAAAAGGACGAGGGTCAGGATTATGATAAAGCGCGTGGGTATTATGAAAAGTGCAAAAATGACAATCCCATAGCAAATATATCGCTTGGCTATAATTATTTTTATGGTCAAGGCGTTGAGTCTGATAAAACAAAAGGAAAAGAGTGTTTTGATGAAGCAGTTACTATGATTGAATCCGGTAACTGTGATGTCGATAAGTATCCGTACGTGTACGCATACGCAATAGGCTGTATGTATCAAACTGAGGACATTGGTTATCAGGACTATGCTAAGTCTATGGAATGGTTTGAGAAAGCAACCGATGCAGGGAATGCTGCTGCAATGCGTTATATTGGAGACCTATATGAAGGTGGTTTAGGAGTTGAGCAGGACTATGCTAAGTCTATGGAGTGGTATGAGAAAGCAGCCGATGCCGGGGATGCTACTGCAATGAGTAATATTGGAGATCTATATAACGCTGGTTATGGAGTTGAGCAGGACTATGTCAAAGCTATGGAGTGGCACGAGAAAGCAGCCGATGCAGGGGAAGCGTATTCAATGAATGCGGTAGGCTGGTATTATCACTATGGTTATGGAGTTGAGCAGGACTATGCTAAGGCTATGGAGTGGTACGAGAAAGCAGCCGATGCAGGGAATGCTACTGCAATGAGTAATATTGGAAACCTGTATAATGATGGTTTAGGAGTTGAACAGGACTATACTAAGGCTATGGAGTGGTATGAGAAAGCAGCCAATGCAGGTAATGCGTATGCAATGAATAAGATAGGAGTATATTATCACGGTGGTAATGGAGTTGAGCAAGATTATGCTAAGGCTATGGAGTGGTATGAGAAAGCAGCCGATGCAGGGAATGCTAATGCAATGAGTAATATTGGAGTCCTATATGCAGATGGCCAGGGAGTTGAACAGGACTATACTAAGGCTATGGAGTGGTACGAGAAAGCAGCCAATGCAGGTAGTGCGTATGCAATGAATATGATAGGAACATATTATTACTATGGTAATGGAGTTGAACAGGACTATGCTAAGGCTATGGAGTGGTACGAGAAAGCAGCCGATGCAGGGAATGCTACTGCAATGAGTAATATTGGAGAGCTATATGAATGTGGTTTAGGAGTTGCGCAGGACTATGCTAAGGCTATGGAGTGGTATGAGAAAGCAGCCGATGCCGGGGATACTAATGCAATGAATATGATAGGCTGGAATTACGAATATGGTTATGGAGTTGCGCAGGACTATGCTAAGGCTATGGAATGTTTTGAGAAAGCAGCCGATGCAGGGAATACTAATGCAATGAATAATATAGGCTGGAATTATCAACATGGTTATGGAGTAGAACGTGATTATGCAAAAGCCATGGAATGGTACAAAAAAGGTGCCGATGCCGGTAATAACTCCGCAATAAATAACACTGGTTATATGTATGAAAACGGACTTGGAGTTGAAAGGAATATAGAAATAGCTCTCGAATGGTACAAAAAAGCTGCTGATTTAGGTAATGAAGTAGCCATAGAGAATGTCAAAAAAATAAAAAGAGAGTACGGTTTAGAGTGATAGGATAAGGAGTATCATTATGGATAAAACAAAATTTAGAACGGCAACCTGTATTATTGCAGTGACAATGCTGATAAGTACATTTTTGGGAGCCTTTGAAGGGTGGAACAGTTATTCTTACTCTGCAATGAAAGTATTATCGGAAGTTAGCGATTTTAGAAGTACATGGGGAGGAAGTTCGAGCGGTTATCTATATATGGCTTTCTTTATGATTACACCTATCTGTGTATTTGTTGCAAATGGGATAGAAGACACTATAGGAGGTCGAATTATCTCTATAGTAGCGTCAATAATTTATATATATGCATGGGCGAAAACAAGTAACATAGCTGAAAATTACTGGTGTGATAATGGATTCATTTTCTATCTGGCAATACTATTAAGTATCGCTGTAATATGTATAACAATAGTATTATTTGTTATAGATCCAAATGTTACAGCGATGGAATCCATTGGTAATATGCAACAGACTCCGACAGGTACAGAAAATACAGAAAATATTGAAAATTCCGTAGAAAAGGCAGCAGAATCCAAAAAGGAAGAAAAAACAATAATACTTCTTAAGAACAAGAAATATGATAACGGACCTATTATCATGCGTAAAGTCGAATTAATTATTAATGACACTTCTGCAAACCTAAGACTGCAAATAAGAAATATTTCCGATAAGGCAATCACGGTGATGAGGATGTATATAAGAACATATAATGCCTTGGGTGAGATAATGGAAGAATCTATAGAGCATATGATTATTGATATAAATATTTTGCCGGGCGACACTTTTAAAACTGATATACCATTATCACAGTCATATATCAGAAAAGCAGATGTAAGTATTGATACCATCATGTTTGAAGATGAAACCAAGTGGGAGCGAAATTCTTTAGAATTAGTTGAAAATGACAAAAGTTCATCATTTGTATTTTTAGAGCATGAGGATATCATATCGGAATTCAAATGTGCGAAAGAAATTCAAGATTATATTAATGGATTAGATTATCCGGATGATGATATGCTCAACGAAAAAATAAAGCCAATGCTTGAGGAGTATGTCTATATTGAAAAGAATTACGGAAATAAGAAAGATGATGTTGTAAAGAAAATTAAAGGAATGTATGAAGTTTAATATATTTTCATAAGATAATTAATGCTAAAAAATTAGGCTGTATCGTTGGATGATACAGCCACTTCATTATTAGTCATAATTAATTCCGTTCTTGTTAAGTTGAACGGCACATTCCGGAGTATTAGCCGGGATTTTACCCAACTTCCTAGATATAGCAAAAACTACACTAAGAAAAAATGTGACAAAAAGAACCGTACCTACTGTCACATTTTATGTTAGGATGGTTTTGCAACCGAATGCAACCGCCGGTTGACAAATTGAAAAGGCAACTTTATGGTGTGCAACCGGATAAATTGATAAGTTTTAATTGTTCGAACGACACAAAATTAACATGTAACAATTAAACATCATATTACGAAAGGAAAAAGAAAATGATTTTAGCAGATAAGATTATTAATGAAAGAAAAAAGAACGGATGGTCTCAGGAAGAACTGGCAGATATGCTTGGTGTATCAAGACAGTCGGTATCCAAGTGGGAGGGTGCTCAGGCAGTTCCAGATCTTCAGAAAATATTAAAGCTGGCAGAAATTTTCGGAGTTTCTACAGATTACTTATTAAAGGATGAAATAGAAGCAGAAGAAACTTCCGGTGAAATGAGAGAAGCTTCAGATAATATTCCTCCATTAAGAAAAGTTACATTATCAGAAGTTAATGAATTTATTGCAGCAAAGAAATGGGAGACACCAAGAATTGCCATTGCAACATTTTTATGTATTACATGTCCGGTATTGCTCATTTTTATGGCAGGTTTATCCGAAATCGGTTTGATTAAAGAAAACCTTGCGGTGGGAATCGGTCTTGTAGCATTGTTCGTGATGATTGCGGTTGCTGTATTTATGTTCATTATGACTTCTAATCGAATGAAAAAATATGATTACTTTAGAAATGAAGATTTTGAAACAGAGTATGGCGTAACGGGAATTATTAAAGAAAAAAAAGAGGCAATTGAAAATAGAAATACTATAACCATAGCTGTCGGTGTTGTAATGTGCATATGTGCATGTCTTCCACTGATTATTACAGCATTGGCAGAAGCGTCCGATTTTATTATCGTTTGCATGGTCTGCGTATTGCTCGTTTTAATTGCTGTTGCAGTTGCTATTTTTATTAATGCGGACGGAGCGTTCGGTGCATACAAGATGATTCTCCAGGAAGGAGAATTCACTCACAGTCAGAAGAAGGTGAGCAAAAGAGTCGATCCTATTATGAGCCTTTACTGGTGCCTGGTTACCGCAGGATATCTTGCATACAGTTTCATAACAAATGACTGGTCAAGAAGCTGGATAGTATGGCCCGTAGCCGGAGTATTGTGCGGAGCAGTCAGTGCAATTATTAAGGTAGTAAACAAAAACAACGAATAGTATGGTATACTCATCTATGGTATTTATCCTAAAACGGAGACTGATAGATGAAAAGAAATTGTTTAATGCTAATAATTGCTGTGATTACGGCAATGACTTTATGTGCCTGCGGACCTTCCGATGAGAAGATTATTGAGGCACAGAATAAATACAGGGAATTAATAGCAATTCATAATGATGTTGTGGCTGCACACAGTGCCATTACGGACGCATCATTGGATGATGAGCTGCTGGCGCTTGAGGAGAGTATTCCTCTGATGGAGGAATACAATCTTAATGATATGACGGACGATGAGATTAATGTATTAATCGATTCTATGAATAATGTCATTAATTCATATACCACATACCTTACTACAATCGGTGAGATTAAGCAGAAGGAAGATGCTACGGTGCTGACCCCTGTGTATGTTACCTTGGCCAATAAGTCGGATATTACCTTTACCAGATTGTCTTTGGAGGAAAAAGGTGACGAAGGTAATGTTACAGATGTACTTGAAACTTTATCGGGACTTAATCCGGGACAGGAAATAATCGGACTTACTATTTATAAGGATGTAGATAATACTCCGTGGGTACTGCGCCTTAGTGACAAAGATATCATTACCGACAATGATGAAACCATCGAGGAAGAATCTCAGGAAGCATCTGAGGATGCCGATACAACGGCTCCTGAAGACGGCGATGAAGTAACGGATAATGTAATGAACTATGAGTTCGAACTTGATGTTTCCGAATATACAACAGATAAAGTTACGATTACTCTGTGTGTGGATGAAGAAACTTCGGAATTGTATATTGAATAAGATTTGAAACAATTTTATATTTTTACGAAAAAAATGCTCTTTTGTGTGTACAAATGAGTATTTTTTTTATATAATAACCATATCTGAAATTTTCGGACAATTTAAAAGAAGAGGGGTTATTGTATGGCAAATCTAGTTTTTACTAATGAAAATTGTATCGGTTGTAACAAGTGTATTGGTGCATGTAGTTGTGAAGGTGCTAATGTTGCCAAGAATGTCAATGGCCAGAACAGAATTGAGGTAGATCCGGATCGCTGTATCGCGTGCGGAGCCTGCTTTGATGTATGTGAGCATAATGCCAGAGAATTTAATGATGATACCGAAAGATTCTTTGCTGATCTTAAGAAGGGTGAGAGAATATCGATTCTTTTAGGCCCTGCTTTTAAGGCTAATTATCCTCGTGATTATGAGGCAATCCTCGGCGGATTAAAGGCTTGTGGCGTTAACAGAATAATCAGCGTATCTTTTGCGGCTGATATCACGACATGGGCATATATCAATTACATCCAAAAGTATAATTATTTAGGTGGAATATCTCAGCCCTGTCCTGCTGTAGTGGGATATATTGAGAAGTACATTCCGGAAATGCTTCCTAAGTTGTTCCCGGTTCACTCACCTATGATGTGTGGTGCGGTTTATGCCAAGAAGTACATGGGTGTATCTGATAAGCTGGCATTTATCAGTCCTTGTATTGCTAAGAAGAACGAAATTGACGACCCTAACTGCGGCGGATACATTTCATATAATGTAACATTCGATCATTTGATGGAATATGTTCGTAAGAATAATATTAAGGGCTCGTTTGCAACAGATGAAATTGAGTACGGTCTCGGTTCTTTGTACCCGACTCCCGGCGGACTTAAAGAAAACGTATACTGGTTCCTTGGTGAAAGCGTATTCGTTCGCCAGATAGAAGGCGAAAAGCATATGTATCATTTCCTTGAGGAAAACAAGAACAGAATCTGTAAGTCACAGACTCCTTATCTGTTCATAGATGCTTTGAACTGTTCATCAGGCTGTTTGTATGGTACAGCTGTTGAAGAATCCAAGACTCATTCGGATGATAATTTATATAACCTTCTTGAGATTAGAGAAGCATCTAAGTCAAATAGTAAGGCTAATGCATGGGGTAAGAAGTTAACTCCTGCTCAGAGGCTTGCTAAACTTAATAAGCAGTTCAGTAATCTTAATCTTGATGATTTCATCAGAAAATATACAGATAAGTCAAATCTTGTTAAGAAGAAGGAGCCAAGTGCTTCAGAGCTTGATGCTATTTATAAGTCAATGAACAAGTTCACGGAAGCAGACAAAAAGATTAATTGCTCATGCTGTGGTTATGAAAGCTGTAAAGAAATGGCCAATGCTATTTACAACGGATTTAACTACAAAGATAACTGTGTACACTACATGAGAAGTCTGGTTGATGACGAGAAGCAGAAGGCTCTTGATTTGGCAGAAGAGATTAAATTAGGTCATGCAGATTCCGATGAAAAGCAGAGAATTATTATTGAAGCTATCGGAACGATGAATCAGGATGTTGATGCTCTTGATGCAGCTATTCAGGAAATGGCTAAGACCAATAATTCTAATGCTAATGAGAGTACCGAAATTTCTGCAGATGTTATGGAAATTTCTCACTTCTGTGAGAACCTTCAGAAGTCAGTCGGAACTATCCATGAACTTATGGATGAACTTGAGAAGAATAATGCAAATATCGTATCTGTAGCTTCTCAGACCAACTTACTTGCACTAAACGCTTCTATTGAGGCAGCCCGTGCAGGTGAAGCAGGAAGAGGATTTGCGGTTGTTGCTGATGAGATCAATTCATTGGCACAGGATTCAAAGGAAACAGCTAACAGATCCGATGCATCACAGAAGAGCATATCTGCTGCTATTAACGAGATATTGGAAGAAGCTGCTAACCTTGGAGCAATTGTTGATAAGGTAAATGAAAGAACTCAGAGCCTTGCGGCTTCATCAGAAGAAATTGCTGCTACTGTTGAAGTGATCAGACATTCTTCAGAGGAAATCAGTAATAAGATGAAGGATCTTTCGAAAATCTAATTTTTCGGAGATTTAATATCCTAGCAACATACGAAAGGCTGTCACATGAAAGTGTGACAGCCTTTCAATTGTCGCCTGGCGGCGCACGTTTCTAAATGGTTTGGTTTGTTATAAATTATTAAACAACAATATCTGTATTATCGTTGGCGATTTCCTTCTTATATTCTTTAGATATGAAATAAACAAGAACTGCACTAAATACGAACAGCAATGCCTCTATAACGGTTAAGGAAACATTGGTTGAAGATATAAGTACCGTTCCGGAATCCACGAAGGCATGAAGCAGTATAGCCAAAAAATACAGATATACTTTTGAATCTCTAAGGGCCCGATAAATTATATAAGAAAGACATACCTGCAAGGCAAAGGCGCTGACTCTTTCGATACCGGCATACAGGAAGGTTGTGGGCGGTAAGGTGGCAAGTTGTGAAATGGATTCATATAACGTTGCATTGATTTCGTCATTTCCTTCAACAAATATGGAACTGATTGTACCATTATTAATTGCTATGGCTGTAGACAGATTAGATATGTAGGATAAACCTATAATAATGATTGATTCTGCTCCGCCATGGCCTATTCCGTACATTATAGAAGTACTGCGGGATAATTCTTTTCGCTTTTTCATTACTTTCATTCCCACAAGTTTGGCGGTCTCTTCAAATAAACCGGCAGCGAATCCGCCGTACAATGCATAGCTTAATATGTTGTCAATAACTCCC
Source organism: Lachnospiraceae bacterium (assembly GCA_045629045.1). Classification (GTDB taxonomy): domain Bacteria; phylum Bacillota; class Clostridia; order Lachnospirales; family Lachnospiraceae; genus JAILLW01. The sequence continues at coordinate 153,065 of JAZQQM010000061.1, forward strand.
GGGAAGAAGGATAAAACCACATAATGTAATATGTTTTCCAAAAGAATCGCAAAAACAATAAAAAGTATTGCACCCAGGGCAGCACTGATGAGACCTGAATTGGTTTTTTGATTCCAAAAAACCGAAGCAACAACAGGAAGGCCTATTGAAATAATAAGTGTGATAATAATACAGGTAATACTTGCGGTAGACACAGTTAATTGTGAAAAATCCATACTATAACCTCCATATAAACAGATAGGCACATTATACCATATAAAACAGATATTATAGGTGATAATGTACGTAAATGAGGATTTATAATGGTGAATTGTACGGAAAAGAGAAACAATTATCGTGCTTTTGTACAAATCCGTCAAAAATATGTAAAAAAACCTTTAAATTGTTAGGAAATATGCTATAATAAAATTCAGCCTTTATTAAAGGTAAATCGGAGTAAAAGGAGAATAAACTATGAAGAAGACTAAAGGTTTTAATTTTAACAACATGTTGCTTTTATTTGCGATGGTTCCTCTTATCATTGCAATCGCAGTATTCTCAATTCTTTCAATTACCAGCACAAAGAAGAATCTTGAATCGGAAACGAATGAAGCGTTATGGGTAGCTGCCAATTCGTTAAGAGAATATTATGTGTATGATTTGATTAATTCAGGTGATGTTGCATATGGGACAGATTATGTTGATTCTATTGCTCAGGGCGGAATAGATTTAACTTTGTTTAAGGATAATGTCAGATTCTTTACATCGATTAAGGATGATAAGGGTGAAAGAATCGAAGGAACAACTGCTTCAGATACGGTATATGCAGCAGTTAAGGCCGGAAATGATTATTATTCCGACAGCGTAGTTATTAACAACAAAGATTATTATGTATGTTATCTTCCTATTAATGATGCAAACGGTAATTTCTGGGGCATGGCATTTGCAGGAAAGACAGCAGAAAATGTTAGCAATGCATTACAGTCGATTATAATTAAGACATTGATTTATGCGTTAGTAATCATTGTTGTATTTATAATTTTGGTTATGATTCTTGCCAAAAAAGTCGCAAATCCTTTGGCAGGCGTTGCAGACAGTGTTGCTAAGATTGCAGACGGCGAACTTGATGACAGAGATGACAATGAATCTACTATAGCAGAGTCTAAGATGCTTATAGCTTCAGCTCGTAAGTTACAGCAGAACTTAAGCGATATTATCGGTAAGACAAAAGCCATTTCCGATGAACTTGTTGCCAATATTAATGTGGTTGCAGACCTTGCAGAAAAGTCAAATGACGGTGTAGGTCAGATTTCCGGTTCCATTGAAGACCTTGCCCAGGGTGCTACATCAATGGCTGAAAGTGTTCAGAGCATTAACGAAGATATTATTCAGATGGGTAATGCAATTAACGATATTTCCGACAGCGTTGATAACCTTGCTGCTTCTTCGGAACACATCAAGATTGCTAACGATGAGGCTTCTGAGTTTATGAATAAGGTTTCTTCTTCATCAGAGAAGTCAGTTACAGCCGTTCATAATATTACAAGCCAGATTAAAGAAACTAACGATGCAATAAGCAAGATTGATGAAGCTGTATCAATGATTGCTTCTATCGCAGGACAGACTAACCTGCTTGCATTAAATGCTTCTATCGAAGCTGCAAGAGCAGGTGATGCAGGAAGAGGATTTGCAGTTGTTGCTACAGAAATTTCTTCACTGTCAGATCAGTCAAATGCATCTGCTAATCAGATTAAGCAGATAGTTCAGGAAATCGTTGAACAGTCTGAGAATTCGGTTAGACTTTCGGCCGAGGTTGCAGAAGTTATTTCCGAAGAGCAGGAATATATCAAAGAAACTCAGGATAAGTTCAATCTTCTTAATGACGAAATCGGAGCATCTCTTGAAGAGATTAACGGTATTGCCAATAAGGCTAAGTTACTTGATAATGCTAAGACAAGTATAATTGATTCCGTACAGGATTTAAGTGCTATTTCAGAAGAGAACGCTGCTTCTACTCAGGAAGTATCAGCATCGATTACCGATATTACATCTTCTATCCAGGATATCGCTGATAAGTCGGAAGACATGAGCGCTATGGCAGAAGATCTTAACAATTCTGTAAGTTACTTCAAATAAAATAGTTTATTCCACAAATATAGGAGTGTGGCAAATGCCACACTCCTTTTATTTTGCAAAAATAATTATTTAAATCTGATTACCTGTCCGAGAATCTGCTGTTTGGTTATATATGGATAATCCCAATATCTTGAATCTTTGGAGTTTTCTCTGTTGTCCCCCATAACGAAATATGAATTTTCGGGAACAAGGTATTCAAAACTGTAGAAAGGATATGTATATCCGTGAGCGTAAGGCTCGTCGATAACTTCGCCGTTTATTCTTACTGTACCGTCAAGTAATTCAATGTAATCTCCCGGGGTACCGATAATTCTTTTGCAATATACGGTTCCTTCTCTGTCGTAGATTACGATATCTCCCCGTTCGGGATTCGTAAATATGTAGTTGAGTTTAAAGTACGGATACTTATGCCCGACAGAAAGATTCGGTTCCATAGAAGCAGTCGGAATAAAGGATACTCCAAAAATGAAGAACACTATTCCGAATGTCGCTATGAAAATAAGTACGTACATAACGAATTCTTTGTATGAGGTTTTCATATAACAAGTCCCCTGTGACTTAAGAAGCATTTCCTCTTAAGATTAGTGTAATTGCAAAAAATACAATGAAGAAAAAATATCCGGATATTGATTCTTTGACCAGAGCCTTTGTATCTTCATTTTCATCTTTGTAAGTAAGCAGGAAAATAAGAAAACTCAGTATCAGGAATATGTAACTTAAATAGTACAGTGTCTTAAAGGAATATTGCAGATTGTATCGCATATAATATGCTCCGTAAATTGCTCCTGCACTAGTGATTAAGCTTATAATATGAAAAATTGTGTTTGAAATAATTTTACGCAATGCTTCCATAATTTACCTACCTCTTACTAACAAAATACAATTATAATGCAAAAATGGTTTTTATGCACCAAAAACGTGTTTTAATCTAATATAAAATGAATTATAATACTCTTCGGTGGCGTGTATTGGTGAAATGCCGATAAATGTATTGTGTGATTTTAGGAGGGAACAAAATGGCTAATGATCGTAGAGTAGGTACTGTTTCAAGGGGTATCAGATGCCCTATTATTCGTCAGGGTGATGATCTTTCGGAAATAGTTACAGACAGTGTGCTTGAAGCAGCTGCTGTAGAAGGATTTGAATTACGTGACAGAGATGTTATTTCAATAACGGAATCGATTGTAGCCAGAGCACAGGGTAATTACTGCAGTGTGGAAGATATTGCAAGTGATGTAAGAACTAAGTTAGGCGGCGGAACAGTGGGAGTTATCTTCCCGATACTTTCCCGCAACAGATTTGCCATTTGCCTTAAAGGTATAGCTATGGGCTGTAAGAAAATAGTTCTTATGCTTTCGTATCCTTCGGATGAAGTAGGTAATGAGCTTGTAAGTCTTGATAAGATAGATGAAGCAGGAATTAATCCCTATTCGGATGTGCTTTCCCTTGAAAGATATAGAGAATTGTTCGGATATGTTAAGCATGAATTTACAGGTGTTGATTATGTTGAATATTATTCAGACCTGATTCAGGAAGCCGGTTGTGAGGTTGAAGTAGTGTTTGCCAACCAGGCAAAGGCAATTCTTGATTATACGGATACGGTTATTAACTGCGATATTCATACACGTGCCCGCACCAAGAGAATTCTTAAGGCGGCCGGAGCCAAAAAGGTATTCGGACTTGATGATATTATGAACGCACCCGTAGAAGGAAGCGGCTGTAATGAGCTATACGGACTTCTTGGTTCGAACAAAGCTACGGAAGATCAGGTTAAGTTATTCCCCAGAGAATGTAAGGACCTGGTGCTTGCAATTCAGGCCAATGTTCTTAAGGCTACGGGAAAGCATGTTGAAGTAATGGTATATGGTGACGGTGCATTCAAAGATCCTAAAGGAAAGATTTGGGAACTTGCAGATCCTGTTGTATCCCCTGCGTTTACAGACGGACTTATCGGAACTCCCAACGAACTTAAACTTAAGTATCTGGCAGATAATGATTTTGCCGAATTGTCAGGTGAAGCGCTTAAGGAAGCTATTTCGAAGAGCATCAAAGAAAAGGATGCAAATCTTGTAGGTAAGATGGCATCGGAAGGAACTACACCAAGACAGCTTACAGACCTTATCGGTTCACTTTGTGACTTAACATCAGGCTCGGGCGATAAGGGAACACCGGTGGTACTTGTTCAGGGTTATTTCGATAACTATACCAATTAATTGATTTAAGGGCCGTCACATTTATGTGATGGCCTTATATTTTTGCTTATGAATGTAAAAAGATATAATTTATTCGATACAATTCGCGGAATAACTATTATCAGCATGATACTGTATCATGAGTGCTGGGACCTTGTATATTTTGGACTGGGACTTAATTCGAATTTCTTAAGGTCGACAGGAGCTTATGTATGGCAACAGAGTATTTGCTATACATTTATTCTTCTGGCAGGATTTAGTTTTTGCTTTGGCAAACATCATCTGAAAAGAGGCCTTCTTTCATTGGGAGGCGGAATAGTCATAACTATAGTGACGTGCATAGTTCTTCCTGATGAAAGAGATATTTTCGGAGTGCTGTGGTTAATAGGAAGCAGCATACTGCTTATGACATTGATAGATAAAGTAGTGCCGAACAATAAAAATTTTGCAATCTGCGGATTTATAGTAAGTGCTGTTTTATTTTTTGTTTTAAGAAATATCAATTCGGGATATTTTGGATTTGAAGGCATTAATTTATATGCTTTGCCCAAGGAAATCTACAAAGGCTATGCGATGACATTTTTGGGCTTTCAGGACCCGATGTTTTATTCAAGCGATTATTTTTCGCTCCTTCCGTGGTTTTTCCTATTTACAACAGGCTATTTTTTGAATAAAATGCTAAAATGTACTCGCTTTTTTGAAAAGCCGATACTTACAAAGGGTATAAAGCCCCTTAGTTTTATAGGTCGCAATTCGCTGCTTATATATATGGTTCATCAAATAGTGTTGTACGGTGTAACATATTTGGTTTGGTATATTGTAAGATAAACTGATTAGTTAGTATGAAAGAGGTTTATAATGGAGTTCTTTTGGGATGCATTACTGGATGCTCTGATTGATGGTGTTAAGCTGCTTCCGTTTTTGTTAATAACATATTTGGTAATGGAATATCTGGAGCATAAAGCCAGCACCAAGAGCCAAAAGGTAATTGAAAAGTCGGGTAAATTCGGCCCGCTTATAGGAAGCTTGCTGGGAATAGTTCCACAGTGTGGATTTTCGGCTGCAGCTTCGAACTTGTATGCAGGAAGAATTATTACAATGGGAACGCTCATTTCCATATATTTATCCACGTCGGATGAGATGTTGCCGATTTTTATTTCCGAACAGGTGCCGGCTTCCATGATACTTAAGATTCTGGGAATTAAAGTAATAATCGGAATGCTTACGGGCTTTGTTATTGACTTTATATATCGAAGGATTACCCACAACAAAAAGGAAGAACTTAGAATTGAGCATATGTGTGACCATGAGCATTGCCACTGCAAAGAAGGTCATTTCGTTAAGTCGGCAATAATTCATACACTTCAGGTATTTGGATTTATTTTGGTTATATCACTTATTCTTAATATTGTGATTGAACTTATAGGAGAGAATAATATTTCGGCGTTCCTGGCCAATAAGGCTATATTAAGTGTATTTTTATCGGGAATTGTGGGATTGATTCCCAATTGTGCCGCATCTGTTATCATTACACAGCTGTTCCTGGAAGGATTTTTGGGATTTGGAGCAATGATAGCCGGACTTTTGGTAGGAGCGGGAGTAGGTTTACTTGTTTTGTTTAGGGTAAATGATGATATTAAAGAAAATTTAAAAATCACATCGGTACTATATATAGTGGGTGTTATCTTTGGAATAGTCATTTCACTACTATATATGTAAACATAACAATATATTGATTTGAAAGGTTGATTTTGCTTGTAAAATCAACCTTTTTTGATATAATAGAGGATAGGAGTGTCTATATTTTCGGGGAGGTTTATGTTAACCAGGGATACTTATGAGTGTATTGGGTAAAGATTCAACTATCAAAGTGAATACAGTTACTCCGAATTCGACTATTATCACGAATAATTCAGATGATATCGCAACTAATGTTGAGTTAAACACAAGTTGGATATACGACATCGCAACTCATACCATGACATATGAGTCATACGGTGAATCCGGAAGTGATGACAGAAGAGTTGTAATTTCTGATTTTAATCAGAGTATCAAGAACTCGCATCTTGTATTTACAGATGATGAGCCTATTTTTGATGTTTTTTGTGCCGAACTTGATGCGGGCAAAGACAACATTTCTATAGAGTATCGTATAGTTTCCAATGAATACAAATCTGTATGGATTAGAGAAGTGGGACACACTGTTGTCGATGATGACAGACAGTGTGCTTTTGTTGTGGGCAGAAGATTTGATATTACTGCCGAGAAGAGTACCAATGCAACTGCTGATCCTAAAGACCGTGCACAGGATCAACTGACAGGTCTTTATCACAGAGAAAGAGCTAAAGAACTTATTACCGAAAGCCTGGATAATGATAAAGAAACAAGCGCAGCGATGATACTTATGGATCTTGATGACTTCCATAATATCAATGATACATACGGTAAAATGTACGGTGATATTGTTCTTCAGACGATTGCCGGAGTTATATATACCAATTTCATGAACAAAGATATAGTTGCCAGAATAGCAGGCGATCAGTTCATGGTATTTTGCCGAAATATCGAAGAAGAAAAGGTAAAGCAGCTGATAGCGGATTTACATAGCAGATTAAAGAGTAATGTTCCCATAAGAGATAACAGAACTATTACGATTAGTATAGGTGCTTCTTATTTCCCTAAGGACGGAAATGAGTTTTTCCAGTTATACAATAAGGCAGATGTTGCTTTGTATATGGCTAAGTCCAAGGGTGGTGACTGCTTCGTTGAGTACGATAAGTCCACCATGAACAAAGAGATTGTCGGTACTACCTATCGTAAAATGGGACGTTTTTCGGAAGAAGAGGTACGCCTCGATAAGGATGCAAATAGGGTAAATAAGAAATTATTTGATTTTGCCTTTGATACACTTTCTAAAGAAAATAATACAACCGATGCTATAGTTTCAATACTCAAAGAGGTTTGTCTTCATTACGGTCTGGACAGAAGCGTAATTAATGAATTTGATGAGGACAGACAGGTAATTACGAATATCGTTAAATGGTGTAAAGAAGATGACGGAGACGATTATACAAAGGATGTAACATATAATCGTTATATGTGGCATGAAATAGAAGAAATAATTTCCGAAGAACAGGTTATTATTTTTGAAAATGCCCGTTCGGGAAATCTCGATTTCTTTAGGGAGATGCTTCTTCTTAATAAACATGCGGTATCATCTATCTTTTTACCTGTATTTACCAATGGTGTTTTGGTTTCGATTGTAGTAGTTGAAGCCTTTGAACATCATGATTTTGCGCCTAACGAAGTGGCAACCCTTAAGAGTCTTGTTAACTTAATCAGCAGTTACAGATTGGGTCAGGCTGCCAAGCAGGAACTTGAAACAGAAGTAATCATTAATAAAAACGTAATGGAAGCTCAAAGAGTTATTTTCTATGTTGTGGATGAAGAGACTCATGAGATTAAATATTTGTCAAAGAGAGCCCGCCAGGCTTTTCCTCATGCTCAGTACGGAAAGAAATGTTTTGAGTCACTTCTGGGACGCACGGAGCATTGTCCGACGTGCCCTATTCATGAGTGCATGGGAGAAGATAAGGTCCTTGAGACATATGATGAAGTGACTGACAAATGGTATACCATGTCGGCTACACGTATGAAGGATTCTGCTAACGACAAAGATATTCTCGTATGTATTACGGACGTTACGGACTTCCTTAAAAGAGTCAAGGCTGAGGATACCCTTACGGTTGCGGATTCCTATGATAATTTCGTGGTTACAGCCACGAAAGCTATTAGGAAAAAGGAGAAGTCTTATGCCGTTATTTGTGCCGGCATTATGGAGTTCAGTAAGATTAATGATGAGTACGGATATGTAGTCGGTGATGAAATTCTTAGAAGATATGCGGAACTGATGAAGGCCGAGCTTGTGGAGGGAGAGTTCCTTTGCCGTATAAAAGGTGACGATTTTGCTATTCTTGTCAAGAAAAACGAGAAGATAGAAGAAGGCGGATCATTAGCAGATTATTTCGAAAGAATAAAAGCAACTCTTAATGAAGAGTTCAGAGCAAAATATCCGAGCATAGAGATTAATTGCTTTGCCGGAGCATATGAACTTGGTGAAAATGAAGAATATATTAATCGCTGCATAGATAATGCATTAAAAGCCAGAAATCTGGCACTTGCCAATAAAAATTCAACCGGCGGATATTATGTATATGATCGGGAATTTGAACAAAAGAGCAGGGAAGAAGAGAATTTACGAAGAGTAATGAAAGCTTCCTTAAAGAATGGTGGATTCAAGGTTTACTTCCAGCCTAAGGTTGATGTTAATGATGGTTCGGTTATCGGTGCGGAGGCATTGGTACGTCTTCAGGGTGAGGACGGCAAGCTTGTTTCACCGGGATTATTCATTCCTCTTGCAGAGAAGGACGGAATGGTTCTTGATATTGATAATTACGTATATGAGCATACCTTTGAATATATGTCAAAATGGCGTAAAGAAGGAAAGGAAGTGCCGCTTATTTCGGTTAACGTATCAAGACTTCATCTGATAGATGATGCCCTTCCTCTTAGAATGAAGGCACTTGTTGAAAAATATGAATTGTCTCCTTCGGATGTTGAATTGGAGATTACCGAAAGTGTATTCTTTGAAGATACCGAAAGACTTATTAATATGATTAAGTCACTTAAGGATATCGGTTTTGTAATTTCCATGGATGATTTCGGCTCGGGTTATTCTACACTGAATTTCATGAAGGAACTTCCGGTTGACGTTATTAAGATTGACGGCGGATTCTTTATGAGAAATGCCATGGACAATAAGTCAAAGGCCATAATTGCTGCCATCATGCAACTTACGAAGAATCTTGAGTTTGAATCCGTATCGGAGGGTGTTGAGACTCAGGAACAGGTTGATTTCATAAGAGAACAGGGCGGACGTTGCGTCCAGGGTTATTTCTTCTACAAACCTATGCCGGCAGAAGAGTTTGCTAACCTTTTATAAATTAAAATAATAGGGGGAGCATGGTATGCTCCCTTTTGTTGTACCAAAAATGCAATAAAAAAAGCCCTGAACCTGTGCTTTCACAAATCCAAGACCCTTAAGAATGCACCGCCAGGGGCTCGAACCCTGGACACCCTGATTAAGAGTCAGGTGCTCTACCAACTGAGCTAGCGGTGCGTATTGATTGGCGTTACTTTTGCAACGCAAGGGTTATTATAGTATAATAATTATTTGTTTGCAAGCATAAAATTAAAAAATTTTTAAATTGTATATACTTTGTACGCAATATACAAGATATGGTGTTTTATGATTATTGATACCCATTCGCATTATGATGATTCGGCTTTTGACCTTGACAGAGACGATTTATTAAGTAATTTATGTGGGAATAATATAGAATTGGTTATTAATGCTTCGGCAGATCTTAAAGGATGCGAAGATACCATTAAGCTTTGTCATAAGTATGATAATGTATACGGAATGATAGGAATACATCCTGACGGGCTTAAGGAACTTGATGATTCTTCAATTCCGTATTTAAAAGAACTGATAGAAACGAATGCGATTTATAACGGTAATAAGATAGTTGCGGTTGGAGAAATCGGTCTTGACTATCATTATGATGATGTACCGAAGGAAATGCAGATTGAGTGGTTTCATAAGCAACTTGAATTGGCAAAGGAAGTTAATCTTCCGGTAAATATTCATAGCAGAGAAGCCGCTAAAGATACATACGATATTTTAAAAGAGCATGGTACCGAAAAATTGGGTGGAATAATTCATTGCTACTCCTATTCGGTTGATATGGCGCGGGAGTATCTGAATCTTGGCTATTATTTTGGAATCGGAGGAGTTCTTACCTTCAAAAATGCCAGAAAGCTGGTTGAAGTGGTGGAATATCTTCCCCTTGAGGCCATAGTACTTGAAACAGACTGTCCGTATCTGTCGCCGGTTCCCTTTAGAGGGGAGCGAAACGATTCCCGTAATCTAAAGCAGGTAGCCGAAAAAATAGCTGAATTAAAGTTGGTTTCTTACGATAAGGTGATTGATATTACCGCCGCAAATGCAAAGAAAGTATATTCTATAAAATAATTATGCCAACATTAGATAATATTACAGGTACTCTACAAGTACTTGATAAATACAATTTTAGTTTTCAGAAGAGATTCGGTCAGAATTTCCTTATAGATGCTCATATTTTGGACAAAATAGTGTCAGGGGCGGGAGTAACCGGAGAAGACACAGTATTGGAAATAGGTCCGGGAATCGGCACGATGACGCAGTATCTGTGTGAAAGGGCCGGAAAAGTTATAGCAGTTGAAATAGATAAGGCATTAATACCGATATTGAATGATACACTTTCGACTTATGATAATGTAACAATTATCAATGACGATATTCTCAGGGTGGATATAGCAAAACTTGTTCGGGAACAGAACAACGGAAGGCCGATTAAGGTTGTTGCCAATCTTCCCTATTATATTACCACTCCGATAATTATGGGGTTGTTTGAAGCCCATGTTCCGCTTGAAAGTATTACGATTATGGTTCAAAAAGAAGTGGCGGAAAGAATGCAGGTAGGGCCGGGAACAAAAGATTACGGAGCATTGTCACTTGCGGTTCAGTATTATGCTAAGCCTGAGATAATTGCATACGTGTCGCCGGAGTGCTTTATTCCGAAGCCGAATGTAGGATCTGCAGTCATTAAACTGCACAGGTATGAAAAGCCGCCTGTTGATATAGTTAATGAAGATTTTATGTTCAGGGTAATACGTGCAGCCTTTAATCAACGACGTAAGACATTATCAAATGCCATTGTTAATGCTTCCGATATAAAGGCAACAAGAGAAATGGTTCAAGAAACATTAAGAGAAATGAATCTTGATGAGAATATTAGGGGAGAAAAATTTTCGTTAGATCAGTTCGCAAAATTTTCTAATTTATTGTGGGGTATATTAAATGGGACTTAAAGCATTTAATGAAGGAACTGTAATTTATGATGAGGCACAGGAAATAACGAAGTTGTATCTGATTGCCAATGGTACGGTTAAAGCAAGCTTTGACGGTGGAAGCTTCATTCTTAAGAAGGGTGATATTGTAGGTCTGGCAGATCTTAATTTTAAAGAAACCTTCTTAAAATACGAAGTTGTCGAAAAGCTTCAGGCAATGGAATATAACTATACGCCGGGTTCGTTAAATGACCTTCTTGTGAATAACAAGGATGCAACAAGATATTTTATTATTTCCTTGTTCCATCAGCTTGAAGAATTATCCGGACATTATAAGCTTCTTAAGAATGAGTTTAATTCTTTGAAGGATTATCTTGTAAGCTGCTACGAAGATTACATGATGATATGTAAAAAGTTATCTATTTCGCCCAGTGAACTTTCGGAATATGAGGAGATTTCTTCGTATGCCTATGATGAGCTGCTTCCCGACTGGATAACGGGGTACTATAATTCCTTACAGAACATAGTTCTTTCCTCTGAGGCGGCAGCCAAAGATGCTGATTTCATTACGGGACTTATTACCAAATCGGGCCGTGATTTAAGAGAAATGGTTTCTCTTAGCGGAGAACTTGAAACTTCTAAATCTGATATGCTTAGTCTTCTCATGAATGAGAACAGCGTTGATTTGTTTGAAATGTATATATCTTTGTATATGAAAGCGGTTAAAAAACTCGGACTCGATGATGCTACCGTCGGACAGATATACAGACAGATTAATGATTTGCTTTTGCAGGCTGAGACACAGGGAATTAATGAAGAATCCTTCTTTGCTACGAGAAAGAACCAGTATGAAGGTGCCATGAAGCTTGCTGCAGAGCTTGCGGCCAATCAGGAAGAGGCAGCAGACGAGCATGGTGCAGAGCAGCTTGAACTCGTGGCTAATTCTCTTACGACAATACTTCAGTATGCATGTGTTGATGAAGAACTTGCAGCGGCCTTTGCCAATAATGTAAAAGCGTATAAGCACACGGTCAATAAGAACGGTTCCGAAGATGATATAAGAGTGCTTCGACTTCATCTTACCAAAGAATTTAATGAGATTTATATGGCTGCCTTCCTGAAGGCGGCTCAGGATTATGCGGTTCCGCCTATTCTTAAGATGTTCTTTAACTTCGGATATGTTGATGAAGAACTGATTGGAGTGGACAACGCAATATATCTTTATAACCTAGTGGATAATCTTCCTACAGCTCCGGATCAGGGTATCTATTCATACTTTGAGTGGCTTATGGAAATTTACGATGGACGTAAAGATCCGAGCCGTAATGAATTCGAGATGGATTTTGCGGATTTCCTTCATGATGAGATGCGTAATCAGCGTATTTCCAAGGAGCAGGAAGCGGAATTCTTCAAGGATCCCGTTATGAGAGTTCAGTATGAGCTTGAGAATGCTTTCGTTTCCGTGAACAAGGTTACTACCGGAAGAATATCGACATATTGTCCGATACTTTCGGAACATAATATGCTTAAGTCTTTAGAGTCGATGCTTGTTAAGGAGGAGGAACTTACCGGTATAGTAAAAAAAATTAGAGCGACAGATTACGGTGCTTATTACCGACAGACAGTATTTGCTGCTCCGGAAGTCGGAATTAATAAGGAATTCATCGATGTAGAAGTTGTTCCCGACTTTATACTTATGCCTAATATCGGAAGCCGTGGAATTATGTGGCAGGAAATCGAAGGAAAGAGACGTACCACACCGGCAAGAATGTGCATTTCCATATTCCAGCAGGAAGAGCTTCAGCAGCAGATAGTAAGACTAACGGGACAGTTCAGATGGGAAATGTGTAAGAGAGTGCAAGGTGCACGCTGGAATGATGTTACAGAACGTTCTCTTACATCGGAATATTTCGATTATGTTCAGTATTATCGTAAGAATAATGAACTTAGTCCTGAAGCCAAGGAAAAGATTAAAAACGATATGGCTCGTTGCAAGAACAGCTTCAGAGAGATGTTCGTACGTGACTATATGACCTGGGTTCAGTTTGAGGCAGAAGGTGCACCGAGACTTAATAAGGTGGCGCGAACCATACTGTTTACATATGTGCCCTTCGGAGCGGCCTGCAGAGAGAAGCTTAAGATTAATCCCATGTACAAAGATATGATTGATCGGTATGATGTTAAGCAGAAGGCCAAGATGCACAGAATGGATAATATGCTGGTTAAACTTAATAACACCGGCAAACCGATTCCGGAAGAGATTGAAAAACAAATAGAATTTTTAAAGGCGTGATTGACTTATGTCGGATTTATCTTATAATTTAGGTAAATCCGATTTTTTTTAACTAAATTTAAGTGAAAGGAACTTAAAAATGTCAATTTTACATTACGAGAATCTTTCTAAAGATGTAACACATCTGTTTAAATTGGATACCCCTAATACCAGTTATGTACTGGGTGTAGTCGATGAGGAAGGCTACATAGGACATTTCTATTACGGCAAGTCGCTTAATGATTATCATCTTGAATCTTCATTATATATTGATAGATATCCTTTTACGCCATCGGTCAATAACAGAGAGCGATGTGCGTTTATGGATTATTTTCCGACCGAATATTCGTCAAACGGATTGGGAGATTATAGAGAAAGTTCTATAGCTGTAGAAACCAAAGATGGAAATTTTGCAGTTGGAATTAATTACGAAGGCTACGAAATCCTTAAAGGAAAAAGTAAATTGGAAGGCTTGCCGACGACTTTTGGAAAGGAAGATGAGGTTAGCACACTTATTGTTCATTGCCTGGACAGAGTCCTTAATCTAAAAGTGGACCTAATTTATTCGGTTTTTGAAGATGTAGATGTTATTACCAGAAGTGTACGGATTATTAATAACGGAGAAGATATCTTTTTGACAAAAGCCTATTCGGCCTGTATGGATATGGAAAACCGAGATTTCAAGGTAACTACCCTGCATGGTTCTTGGGCAAGGGAACGTCATATGGAGACTTTGAGTGTAGGCCATCAAAAGATATCGGTTGAATCTGTGCGCGGCGAAACATCTCATCAGGATCATCCGTTTATTATGATTACAACTCCCGATACCAATGATGAATACGGTGAAGTTTATGCAATGAATTTCGTATATTCGGGCAACTTTAAGACGACTGTTGCAAGCAGTCAGTTTGATATGGTCAGAGTAACGATGGGAATACATCCCGATGGGTTTAAATGGCATTTGTCAACAGGTGAAATATTTGAAACGCCTGAGGTAGTTATGGTTTATTCCGGATGCGGAATCGGTAACATGACACGTACGTATCATGACTTTTACAGAATTCATCTGCTGCGAAGTCCGTATACTCATAAGAAGAGACCGATACTGATCAATAACTGGGAAGCAACATATTTTGACTTTGACGAAGAAAAACTGTATTCGATTGCTGAAACAGCATCAAAACTGGGCATAGAGATGCTTGTTATGGATGACGGATGGTTTGGCAAACGAAATGATGATAATAGTTCATTGGGGGACTGGAAGGTTAATGAAAACAAACTTCGTGGCGGATTGAAGCTTTTGGTTGACAGAGTTAACAAACTTGGTATGAAGTTTGGAATTTGGTTTGAGCCTGAGATGGTGTGTCCTGATTCGGATCTTTACAGAGAACATCCCGATTGGGCAATTTCCATAAGGGGGCGTGAGGCGACCAGAAGCAGAAATCAGTTGGTGCTTGATATAAGTCGTGCTGATGTAAGAGACTATGTTTATGAGAGCGTTGCGGCTATTCTTAGAAGCGCCAATATTGAATATGTTAAATGGGATATGAATCGACAGCTTACGGATATAGGCTCGGCAGAGCTTCCTTCGGACAGAATGGGTGAGCTTTATCACAGATACGTTCTTGGAGTTTACGAACTTCAGGAAAGACTGCTTCGGGAATTTCCCAATTTGTTACTTGAAAATTGTTCGGGCGGTGGAGCCAGATTTGATCCGGGTATGCTTTATTATTCACCTCAAATTTGGTGTTCGGATGATACGGATGCTATAGAGAGGCTGTTAATTCAGGAAGGTACGGCTTTGGTATATCCTTTAAGTACAATGGGAGCACATGTTTCGGACTGCCCGAATCATGCCGTAGGAAGGATTACACCTTTTGAAACCCGCGGTCATATCGCCTTGGCAGGAACTTTCGGATATGAACTTGATGTAACCAAAATTCCACAAGAAGATGTTAATATGATTCCGGAACAGGTCAAAATGTACCATAAATATAATGATCTTGTTCGCGAAGGAGATTATTACCGAATTGCTTCTTATTCAAAAAATAAGATTTATGATTGTTACGGTGTCGTAAGCAAGGATAAGTCGGAAGCACTCTTTACATATGTTCAGGTGCTGGGAAGGCCTAATTGCAAGAGCAGACATATTTATTTTAAAGGGTTGGATGCTAATGCTGTATATGTAATAGATGATAAAGAATATTCCGGGGATATTCTTATGAAAGCCGGTTATTTAGTAGATGATCTGCATGGAGATTTTAAGAGTAAATTGATACACATTGTGAGGAAGTAATAATGGCAAAACTTGTTAAGTTGGCAGATATTGCCGCAAAGATGAATGTAAGCACCGTTACGGTTTCTAAAGCATTATCCAATCAAAAGGGTGTTGGAGAAGACCTAAGAAGACAGATTAAAGAAATGGCTTCCCAAATGGGATATGTATCGCCTTCGGCGGCCAGAATGCAGGAAAATCGTAAATCATACAATATCGGAGTAATAGTTTCCCAAAAATATTTTAATCAGATGGAATCATTTTACTGGCTTATGTATCAGGAATTGGCAACGAAAGCAACTGCCAAGAACTGCTTTACTATGCTTGAAGTGATACAGGAAGATGATGAAAATGCCAATGTTGAGCCCAAACTTCTTGATGGTGACAGAATAAACGGTCTTATAGTAATCGGAAGAATGAGGCAGGATTATCTTGATGCAACAAAAGAAAAGACAAAAGTTCCGGTAGTGTATCTTGACTTTTATACAGATGATGAGACGGATTGTGTTGTTTCCGACAACTATTTTGGAATGTATCAGTTAACTAAATATCTGTGTGATATGGGACATAAAAAGATAGGGTATGTGGGAACATTGATGGCAACAGACAGTATTACGGACAGATATTTTGGATATTGCAAGGCACTGTTGGAGAACGGAATCGAAATCGGAAAAGACTGGGTTATGGACGATCGATATGCTGATACGGGTACGATAGCAGATTATAAGATGTCACTGCCTAAAGAAATGCCCACAGCTTTTGCATGTAACTGTGATGTTACGGCCTTGGAACTTATCAAAGTGCTTGAGGACAAAGGATATAATGTGCCGGAGGATATTTCAGTAGTAGGATTCGATAACTATACGTTTCAGAATGCAAACGGAATTAGCCTGACAACTTATGCAGTTGATGTTAAAGAAATGGCTGGAAGGGCAATTAAAGTTATTATCCGTAAGATGTCGGGAGAATATTATAACAGAGGAATTTCTATAGTAGAGGGAAAAGTAGTAATAGGCAATTCTGTAAAGAAAATTAATTAAAAATTAACCAGATGGGTTAAATTCAACTAAAAATATTTTAAGACTATTGGATTAATTGGATAAAATATATATTTATATCGGCTAATTTTGTAACGTTTTACTAAGTACAAAGTTAGCCGTTTTTATGTGCATTCTAAACAAAACAAAGCTAATTATTTATTAAAAACAACTAAATATTACTTTAATAGCGGGAAAATTTAAGAAAAGTATTGACTTAAAAATTAAGTTAAATATAATTAATTTTAAGTTAAGAAACTTAAAAACAGTTTCTTGAACCGATTAAATTTTCCCTAATGGGAGGGAGTTAATTCTTAAAGGAGGATTACATTTATGAAACTAAAGAAGCTTTTGGCCTTAGCCTTAGCAACTACAATGACTTTTTCATTGGTAGCATGCGGAACAGGCGAGACGACAAGTGCTCCTGCAGATGATACGCAGGAAACAGATGCAGCAACTGTAGAGGAGACAACAACCGAGGCAGAAGATGCAACAGCAGAAGTTGCAGCTCCTGCGACAATTACTTACACAGGAATCAATATTGATGATGGTTCCTTAAAGGACACAACTGCTACTATCAAATTCATTCATCACAAAACAGACCGTGCTGAAGACGGAACAATGGATGCTATGGTAGCAAGATTCAATGAAGAGTTCCCTAACATCACAGTAGAGATGGAGGCAATTACAGACTATGCCGAAGATGCATTGTTACGTTTGTCCACAGGTGACTGGGGCGACATCATGTTTATTCCTGCGGTAGATAAGGCAGATTTATCAACATATTTCATGCCTTATGACACTCTTGATACTCTTTCGGAGGTATTAAACTTTGTTGATGCTTGGGAGTATGAAGGAAACTGTTACGGAATCTCCTACATGGCAGGTGCTCAGGGACTTTTGTATAACAAGCGGGTTTTTGAAGAAGCAGGAATTACAGAACTTCCCACAACTCCTACAGAGTTCCTTGCAGATTTGCAGATAGTAAAGGATAACACAGAGGCAATTCCTCTTTATACAAACTATGCAGCAGGATGGACCATGGGCGCATGGGATGCATATTTAGGATGTGTATCACAGGGTGATGATACATATATGAACCAGAAGTTCGTTCATACAGCAAATCCTTTCGAAGATCCCGGTGATGATACAGGTGCATATAATTTGTACAGAATTTTATATGATGCCTGTGCTAAAGGATTAATTGAAGATGACTATACAACAACTGATTGGGAAGGCTGTAAGGGTATGCTCAATCGTGGAGAAATCGCAACAATGGTTCTTGGTTCCTGGGCTTATGCGCAGATGTGTGAAGCCGGTGACACTCCGGAAGATGTAGGATATATGCCTTTCCCTATGACAGTAGGAGGAACACAGTATGTTCTTGCAGGAGGAGACTATTCTTATGGAATTAATGTTAACTCTTCTGATGAGAATAAGCTTGCATCAATGATTTTTGTTAAATGGATGACGGAAAAATCAGACTGGTGTTACAACGAGGGTGGATATTCGGTAGTCAAGGGTGGCAAAAACCCTGATATGTATGCAGCTTTTGACGGATGCAGCGTATTATCGGATCAACCTTCGGTTGCAGGTGAAGAAGATTTCTTAAATCAGATGAATTCAGAATCAGAACTTTCGTTTAATGCCGGCGGAGATGCCAAGGTTCAAAGACTGGTGGAAGCAGGTGTTACAGGAAGTGAAACTTTTGATGAAATTATGGCAGATTGGGCTGCAAAGTGGCAGGCTGCACAGGATGAACTCGGAATAGAGGTTAAGTATTAAGAGTTTTACTTGGTTAGATAACATACGGGCCGAGGTTTTGACTGTTCCTCGGCCCATATTAGTCAAAGGTATTTGCCGGGTAGTTATTGAGGTGGTGACGATGAAGAAGAACAGAACATTTGGGGAATGGGCACGAAGTCGAGACGGACAAAAAGTGTTTGTTATGCTTGCTTTCATGATTGTTCCTCTGGCGCTCTTGCTGATATTTACATACATTCCGTTTGGGGAAATGTTTAAATTCAGTTTTTATAACATGAAGTATGTCGGAGCACGTAAATTCGTTGGCCTAAAAAACTATATAAAGGTGTTCGAACGAAAAGACTGTTTCGGAGCATTAAAACTTAGTTTGTATTATATGCTCGGATCGGTAGTGCAGCTGACTTTGTCACTATACCTTGCAACTATTCTGAGCTTTAAGGTGCGCGGTGGTGCACTGTTTAAGGGGTTAATGTTTTTTCCCTTTCTTATTAATGGTATCGCAATAGGTTTTATTTTTAAATTCTTTTATACAAGAGGTTTTGTATTTGACACCGTACTTGGCTGGTGCGGATTTGATATAAATAATCTTCCGTATTGGTTAAAAGATCAGTCGATTAATAACTTCTCTTTGGTCGGTACTTCTGTATGGAGATACTTTGGTCAAAATATGGTCTTGTTTATAGGTGCAATTATGTCGGTTGATGCTGAATTGTATGAAGCTGCGATGCTGGATGGTGCCAATCGGTTAAAGCAGTTTATTTATATAATTTTGCCCAGTATCAAAACGATAGTTGTATTAAATGTGATTCTTTCAATTACTGGTTCTCTTAGCGCCTTCGAACCTCCTTACGTAATAACCGATGGCGCTAACGGAACCGGTACATACTTTGTGGTAATGCATGAAATAGCGCATACACAGCAAAAAGTCGGACTTGCTTCGGCAATGGCAATTGTCTTGCTGCTTATTATATTATTGGCCACGTTGCTTCAAAAATTGTTTTTCAAGTATGTATTCAATAACGCAGAAGATGAAGATCGTAATGCCGGAAGAAAACGTGAACGAAGACTGGCCAGATATTCCGGAAGGAGAGGAAAAAACTTATGAAGAAACATTATTCTGTAGTTCAGATAATACTGTGTACCCTCAAATACATATCGCTTGTGTTCTTTTCGTTTTTGGCTGTGCTTCCCGTAGTATCGTGCGTAATTACCGCATTTAAGACAGATGCGGAATATCAAAGTACCAACGTAATGGTTTTGCCTAAAAGTTGGCTGAATTTTGAGAATTTCATTAGTGCTTTTAGTAAGGCCGGAATGGGAAGAGCATTTATGAATTCAACAGTTATTCTGTTTTTTGTGCTCCTATTTTCGATGATAATCGGAACTCAGTTGGCATATGTGCTTAACAGGTTTACTTTTCCCGGAAATACGCTTATAAGAAATCTGTTTTTGTTTGCTTCGCTTCTTCCGGGAGTTGCCATGCAGATATCTGTATATGAAATCATGTACAAAATCGGTTTTATTAATTCTCTTGTAGGATACATCATAATGATGTGCGGAACCGATGTTATTTCAATATATATTTATATACAGTTCTTTGAAAATATTGATTATTCATTGGATGAATCCGGAATAATGGATGGTGCCAATTATTTTACGATCTTTTACCGAATATTGTTACCGCTTCTTAAGCCTGCGATAGTGACCAGTTGCATTTTAAAAGGTGTTGGAACATATAACGAGTACTATTCGGCTAATCTGTATCTGCAGGATAAAACCAGGTATGCAACGGTAGCCACCTCTTTATATACGTTCGTAGGTCCGCTTGGCAGCAAATACAACCTTATTTGTGCAGGAGTAATTATTTCTCTTCTGCCCGCCCTTATAGTATTTATTTGCTGCCAGAAGCAGATCTATTCGGGACTTACGGCAGGCGCGATAAAAGGATAAGGTGATGATATGATAGAAGAAGTAAGATTACATCTGATAAATGACATAATTCCTTTTTGGAAGAGCTTAAGAGATGATACCTACGGCGGATATTACGGTTATATGGATTATAATCTTAGGCTTGATAAGAAAGCCGTGAAAGGATGTATACTTAACAGCAGAATTCTGTGGTTCTTTGCAAATGCTTATATGTTGTTAAAAGATGACTCCCTTCTTGATGAGGCGACCCATGCATATGAGTTTTTAAAAAACTACTGTTTCGATAAGGAAAATGGAGGAATTTACTGGTCCATGGGGTATAATGGTAAGGTAGAAGAATCCATCAAGCATACCTATAATCAGGCATTTGCGGTATACGCTTTGTCTGCGTATTATGAAGCGTCAAAGAATGCGGAATCACTGGCTATGGCTATGGAGTTGTTTTGCCTTATCGAAGATAGATGTACAGATGAAATAGGGTATCTTGAGGCCTTTGATGAGGAATTTCATATTATTGATAATGATAAGTTAAGTGAGAATGGGGTAATGGCGGATAAGACCATGAATACCCTCCTTCATGTGCTTGAGGCATATACCGAGCTTTACAGAGTGTCCGGTGAGGAAGAAGTTAAGAACAGCCTGTGCCACATTATGGATTTGTTTGCGTCTAAAGTGTATAATCCACGGCTTCAAAGGCAGGAGGTTTTCTTTGATAAAAATTATAATGCCATTTTGGATTTACATTCATACGGGCACGATATTGAAACCTCATGGCTTCTTGACAGAACCCTTCGGATAATAGATGAGCCAACATACACAGAGTTAATATCGCCTATAACAAGAGCGTTACGTGCAAAAATATACGAAACGGCATTTAACGGAGAGTCGCTTGATAATGAATGCGACCGCGGCATAGTCAACGAAAACAGAGTATGGTGGGTTCAGGCCGAAACCGTTGTTGGATTCATTAATGGTTACGAGCAGGATAAAAAGGTGGAGTATCTTGAGGCGGCAAAGAGCACATGGACATTTATCAAAGAAAAAGTTATAGATAAGCGGGCAGGATCGGAATGGTTATCGGAAGTGACAAAAGACGGTACGCCGATTACCGATAAGCCGATATTGGAACCGTGGAAGTGTCCTTACCATAACGGAAGAATGTGTTTTGAGGTGATTAAAAGAGGAATAGAATAATGCACAAAATGTATGAAGAAGTATTAAGGAAGTACGAATCGGTAGTTACTAAGAAAAATGAGGTAAATAAAGATTTCTATAACGGAATATATGAAAGATATGTAAATCCCGTACTCACAAGGGAGCATATCCCTCCTATGTGGGAATATGATTTAAATGAAGAAACCAATCCGTATTTTATGAAGAGGCTTGGTATAAACGGAGTATTCAATTCGGGTGCGATAGAGCTTGACGGAAAGTATTATCTGGTAGCAAGGGTTGAGGGTGATGACAGAAAATCATTTTTTGCGGTAGCCGAGTCTCCAAACGGAATTGATAATTTCAGGTTCTGGGATTATCCAATTCTTTTGCCGGATACATGTCCTGAAGAAACCAATGTTTATGATATGCGACTTACAAAACACGAAGACGGATATATTTACGGAGTTTTTTGCTCCGAAAGTAAGGATACTTCCGTAAAAGATTTATCTGCAGCTATAGCGGCAGCCGGAATTGTAAGAACAAAGGATTTAAAGACCTGGGAGAGATTGCCTAATCTTGTTACCTTAAATTCTCCTCAACAAAGAAATGTATGTCTACATCCGGAATTCGTTGACGGTAAATATGCTTTTTATACAAGACCGATGGATGACTTCATTGAAACAGGGTCAGGCGGCGGAATAGGTTTTGGCCTATGTGATGATATTACTCATGCCATCATAGATGAAGAAAGAATGACTTCTCTTCGTAAGTATCATACGATTACAGAATCCAAGAACGGTGCCGGTGCTACGCCTATTAAGACAGATTGCGGATGGATACATATTGCCCATGGGGTAAGAAATACGGCAGCGGGATTACGATATGTAATATATGCGTTTGCGACGGATTTAAAAGATCCCGGTAAAGTTATAGCCGAACCCTCGGGAATGCTTATTGGACCGCGACAGGATGAAAGAATCGGTGACGTTTCAAATGTTGTATTTACGAACGGTGCAATTGTAAATGAAGAAGGAAAAGTTTTTATTTACTATGCATCTTCGGATACAAGGTTGCATGTGGCCACAACTACGGTGGACAAATTGGTCGATTATGTATTCAATACACCGCAGGATCCGTTACGTTCCGTTAAATGCGTAGAACAAAGATGTGACTTAATAAGGAAAAATCTTGAATTATTAAACAAGTAACTATTGCTGTATAAAAGGAGGATGTAAAAATGAGTAAAATTAAGATGATTGCACCTGCAGTGCCAAATGTGCCGTGGCAGGACAAACCGCAGAATATTACAGGGGCTCCTGTCTGGAGATATAGTGAGAATCCTATTATAGGACGTAATCCTGCTCCCGGAGTGGCAAGAATTTTTAACAGTGCCGTTATGCCCTATGAAGGAGAGTTTATAGGAGTATTCAGGGGTGAGCAGACCAACGGGATTCCTTATATTTACCTTGGCAGATCAAAGGATGCCATTCACTGGGAATTTGATAAGGAGAAGATTCCTTTTACAAATGAAAAGGGTGAACCTTTTATGCCTCGATATGCCTATGATCCACGCCTTGTTAAGGTTGAAGATACATACTATGTTATTTGGTGCCAGGATTTTTACGGAGCATCTATAGGAATGGCAAAAACAACTGATTTTAAAACATTTACCCGTTTGGAAAATCCCTTTATTCCTTATAACAGAAACGCAGTGTTGTTCCCGCGTAAAATTAACGGAAATTATGTGCTTTTATCGCGCCCTTCAGATTCGGGTCATACACCCTTTGGTGATATCTTTGTATCGGAAAGCCCTGATATGGTTTATTGGGGCAAGCATCGTCATGTTATGGGTAAAGGAAATGAATGGTGGGAGTCGGTCAAAATCGGCGGCGGAGCAGCACCTATCGAAACTTCAGAAGGCTGGCTTTTATTCTATCACGGAGTATCGGGAACCTGTAATGGTTTCGTATATTCAATAGGTGGAGCAATTCTTGATATTGATAATCCTTCAATTGTTAAGTATCGATGTGAAACTTTCTTACTTACCCCCGAAGAGTGGTATGAAGAAAGAGGCTTTGTGCCCAATGTCTGCTTCCCATGTGCTACGATTCACGATCCCGAGTCCGGAAAGATAGCTATATATTACGGTTGCGCCGATTCTTATGTCGGCTTGGCGTTCTGCTATTTTGATGAAATTGTTGATTATATAAAGGAACACTCTGTATTAACGGAACAGGATACAGAAATAGGAATCAGATAATGGAGACAATATTTCCCGAAAAGGGATTAATCAATCATGGTGATTGGGCGCCTATACGAAAGGTTATGCGTAAGGCACTTTCCGGGCAGGATATTGCGATAGCCTTTATCGGTGGTTCCATTACAATGGGCAGTGTGTCTTCAACCCCCGAAAACTGTTATGCAGCCATTGTCCACAAATGGTGGGCGGATAAGTTTCCCAATAGCAAGGTTAAATATATTAATGCGGGAATTGGAGGAACAACGTCGCAGTTTGGAGCAGCGAGGGTCAGGGATGATGTTCTTTTACATAAACCGGATTTTGTATTATGCGAGTTCGCGGTCAATGATGAAAATACGCCATTTTTTGGCGAAACATACGAAAGTCTGGTGCGTGTGATTCTAAAAGATGAATCATCACCGGCACTTATGCTGATGAATAATATTATGTATGATTCCGGTAAGAGTGCTGCCTTTGAACATATAAAAGTTGCAAAGCACTATGATATTCCGATGGTGAGCATGGAACCTACGATTTATTCTCGGATACAGTCGGGAAATATAAAAGCAGAAGATATTACTCCGGACAATCTTCATCCCAATGATGAAGGTCATAAGCTGGTGGCATCTGTTGTTATAGATTTGCTTTCAAAAATATATGACTCCATAAATGAGAATGATGTGTATACACTTTGTACGAAAACAGGTAAATTACCGGAACCTTTAAGTGATGATGCCTATGAGAATTCAATGTGTATTCGGACAAATAATATGGATAGTTCGGGATGTGAGGTCGTTCTTGACGGATTTGTTCCCGACAGGCGTCCCAAGGAAAATTATGACGATTTCTTTTCGCTGGGTTTTATCGGGACCAATATTGGTGACAGTATAACTTTTGGAGCAGAATGTACCGGACTGGCAATTCAATATACGAAGACAATTAACAAGCCGGCACCGATTGCACAAGCTGTTCTTGATGGCGATGAAGAGCATCCGATTATACTGAATGCCAATTTTGAAGAAACTTGGGGAGATTGCTTGTATATTGAGAACGTGGGTATACATTTGCAAAAGAAACGTCATGAGGTTAGAATAACAATAACTGACTCAAATAAGGAAGACAAATCTCCCTTTTATTTACTTTCGGTTATTGTCAGCAAATGATAGGGAGATAACCTTGAATGATGAATGATATTATTTTTTTGACGCCCGTATTTAAAAACCGGGTATGGGGCGGAAGGAAATTAAATACTGATTGGAAATATCCGATTGTTGGAAGCAGAGTAGGTGAATGCTGGGCTGTATCGGCACATAAAAGCGGAAGCTCGATTGTGTGCGGGGGTCCGTATGGCGGATATAAGTTAAGCGATTTGTGGAAAGATCATCCGGAATTATTCAATAATGTGGATAATAAGGATTTCCCGTTGCTGACTAAAATCATTGCTGCAGAGGATAATTTGAGTATTCAGGTACATCCCGATGATGATTATGCCAATTTGCGTGAGAAGGGTGCGCAGGGTAAAGAAGAGTGCTGGTACATAGTAAGTGCCAGGGCAGGATCCCGACTGGTTATAGGTCACAATGCATCTACGAAGGATGAATTTAAGCAAATGGTAGATGGCGGCAGGTGGTCGGAACTTATAAGAGAGATTCCTGTTAAGAAGGGGGATTTTGTTACAATTCCTCCGGGAACGGTCCACTCGATTAAGGGCGGTATTCAGTTGCTTGAGACTCAGCAGAATTCTGATATTACCTATAGACTGTATGACTATGACAGACTTTCTGACGGAACGACAAGAGAACTTCATCTTGATAAATGTATAGATGTCGTTACGGTTCCTGCTCTTCCGGGTGAGAAGTCTGTTACAGATACGAATTCCTGCAATAAAAATGAGGCGGTGGAGTTAGTCAAAAACGTACATTTTACGGTGCTTAAGTATGATATTACCGACAGTGTGGATTTTGTTCAGGACAAAGATTATATGATTTTTTCGGTGGTGGAAGGTGAAGGAACCATAAGTGTGAGTGAAAAGACTTATGATATTAATAAGGGAATTCATTTTATACTTCCTTATAAGTGTGGTGAAATTAGGATAGAAGGCAAGCTGACGCTGATTGCTTCGTATAAATAGAATAAAAGGCGAATCCAAAAGGATTCGCCTTAATTGATATTATTACAATTTCTTGGCTTTTTGAGTCTCGAAGAATGCGTCGATTGAACTTATTATCTTATCTGAAGTCATTGTCTTAAGAAGGTAACCGTCGGGTTTTAACGAAAGTACCTTTTGAACAGACTCTCTGTCGCCGTGGGCTGTTAGGAAGATAACAGGCAGCTTTTCGGTTTTGGCTTCCGATCTGATCATTTCAAGCATTTGAGGACCCGAACAAACAGGCATCTCGTAATCCAGAAGAACCAAATCAGGATAATTCGTGGCAAGGAATGTAATAGCACTGGTTGCCGAATTAACAATTGAGACTTTGTACTTAGTAGAAAGCCAGTCTCTTATGGTTCTTAGCATAGTACCGGAATCATCTACAACAAGGATGTGTTTCTTATGAGAAGTGACTTCCTGTTTTTCGATAATCTTACTCAATTCTTCACCAAGGGCTTTGGAATCGATAGGTCGTTCAAAAGCGCCTGCGATTATTTCATCCGGAATAACAGTCTGTACTTCCTCAATATTGGCTTTGTATCCTACAAGGAACAGTTTCTTATCATCTTCGACACAAAAATCTCTGATATAAACAACTTCTTCCGAATTGGGATCAATATTGTCGTTCAAATATAAGAAAATAATCTCAGGCTTTTCTACCTGGCTTAGTGACTGTACATTATTCAATACGGTAACACAATCAAAACCGGCATTGTTAATTCCGTCTTTGATAGCCTTAACGATGAATGAAGTGGTGGAATCACAGATAAGTAAAACCTTTTTTCTTTCAAGCATCATAACAACAAATTCCTCTTTTTTAATTTACACGTAACAGTATTATAGCATTTACATAATATATATTTCAATGGGGTTTGAAAGAATTTTATGACTATTTGAAAAAGATTCATATATTGTATGTCAATTTTAATTATCCCATCACTTGACAGCATATATACGTAATTTATATTATTACTTTGTGAGGTGAGTTCGTGGTGGAGAATAGGAATAAACAAACGCAAGATTCAATTGTATATGTTGAGAGCGAATCAGATGATAATAAGTATACCGCCGAACTGATGCTGGTATTCTTATTCATGTTCTATATTTTGTTCATGATGAATGAATTTGAGATCTTTTTGGTTGAAAAATTCGTTATGCGTGTTGCATTCATTACCAATTTTGTATGTGTGGCAATAATAACAATCATAGGTGGCGTTCCGGCAATTTCTTCAAAGAAGATAACTAAATATATTATTTTAGGGCTATGTGTAATATTTACACTGGTGATTATGTCCGCATTGAATTTTCATGCAGTAGTTGCGTTATCGGTTCCTATGGTGGTAGCTCTTAATTATCATTCCCGCAGGTTATCATATCTTGCTCTTATGGGAACTATATTTTGTGCATTTCTGTCTCCGGTACTCGGCATTATGTTTAATACCTGGCAACCGGATTATTTCGGAACACTGCTTTTTGCCAGTGACCCGATGCTCGATTTCGGGACGTTAAAGAAATATGTTCCGGTTCTGATAAGTGAAATGAAGCCCTATGAAATAGCTTTAACATATATTTCAATACCTCAGGTGTTTTATGCAATAATGCTGGGTATTGCAATTATTATTACCAACAAAAGAAAAAGAAAGCAGTATTACGGTCAGATTGACAATATTAAGGAGTCAAGGAATCGCATCCTTGAGGCGATAGCAGGTATTATAGAGAATAAGGATTTTACAACAAACGGTCATGTTAAACGTACTGAAGAAGTAGTAAAGTTGATGCTTGGCGTGTTAAGACAGGATCCTTTGTATAAAGATATAATTACGGAAGAATATTGTGATAATGTCGCTACAGCAACCCTGATGCATGATCTTGGAAAGATAGCAGTACCTGATTCAATTTTGGATAAAAAGGAGGAACTTACGCCGGAAGAACTGGAGAAGTTCAAAATTCATCCCAGGAAAAGTTACGAACATATTGAACTTCTTCTTAGTGGTCTTAACGATGAGGAGTTCAAACAAATTGCCGAGAACATGGCGCTGTATCATCATGAAAGATATGACGGTACCGGATATCCCGAAGGATTGTCGGGGGATGGTATTCCGCTTGAAGCTAGAATAATGGCTGTGGCTGACGGGTATGATGAATTGGTGAGCGATGAATACGGTGAAGCGGTGTCTCATGAAAAAGCATATGAGATAGTAAGAGAGTCCATGGGTGCGAGATTTGACCCCGGACTTTGGAGTGCTTTTGCCAAGGCTCATCGTAAGATAGTTGAATACTATCACAATTCCCAATAATAACCTTAAAATAGGTTTGACAAACCATAGCACGATGAATATAATAAAACTTGCGTCTGTTGACGCATAATTCCATATTGGTAGTGGATGTAATTCAGATTAGGAGAAATACTCAAGAGGCTGAAGAGGCGCCCCTGCTAAGGGTGTAGGTCGTTTGCGCGGCGCGAGGGTTCAAATCCCTCTTTCTCCGCTAGTTAATCATCAGGAATCCTTTACGATAGTGGATTCCTGATGTTTTTTTATAATTTTGACAAATGCAATCGAAGGGGGATTTTATGAAAAGGCTGATAACTATTATATTCGCAGTGGGATTTGTATTTAGTATGTCGGTATGTGCTTTGGCAGAGCCTAAGAAAATGGCTGACGGAGGAGTGTTTGATGCAGAATTTTATGCAGCAAATAACCCGGATGTAGTAGCCGCTATAGGAACTTCGGCTGATACACTTTATCTGCACTATGTTAATTACGGAGCTGCAGAAGGAAGATTACCATATGGCACGGACGCTGCCACACTGACACAGGTTTTGGCCCTGTCGGCTCCCAAGAATATTATTAATAACAGCGGAAGTGCTACAGCATATATGACGGTGGTACAGGCATATATGAAATTGCCCCCTAAGTATAAGCAGTTTATTGAGAAGAATAAAATCAAAATTACACTTAAGGACGGAGCATACAGTTCGAATGCGGTTTCTAACGGTGCCGTAACCATATATAATAACAGTGCCACATACGGAGAGGGAACCCTGCTTCAAAGTGCTCAGATTTCCATAGCTCTTTATCATGAACTTGGCCATGAATATGATTTTATTCAGGCTCGTAAGAACAAAGGGAGATTAAGAATAGCAGAACTTGATCCATTCCCTTCAAGTGAGATTTCAAACATTGAGGCTGCTTCCGAAGTGGTAGAAACATATGATTACGGTTATAGAACGATGTCGTCTTCCGTATATGACCCTGA
This sequence comes from Lachnospiraceae bacterium, assembly GCA_045629045.1. Lineage (GTDB taxonomy): Bacteria > Bacillota > Clostridia > Lachnospirales > Lachnospiraceae > JAILLW01. Next base: position 182,404 of record JAZQQM010000061.1, read on the forward strand.
CGAGATATTCGCAGTACTGTCTTCCTGCTATTTTTATAACCCGGGACGTTTACAAAGTGTATGTCCTGTAGGCTATGCTTATATTGATAAATACTATTCACAGTTTAAATAAAACGGATAAGTAGATATTGTATGAATCAAAAAGAATATAAGACAAAAGAATTAATTAAAAGATTTCTTCCATATTATGCCAATCATAAAAAGGTGGTTTTCCTGGACCTTGTATGTGCCAGCTTGACAACGATTTGTGAATTGGTACTGCCTATGATATTAAGGTACATCACAAACACGGGTCTTAATGATATTGCATCTTTATCGATTAAGGTAGTGGGAGAACTGGGAATTTTGTATCTTCTACTGCGTATTGTAGATTGTACGGCGAATTATTATATGGCATATCAGGGGCATATAATGGGTGCCGCAATGGAAACGGATATGCGACGTGATGCATATGCCCATTTGATGAAGTTGTCCAACACATTCTTTAATAACACTAAGGTCGGACAACTTATGAGCCGTATCACGAGCGATTTGTTTGATGTGACGGAGTTTGCACATCATTGTCCCGAGGAATTTTTTATTGCAGCCGTTAAGATAATAGTTTCCTTTATTATTCTTCTTACGGTAAATGTTCCGCTTACAATAATGCTGTTTGCGATTATCCCGATTATGACATTCGTATGTATTAAACTTAATCGCAGGAATCGAAAGGCATTTGCCAGACAAAGAGTTCAAATAGGTGAACTGAATGCATCTCTTGAGGACAGTCTTCTCGGTCAAAAGGTTGTTAAGGCTTTTACGAACGAACAGACGGAATGTGATAAATTTGAAGAGGGTAATTCGCGGTTTTTTGATATTAAAAAGGAAACCTACAGATATATGTCGACTTTCCAAACATCTAACAGAGCCTTTGACGGCTTGATGTATTTGATAGTCCTTTTGGGTGGCGGCATATTTATGGTCACCGGCGGAATTGAGGCCGGAGATATGGTTGCGTATGTAATGTATGTATCAACGCTTATTGCTACTATTAGAAGAATTATCGAATTTAGCGAGCAGTTCCTAAGGGGTATTACGGGTATCGAAAGATTTCTTCAGATAATGGATGCCGATATTGAAATATTTGATGAACCGGATGCGGTTGATATGCCTAAACCTGTAGGTAAGATAGAGTTTAAGGATGTTTCTTTTGAATACCCCGATGACCATAACAAAGTATTTAAGAATCTTAATCTTTGTATTAATCCCGGTGAGAAGCTTGCTATAGTAGGTCCGTCGGGAGGAGGAAAAACAACACTATGCAATCTGATACCCAGATTTTTTGATATTAATTCCGGCAGTATATTAATAGATGACAAAGATATAAAGTCTTTTACACTTAAGTCACTTAGAAGCAATATAGGTATTGTTCAGCAGGATGTATATCTTTTTTCCGGAACGGTAATGGAAAATATCATATACGGAAATCTGTCTGCAAGTCGTGATGAAGCGATTGACGCTGCTAAGAAAGCAGGAGCGCATGAGTTTATTATGTCACTGAAGGATGGTTATGATACCTATGTGGGTGAAAGAGGTGTTAAACTGTCCGGAGGTCAGAAACAAAGAATATCAATTGCCAGAGTGTTTTTGAAGAACCCGCCCATTATGATATTGGATGAGGCAACTTCAGCCCTTGATAATGAAAGTGAATTTGAGGTAGCCAAGTCTCTTAACAGACTGTCTGAGGGCCGCACAACTATCACCATAGCTCACAGACTTTCGAGCATAAAGAATTCCGACAGAATACTTGTGCTTACGGAAGAGGGAATAGTTGAAGAGGGTAATCACGATACACTGATGGAACGTAAGGGAATCTATTATGATTTCTATACAATGGCCGACAGGTTAAAATAGTTTTAGAATTATTCACTATATATATAGAAGAAACACTATATATTGTGTTCAAAATTTTATATACATACAAGAGTAAAAAATCCTTTAAAAATATAGGCAAAAGCCCGTTGACAACGAAAAAATACGAGTGCTATAATGAAACTCCACCGCGCAAAATCGGTGGAGTTTTATTGAGTAAGAATATTGCCAAAATATTTTTAAAAAAACTTTAAAAAATGTCTTGACTAAGGTATTCTTGCATGATATTATTTACGAGTTGCGTCTGTAAGAGATGATTACAACAGTAGCCACTTGAAGACGTACCGCGCACTCGATATTTGCTACGCAAACATCTGTTGCGCTGACGCGACTTCCTAAAAGGAAGATCGCTTAGTACCTTGACAGTTGAACATCAATGCAACCCTGAAGAT
>JAZQQM010000062.1:0-3328 GCA_045629045.1 Lachnospiraceae bacterium
TTAAGAAGGAGGAAGCCTCCCTTTAATTTAACGGTCAGGACGGGGCTGTAAACGCTTATGTATGACTTCTATTACGGGCCCGAGGCAGAGCAGTTTACGTTCTACCGCATTCCTAAAGTTTTGTTCGAGGCAGAGGGCGTCAGGGATATTTCCACTGACGCCAAGCTGCTGTATGGCCTGATGTTGGACCGTATGCAGCTCTCTGCCCGTAACAACTGGATGGATGAAAACGGGCGGATTTATATCTATTACACGGTAAATCAGATAATGCGAAATCTTGGATGTGGCAACAAGAAGGTTGCCAAACTATTGGAGGAGCTTGAAACTGACGCAAAACTTATTGAACGTGTAAAAGTAGGCTTTAATAAGCCAAACAGAATATATGTGAAGAACTTTTTATCAGTCGTGTCAAAAGCACACGTCCATACGTGTCAAAAGGACACGACTGGAAGTGTCGAAATGACATCTCTGGAAGTGTCAAAAGGACACACTAATAATACTGATATTAATAATACTGAGTTTAGTGATAACAATCTTATCGTATCAGAGGAAGAACGATGCGATGGGATGGATGAGTATAACGCTTATGAACGGATCATAAAGGAGAATCTTGATTACGATACCTTTATTCAGGACCGCCATTATGACCGCAGAGACATTGACGAGATAATTGCACTTATGACCGATGTAATGATATCTCATAAGGGTACCATTCGTGTTTCCGGCGAAGACAAACCGATAGAGGTCGTGAAGAGCCGATTCATGAAACTGGACAGTACGCATATACAGTATGTTCTGGACGTCATGAAGGACAATCCCGTGAAGGTCCGCAACATCAAGGCGTATCTTCTTGCTTCGCTGTACAATGCTCCCGTCACAATCAGTAATTATTATACAGCTTTGGTTAATCATGATATGTACGGCGATTTGTATGGCTGATAGCCGTACGGAAGGGAGAAAAATGTCACATAGAGCAACAACAATCGCCATTGTAAATCAGAAGGGCGGTACCGGAAAAACAACAAGTACGGAGAACATCGGCGTTGCACTTGCCATGGAAGGAAAGAAGGTATTACTTGTGGATACCGACCCGCAGGCATCACTTACGGTCTGTATGGGAAGCACAAGACCGGATGAAATTCCGACAACACTTGCAACTGTAATGAACAAAGTGCTTCTTGACCAGGACATTAAGGATGGTGAGGGGATATTGCATCATGCAGAAGGAATTGATCTTATGCCAGCAAATATAGAGTTGGCAGGTCTTGAAGTCGGTCTGGTAAATGCAATGAGCCGCGAGGCGGTACTTAAACAGTACATAGCAACGGTTGAAAACAAATATGATTTTATTCTTCTTGATTGTATGCCTTCACTTGGAATGCTTACCATCAATGCACTTGCTGCAGCGGATGAGGTTCTTATTCCCGTGCAGGCACAGTATTTACCCGCCAAAGGACTTGAGCAGCTTCTTGGTACGGTAAACAAGGTTAAGAAGCAGATAAATCCGAAACTTCACATCGAGGGCATCATGCTTACGATGGTTGAAGGAAGAACGAACTTTTCAAAGGATATTTCCGATTTGATTCGTGAAACCTACGGAAAGAACATCAAGGTATTTGATACTGAGATTCCCAAGGCTACAAAAGCAGCCGAGACATCGGCAATGGGTTTCAGTATCTTCAAACATGACCCTAACGGTAAAGTGGCGGAAGCCTACAGAAAAGTAACGAAGGAGGTGCTTAAGGATGCCGAGGACAGGCGCAAAATTCGATCTGAGCAGTTACGATGATATCTTTTCATCACAGGCTGAAAGAGATGAGAAAAAGGCCGAGCAGGAAGGCGATACCGGTGAAAGAGTTAAAATGGTAGAACTTTCGAAGCTGGTTCCCTTTAAGAATCATCCATTCAAGGTAAAAGATGATGAAGACATGGAAAAGACCGTGGACAGCATTAAGCAGTTCGGCGTTTTGAATCCGGTAATCGTAAGACCTAATGAAGATGGAACTTTTGAAATCGTATCAGGCCACAGACGCTGCCATGCATCGGAACTGGCAGGGCTTGAAACAGTGCCTGCGATAGTAAGAAATCTTGATGATGATGCCGCTACGATACTTATGGTAGACAGTAATTTGCAGAGAGAAACACTGTTACCAAGTGAAAGGGCATTTGCCTTGAAAATGCGTTATGATGCTATGAAAAGACAGGCGGGCAGACCTACGAAAGAAAATGGTGGCCAAGTTGACCACAATTATTTCGGAATGAAAACTCGTGATATTTTGGCTGAAATGACTGGAGACAGTGCACGAACGGTACAGCGTTTTATTTCGCTTACAAACCTTATTCCTGAACTTCTCGAAATGGTGGATACCAAACAACTTGCTTTTAATCCGGCAGTTGAACTTTCGTATATTACAACTGACCAACAGAAGGATTTTCTTGAGGCTATGGATTACGCCCAGACAACACCTTCTTTATCGCAGGCGCAGAGAATCAAGAAGTTAAGTCAGGATGGCTTATGCACCTTTGAAGCAATGTGTGCGGTTATGGATGAAGAGAAAAAGCCTGAACAGGACCATGTCACTATCAAGAATGATGTATTGCGAAAATACTTCCCTAAAGACGCAACACCGCGTCAGATGGAAGACCAAATAATAAAGCTGCTTGATCAGTGGCAGAAAAAGAAACAAAGAATGGAATGCTTATAGGAACTTGCTAAAAACGGCAGGTTCCTTTTTGATTGGAGGTGAACCAATGGATATTGGAATAAACATGGAAGGCATAGAATATCAGCTTACAGATACGAGCTGCATTGTTTTTATGTACGGCCATGATATGGAAGTCGGGTTTTTAAAGATTAATCCCGAGAGAGTTCCTGTTGTTACAAGTGAGTCAATAGTAAATTCGGAAATCAGACAGGAAGAGAAAACTTACGAGGTATTTTCTTTGTGCAGAAATAAGTATGCACTTGTTGTTGAATCCGGTGCTTATGAAATGGAGAATTGTAATCTTGTTCTTTATGGAAACGCATATATCGCCAGACAGCAGAAGAATACAGTTTCAGCGCTTACATCGGATGAGATATTTGAATGGCTTAAAAAACTTAATCGACCGATAACTTTTCACAATGCTGAAATTGATAAACAGTCAGTTATCATTTTTGAACATGATGAGAATACAAATACGTGGTACTAGACGAGAGAGGACATTAACATGACAAGACCATTAGCGTATATCACAGCTTCCTTTGGCGACGAGGAACTGGATGTTAAAGCAGTCGCAGCAAAGTATTGCAGAGCAGTTTATGAGGCAGGTTACTCACCGATTTGTC
>JAZQQM010000063.1:0-3405 GCA_045629045.1 Lachnospiraceae bacterium
CAATTCCGGCTCCTTGATCACCTCCGGTAGCAGTAATCTTTCCACCGTAGATAGTTATTTCGCCTCCGGCCTTACCATATCCGCCGCCAATTCCGGCCGCCCAATTTCCTCCGGTAGCGTTTACATCTCCGTTTGCAATGGTTATCTTACCGACATTTCCATTACTTCCACCACCAATTCCGGCTCCGCCATTTCCTCCGGTAGCAGTTACGGTTCCACCTTGTATTATTATTTCTTCTGGGTCTTGATTACTATCATATCCGCCACCGATTCCGGCTGCTCCGACTCCGCCGGTCGCTTTTATCTCTGCATTATTAATTGTAATCATTGCATTAGCAGCACCTTTTCCACCACCGATTCCGGCTGCATTACCGCCTCCGGTAGCTGTTATTTGACCTCCAAGAATACTTATATGCCCTTCACTTGCGCCACCTGCGCCACTTCCGATACCTGCTCCTGATGCAATGCTCGTGTTTGCGGTAGCTTCTACCTGACCTCCATTAATGTTTATTTCACCTGCAGCTCCTCCGCTTCCACCACCAATTCCGGCAGCATAATATCCTCCTTTAGCAGTTACCTTTCCTCCATTGATAGTAATATTTCCTCCGGCTCCGCCTTGTCCACCACCGATTCCGGCTCCATTATATTCTCCTCCGGTAGCTGTTACATCTCCACCATAGATTGCAACAGTACCACATTCCTCATTCTCATTACCACCAATTCCGGCTCCATTATCGCTTCCTGTAGCTTTTAATTTGCCCATCGCATCATCTTCACTTTGGGCATAAATATATAGACCATTGCCACTTCCTACATGTATTCCTTTTTCAGCTATTAGGTTTGCATCATCACACAGAATCAGTTTTGTCTCATTACCATCACCTTGGCTACCGCTAATAGTTATTCGATTGCTAATAGTAACAGTCATGCCACTTCTCACATAATAAAAACCACCATCTAAACTTGAAATTGAACTATCGTTTGTTATTTCTGTGCACGAATCACACGTTGTTTCATTTCCAGACTCATTCAGATATGTCACACTGTCAGCTGCATAAACACTGTTAGGTGTACAAAATACAAAAGCAATACCAAATACAATTGCACAAATTTTTCCTAATATTTTTTTATTTGAATTCTTTTTCATCATAGTAGCCTATCTCCATAGTAACGCAGGTACTTCAACATTATATAATGCCCTATAGAAAAAATACAATATTACAAATAAGCCTATTTTCAGAAAATGCTTATTAACGAAATCGAGGAAAGGCAAAACACCAACCCTCGTTTCTTTTCTATTTAATAGCTTTTATTATTTTCTTTTCATGTTCTTTCGGGAAATCACTCAGCTTATATGATCTGATTCTTTGATTAACCATCATTGGCACTACAAATCCATTCTTGGCGAGAACTGCCAGTCTATTGATTTGTTAATGTGATTTTAATCATAGAAATGCTATTCTTTTCAGCTATAATTATACCTAAAATAGAGTTTATATTCCATTATATTTTCACTATCTTTCAATGCAATCTCTTTTTGTTGTTTTGAATACATAAAAAAGGCTCCTTTCGGAGCCCTATGATAGTCCAGTTTTTTGTCCGCACCCTCCACTCATGTATTCTATCTCTGTACTCTCCTGTTGTTACTCTCTTGCTGATAATATGCCTGTTTGCAATCATACATTTTTCTATCCGCACGTGCCATCAAATCTTTCTTATCTTCGTTTTCTTCACGTATGGCAATACCGTATGCTGCAGATACATTGATTCCGATTTCCTTTGTCTTTTTCTCAAAGCCATGTAAAGTCTTCTCGACTATTTCATTACAAATCTGCTCATCGCAAGACTTCACAACAGCTATAAATTCATCTCCGCCAAGTCGGAAAACCTTACCGTTAATTCCAACTGATTCCTTTATTGAAACGGCAACGGATTCAATAAGTTCATCGCCCTTTTCATGACCAAAATTGTCATTTGCGTACTTCAATCCGTTAACATCATACATGATTAACGAATACAACCCCTTTTTGGCCATTGAATTCACGTAATTATCATAATATGTGTTTGAAAAAACTCCTGTTTTATGATCGTACTTGCTTTCAATTTCTATTACGAACGCATAATACAGTATCGTAATAAGTGCCGACGCTACGATTGCATCCTGAAATTGATCCTTGAACAAAAGCTGAATAATAATTGCCACAACTTCAAAAACGAATAAAAACACCAGTCTGAATTTATCTTCAAATTCACAAGCACCGTACCTTTTGAAATTCACCACCATCAAAGTGATATACGCAGCTACCATCCATACCAACCCGACAAGAATCAAAACACCCCTTTCGAAATGTCCATCCTGACTTACCTTAAACATCAGACCCGTAAATGGTGATGAAAGCGTACACACAATCAGAATTGCAGCAGACACTTTCCAAAATATCATCATTTTGCTTTTTAGCGGGACAAGTGAACCGATAAAAAAGACAAAATACAACAGAATGGATACAAAGACAAAATACTCCGAAATGACTCCGATAACATATGAACCGTATACTTCACTGAAATCTCTTCCGATAAATCCCAACAAGCATATGCAGACACATAAACACGTAAGATTATATCTTAAGTTTCTCGCCCTCTCCATGTATGCGCTTTTCTTAACGATGGATATAAGCAACACCATTGCAATAATATGCAAAACATAATTCCCCGGATTAAGCATTAGAACCTCCTATAATCCTTTACTGTTAATCATTTTCAGTCAAATCTGCCACGCTGCTTAATAATTCGTAACAAATTTAATCTGAACTCATAACCATTTTTACACTTTTTTCATTATATCATTATATGGCAGTTTACGCTAATTACATTTTCGCTCCATTCCCTTTTATCATAGATAAATATAGCACCTTCCCCAAGGGTTCCACAATTTCTCCGGCTGTAGAAAAACCTAAAGTTGACGAATCTTTTCTCGGAGTCCATCGCAACTTTCTTCAACCACTACGCACATAAACATAGCAGCGATTATGGCACCTCCGATAATTGCGAAAATCAAAAGGTTAGTCCAGTTCTGTGTACATATGGAATACACTATCCCGAAACCGACCAGCAGGATAAGTAATCCGAGGACAACCTCACTGGCCTTTTCGGCCAGTTTCAGTGTCAACATGATTGCAAGCAATAATAAAGATATTGGCAGTAAAAGGGCCAAAAAATACTGCCAGACCCGAAGATCTGGCAGTTTCACATATACATATTAAATTACAAGTTATAGCCCCTAATAATGTTACTAGCGGCCGCGAAATCATCATATATCATTTCACGGCCACAAATATCACTTAAATAAATCGTCTAAAATAATAACATTATCAAAATCACTACTATATTCATTATATTTAAGACCTA
>JAZQQM010000064.1:0-38926 GCA_045629045.1 Lachnospiraceae bacterium
AGAGGCTGGATATCTTGGAACTTGGATAATTATGAAAAATATGGCTTTGGCCTTTGGGCGGTTGTACTAAAAGAAACTGATGAATTTATTGGAGATTGTGGGATTACTATTCAAAATATCGATGGAGAAATGCTTCCAGAAATAGGATATCACATCCATAAAAATCATTGGCGTAAGGGATATGGAAAAGAGGCAGCAAGAGCAGTTCGTGATTGGGTATTTGAAAATACAGATTATGACATTATCTATTCATATATGAAATATACAAATGTTGGCTCTTATAACACAGCTATTGCCAATGGAATGAAAAAGGTTAAAGAATACCCTGACCCTAAAAATACAATTTCCTATGCTTATGCTATTACAAGAGATGAATGGAAGAGTATTAGGAATGATTTGTAACTTGAATTTTTATGGGCTTAAGGAGAGATATCCCAAAAGTGAGGCAAAAAGAAAAATTGCTGATTCAAATCAATTAAAGATAATGAAGGAAAAATCGCAGATTAGTTTTAAGACTTATCTTGAAAAATTAGATGACGAATTAGTGGCGAAAGTCAACAGGTTATTGACCAAGTATTAAAGCACGAAAATGTACTGATGAGAAGCCAAAACTTATTAATATTAAGAATAGAGATGAGGAGACAATAATACATATGATCGAATTAAACAAAATGATATTGGTTAACTATTGCCATCCTGATTGTGTACCATTAAAGAATATAATGCGTCAGACTAAAGAGGAGGCCTTCAAGATGGCCAAAGCTCTGTCCGATGCTCATCCGGAAACGACTGCCTTCTATAGATTTGCAGATTTTGAAAACTATTATAAATTAAGAGAAACCCAGGATAAGTATTTGTATGATGAATTTGTTTCGATTGGTGGGGAGCCTGAGACGAATCATCCTTTATCGTTTGTAATTGAGGGAAGCAAATATCTGGAAGAGTGGTTCGGAAATGGAATTGAAACAAGAATACCAATAGCGGGAATTAATGAAAAACATATCAGTTTTACCCTTGGAGACAGCGGCGCTGAATATGGCAGGAATGGTTCTGTTAAGTTATTGGGCTTGCAGGACATGATCGGGTTATTATCGGAACAGACAGGTGACTTTAACGATTTTCTTAATACTATTGGCAAGCAGTATGTCGAGGTACAGTTATGGTCCGACAGATATGTTAATTGATACCTCCCCATGTCCAACGGTGGAGTTTATGAAAAAAGTATTGAAGTTGATGGCCGCTTAATAAAAAGATACTGGATTGAAACCGATGGCTAGATTCTTATTTTTCTTTCTTTGGTTAAATTTGATATAACATTAATTAGGGAACTTTCAAAGTTGTACAAGATTAAGTTCTAAGAGAGGAGATTCGTCTGTGAACATTTTAGTGATTGGCGGCACTAGATATTTTGGAATTCATATGGTGAATAAGTTGCTCGAAGAAGGGCACAATGTGACAATAGCCACAAGAGGTACAACTGCAGATAATTTCGGGTCAAAAGTGAAACGCATCTATTTAGAAAGAACTAATGAAAATAGTATTAAAGATGCATTGAAAGATCTTCACTTTGATGTTGTTATAGACAAAATAGCATATTGTTCAAATGACATTCGATATGTAATGGATAATGTTAATTGTGATAAGTATATCTATATGTCAAGTACATCTGTATATAATCCTAAAAAGATAGATACGGTAGAAGAGGATTTTAACGGATATTCCGATACGTTTGTCTGGTGTGACAGGATGGCATTTCCGTATGAGGAAATAAAAAGACAGGCGGAATATGCTTTATGGCAAAAATATGCGGATAGAAATTGGATTGCGGTTAGATATCCTTTTGCAATAGGAAAAGATGATTATACAAACAGGTTAAAATTTTATGTTGATCATGTGATGCAATCGATTCCAATGTACATCGACAATATAGATTACCAAATGAGTTATATCAGATCTGATGAGGCGGGCTGTTTCATTTCATTTTTGGTTGATAAGAACGTTGATGGTGCAATTAATGGTTGCTCAGATGGAACAATATCCCTTGGTGAAATTATCGAGTATGTTGAGAATAAGACCGGAAAGAAAGCGATTATTGACAACTCCGGAGATACTGCCCCCTATAATGGGGAACCGGAATATAGCATTACTACACAAAAGGCAAAAAAATTAGGGTTTGAATTTTCAAAATTATCAGATTGGATTTATGATTTGCTTGATTACTATATTTCGGTTAATGAAGAAGCATTAAAATGATTGAATCATGATTTTTGCTTTAAAATAGGCAAATGTAAACTGCGTATTGACAGAGGATATAAGTTAAGTGTATATATATCATATATTCACATCAAATTGTGGGTGTAAGTTTTAGGAGTGGTAGTTGCAAAGGATTTATTAATCTGGAGCACGCCCGATAATTATTATGAGAATATGAATGTTTGGCAATTTAGGTGCTGCACAGATTAATGTGTAGCACCTTTTTTATTTGAAAAAAGGAGGAATATAAATGGTAGATAATGATATTTTTGTAAATGAAATGCAATGGGCAATAGAGAATACACCGCGGGAATTCCCGGAAAGTGTTAATGTGGCATGCCAGGGAACGGAAGGATCAAATTCAAAGGAAGCAGTTAAGAAGCTTTTTCGTGCTCCGAATATTATGTATTTTTCGTCATTTGAGGCGGTGTTTAACGCTATTGAGATGGGGCTTTGCAAATACGGGGTGATTCCCCTGGAAAACAGTACGGCAGGATCCGTTAATTCGGTATACGATTTGATGATTCAATATGAGTTTTATATTGTTCGAAGTACCAGAATAAGGATAGAGCATAATCTTATTGCAAAGTATGGAGTCGGACTGGAAGATATCAGGGAAATATTATCTCATGAGCAGGCAATAAGCCAGTGCTCAAAATTCTTAAGTACATTAGAAAACGTACGGGTAATTCCCCTTGAAAACACGGCGTTTGCGGCAAGGGAAGTTGCTATGTCGGACAGAAACGATATGGCGGCTATTGCATCTAAAGCCTGCATTAAACTTTATGATTTAAACTGCATATTAAGCGGAATACAAAATAACGACAATAATTACACCAGGTTTATCTGTATTTCCAAAAAACTTGAGATTTATCCGGGAGCTAACAGAACAAGTCTCATGGTAATATTGCCCCATGAACCCGGGTCCCTTTATCGTTTTCTTTCGCCCCTTAATGACAAAGGTATAAATCTTCTTAAACTTGAAAGTCGCCCTCTGCCGGGACGTGAATTTGAATTTATGTTCTATTTTGATATTGAAACTTCTGTGTATTCAAGCAGGCTGTCGGAACTTTTGGATATGCTGCCTATGGAATGCGAAGAGTTTAGATATCTGGGAAGTTACAGTGAAATTATTTAAATGTTTTGATTAAGAAAGGAAAATGAATATGAACGAATTAGTATTAGACAAGAACAATTTTGAAACTGAAGTATTACATAGTGATATGCCGGTGCTTGTGGATTTTTGGGCACCCTGGTGCGGCCCCTGTCAAATGATGGGGCCGGTAATTTCAAAGCTGGCTTTGGAGACGGGAGACCGATATAAGGTAGGTAAGGTGAATATTGACGAAAATGAGGATCTGGCGTCGGAATTTGATGTTATGAGTATTCCCACCATTAAGCTTTTTAGAAACGGAAAAGTTATAATGACAAATATTGGTGCTGTCACCAAGGAAAAACTGGAGAATATGATTGATGAAAGTTTGGCATAAAAAAATAACTGTTTGATAGGAGAAAAATAAAATGGAAAAGAATTGTATGAATAAATACGAAGGAACAAAAACATTGGAGAATCTTAAGGCTGCATTTGCCGGCGAAGCCCAGGCAAGAAACAAATATACATATTTTGCTTCAACGGCTAAAAAAGAAGGTTTCGAGCAAATAGCGGAAATATTCGCTAAGACTGCCGATAATGAAAAAGAACATGCAAAATTATGGTTCAAAGAGCTTAACGGTATAGGCACAACTGCCGAAAATCTGTCGAATGCAGCCGACGGCGAAAACTACGAATGGACGGATATGTATTATGAATTTGCCAAAACGGCGGACGAGGAAGGATTCCCCGAACTTGCCTGTAAATTCCGTATGGTTGCCGAAATAGAAAAGCGTCATGAGGCACGTTACAGAGCACTGCTTAACAATATAAACATGCAGGAGGTCTTTAGCAAAAGTGAAGTCAAGGTATGGGAATGCAGAAATTGCGGACATATAGTAGTGGGAACCGACACCCCGGAAAAATGTCCCGTATGTAATCACCCCCAGAGCTATTTTGAGATTCATGTTGATAATTTTTAGCTTGTCTGCTAATATACCAATGTAATATTTAGGGAATGAGGTTCTCCCCGGGAATATCCCAAACCGCTGTTTAAGCTGATGACTTCTGCGTATTTTATAGGCAGAATTTGTCAGCTTTTTTTGACGTCTGTCGGAATTGGAGGAATTTAAATGTTAACATCACTGGCACTTATTTTTTTAGTAGGGCTGTCATTGGCAGCGATAATACAAAAGGCAAAAATACCGAGAATAATCGGAATGCTGATTACGGGTATTGTATTGGGGCCTTATGTTCTTGATCTACTTGATCCGTCTATCTTAAATATTTCATCTGATCTAAGACAGATGGCACTTATTATCATCCTGATTAAGGCAGGTATATCTTTGGACATATCGGATCTTAAAAAGATAGGACGTCCTGCAATACTGATGTCTTTTTTGCCGGCGGTTATGGAAATATTGGGGTTTGTGTTACTGGCACCGTATTTTCTTGATGTTGACAGACTGGAAGCAGCTATCATGGGTGCGGTTCTGGGGGCTGTTTCCCCTGCCGTTGTGGTGCCGAGAATGGTCAATCTGATGGAAGAAAAGTACGGAACCAACAAAAGTATACCGCAGTTAATTCTGGCAGGAGCATCCTTAGATGATGTTTTCGTAATCGTTTTGTTTTCGACTTTTATAAATATGGCAACGGGAACCGGTGCAAGTATAAAGGATATAGTTGATATTCCCGTTTCAATTCTGCTTGGAATTGTAGTAGGAGCTTTGGCAGGTATATTTTTGTCATGGTTTTTCGAAACGGCTTATGTGAAGAAGCATCATATAAGAAACAGTATGAAAGTTATAATTGTGCTGGGAGTTGCATTCCTGTTGATGGCAATAGAAGAGTGGTGCGAAAAGTATGTTTCGATATCGGGACTGCTTGCGGTTATGTCTATGGCCTGTGCAATTAAGATGAAAAGCGATGAATGCGTGTCAAAGCGAATCGCCGAAAAATACGGCAAATTGTGGCTGGCAGCAGAGGTGTTACTGTTTGTTCTGGTAGGTGCCGCAGTTGATATAAGATATACGTTAAAGGCCGGTCTTGGGGCAATTGCCATAATATTTATAGCTCTTATCTTTAGAAGTATCGGGGTATGGCTTTGTCTGGTGGGAACAGATTTGAATGTAAAAGAAAAGTGGTTCTGCGTAATTTCATATTTACCTAAAGCAACTGTTCAGGCGGCAATCGGTTCGGTACCGCTTTCGTTGGGACTTCCCTGTGGCAATATAGTGTTGTCTGTTGCGGTTTTATCTATTATAATTACTGCGCCGATAGGTGCATTTGCAATGGATTTATCATATAAGAAATTATTGGAAGGTGGAAATGATTAGGTTAGTAGCAACGGATCTTGACGGAACGGCATTTTTGGAAGGCCGACTGTCGGAAGTAAATAAGCAGACGATTAATAAGGCAATTGACTTCGGAGTTGAGGTGGCATTTGCCACGGGAAGAGCACTGGGTTCCATACCTGAGGAGGCGTATGTAAACTGTAATGTTACCTATGCGATTACCAGTAACGGTGCCAAAATATATAATGTTAAAACCCGTGAATTACTAAGGAATTACGTCATTACCCCCGAAGAGGCAATGAGGATGTTTGAAATCGGTCAAAGTGTCGGTACGGAGTACGAAATATTTATTAACGGTAAGGGATATGTAAGTCAAAAATACTATGATAATCCTGCCTTGTACGGTATGCCGGAAAACCTCGTTGAATATATAAGAGCTTCACGTGTGCCGGTACCTGATATCTTTGAACATATTAAAAAATATGCATCTGAAATTGAAAGCTTCGCATATGTAATTAAAGATGTAAAGATGCATGATGAAGTTATGGGCATGCTTAAAGAAAAATGTCCCGATAATTATGTTGTTGATTCGGAACCCCAGTGGATTGAAGTAATGAATAATCAAAGCGGTAAGGACAAGGGCGTTCGTCATTTGGCCAATCTGCTTAATGTTAATATGGATGAAGTTGCTGCATTCGGTGACGGTGACAATGATATAGAAATGCTTCAGTGTGCCAAGGTGAGTGTGGCAATGAATAATGCGTCTCCCAAATGTAAAGCTGCGGCAAAATATATTTCCAGGGATGTTAAAGAAGACGGCCTTTCGTACGGTATTGAATGTATTCTTAACGGTGACTGGGAATAATTGAGGAATAGCCGTACTTTATGCTATAATCAATTGTTATTATTTGATTTTAGGAGATTTGCTTAAGTGAAAAAGATATTAAATAAGTGGTATTTGATTATTATCGGCGGATTTATTGTTTTTGCCGCGCTGGTATACGGAATTCTTGGCGAAAACAGTGTCATTTCGGTTCATGACAATCTGGACTTGTTCGTACCGCAATATAAAATGATGAAGGATACGGGAACCTTCTGGGCTCATAACGCATCTGTTCCGTTCCTTGCCAATATCAGCAGAGATTACCTTCCTTCGGAACTTAATCTTTATACCATGGTATTTATGATATTGCCGGAGTATGCGGCATATATTGTCTGCTATTTTATTAAGATTTTTATCGGTCTTGCAGGTTGCATTCTTCTTGCTAAAGCATCCCTTAAAGATGACTATGATAAGTACAAAACGATTACTTATCTTGTAGCCTTTGCATTTTCGATTCTTAATTTATTCCCTAATTTCGGAATTGCATTTGCAGCAATTCCCATGCTTGTGTTTATTCTTAACAGAATCGTAACAAAGCCCAAATTCGTATGGTATTTGGCTTTATTTTGTTATCCTTTTATCAGTTATTTTTCGTATCTTGGAATATTCTTTGTGGGATATCTTTGTCTGTATTTTATTTACAAGTGGATCTCATCAAGGAAATTCCCTGCTCGTGTATTTATTGCAATACCGGTTTTGGCGGTAGGATACGGTGTGTTTGAATACAGACTTTTTGGTCAGATGCTGTTTTCGAACATTGAATCCATAAGAAGCACAATGGTACAGGCTTCTTTATCATGGAATGAGATTTTTGCAATGATATGGGAGGGCTTTGCTACGGGTGATATGCATACCGAAAGTGTACATCTGTATTTTGTTATGCCGGTATGCCTTATATACTTTGTACTGCAGACAATCGGTTATATTGTAAAAGGAAAAGCACGTAAAATATTTAAGGATTATTTTAACGGCGTAATGCTGTTTATTGTATTTAATTCGCTTTTTTACGGTTTGTATTATTGGGAACCTCTTCGTGATTTATTTGAAATGCTGTTGCCGCCTCTTAAAGGATTTGAATTCCACAGACTGGAATTTGTTAATCCATTTCTTTGGTATGCGGCTTTCTTTATTGTGCTTAAACGCATTTATGATTACCTGCCTAAGTTTAAGTGGGTAGCTGATATATTTGCGCTGGTAGCTATCTTTATAGTTGTTCTCAGCCCTACAAGATATAACGACTTGTATCATACCTGTTTGTCCCAGGCTACAAGACTGATTAACGGCACACCTAACAACGAACTTACTTATGAAGAATATTATTCCGTTGATTTATTTGAAAAGGCAAAAAAGGATATAGATTATACGGGAGAGTGGTCGGTTGCCTACGGCTTTTATCCGGCGGTACTTGAATATAACGGAATCCATACTCTTGACGGTTATCTTGGTTATTATTCGCAATTTTACAAGACCGAATTCCGTAAGATTATTGCTCCGGCACTTGAACGTGTTCCGGAATCAAAGTCATATTATGATATCTGGGGTGCCAGATGTTATATGTATTCCGGTACATATCCGTCTATTACCAATGCATACAGACACTATGAGTATACCGATGAAGATTTGTATATAGATATTAAGGCTTTTAAGGAATACTGCGGACGCTACATATTCTCAAGAGTTAAGCTTAATAATGCCGATGAGGCAGGATTTGAACTGGTCGGTGTATATACTGACGAAAAATCACCTTACACCCTTTATCTTTACAGGACAAAATCCTGGTTTGTCGAAAGGGAGCATTCAGATGTTGCCTATGAAGATCGTGATGCCGATTATGATACCGAAAGTTTGGACAATGATTTTGCCAGAATCCGTGAGCTTATTAAAGATGCTGATGAAAGAGCTAAGGGACTTCCGGAAAATGAGAAATATTCTGTACTTAAGCAGGAAGAACTTGATGAAATGGATGAACTTTATGAAGATATGTGTGAGCATATGATGAAGATGTCAACATCCTATTCAATTCTTCAGATTGAGTTCTTTAAAGATGTATACGATGAAGAAACGAATTTAGCCAGAGAAGAACTGTTTGAAATTGTGAACGATTACGGTGACCTGTATTTACAGGTATTACGTGATATTGCCAATTCTCCCTATGAAGAATTTTTAAAGGGAAAAACTTATGCCATAGTTGTTGACGAGTTAAAAGAATATGAGGATATGACTGAAGAAGAGAAGGAAAGAAATATTAAGATTCAATCTCTTCAAAGCGAATATGAGCAGGCAGCAGGTGAAGAATATTATTTCGAATATAAAGGAAAAGAGTATTCTGAAGAAAGCTTTAATATGGCAGAGGACTTGTCATACGGTGATTATATAGCAATATATAAGGGCATCGAAGCTCAAAAGGGAGCAGTTTTAGGTGAAATATATAAAGAGTTGGTGGTTTTACATGATGAAGAGGCACAGGATGCAGGTTATGAGAACTATGCGGAATATGCATATGCTAATGTTTATCCCAGAGACTACAAGGTAGATGATATTAAAAAACTGTGTGATGAAGTTCGTGATAAGTGCGGGAAGTATTGCAGCAAAGCAAGTACCAGATATGCCTATGTAGAAGATTTTGATCCCGGATATGTAACTCAGGACGATACAGCGGCTTTTGAACAGTTAATTCCGATTGTTTACAATATGAATCCCGAACTTGCAATCCCACTTGAACATTTGCTTAAATTGAATCTGTATGATATGGATCCAAGCCCGACCAAGTCGGATAGAGGATTTACGCTTGCCCTTTCGGCTTATGCCGATGCATATATATTTGATTCGCCTTATGAAAGCAGTTTAGATATATTTACATATACTCACGAATATGGCCATTATATAGAGGCCTATAACAATTATGAAAATATGCTTACGGCCATTGATAATATGGATACTGCCGAAATTCAGTCACAGGGCCTTGAGGTGTTGGTGAATCCCTATTACAGAGAAATCTACGGCGAAGAAGTCGGTGATTTTCTTGAAGTAGATAATATTTATAACTTGATGTATTCCGTTTATAATGCGTGCCTGTATACCGAGTTTGAAATATATGTGTATGAGCATCCGGATGAATCTGTAGAGGAATGGGCCATAGAGTTTGGCCGATTATGTGAAAAATATGAATTAGGGTTGGATTATGACAAGACCGAACCTGATTACGGATGGATAAATGTAGCACATTTCTTCAGCCAGCCGTGTTATTACATATCCTATGCAACGTCGGCTTTGGCAGCACTTGATTTGTATTCCGTTGCCTTAGAGGATGAGGAGACTGCAATTACAAAGTATATGCAGATTGTCACATTATCATCTGAGTGGCTGTTTAGGGAAGTTCTGGATTATGTGGGACTGCCTGATGTTTTTGAAGAGGGAGTGCCAAGAGAAATATTTGCATCAGCATATGAAAGAATTGAAGAATTAACCGAAAAATATAAGTAACCAATTTAATAAGTATATGATGCGAAGAGGCTGCTGCAGAATGTTCTGCAGCAGCCTCTTCATTTCAAAAACCAAATTTTGGGAGATGTCGGATTTATTTATCACACCATATGATTTCCTTGGCATAATCGGCATTAGTAAGTGGCCCGGGAACAACATTAATGCCGCGCTTATTTCCGAAGTAATCGGTGTCAAAGGTGATAGGTGTTCCGTCGGGATTCTCGTAATACTCTTCGGGCTCGAATGCCTTGCCTAAAGTAGAAGTGTGAATCATATGAACCTTAAAATCTTTTACTAAATCAAAAATATTGGTATCAAGTTTATATTCTCCGTTATTTTCAATCAAGTTGACTTCAACATGATCCTTTACGATTAATTTATCATTTTCTTTTTCGAAGGAACCGGCTCCGTTAAAGTATGCATTGCCGTGAATCCATACAGGAAGATGCCCGAAATGTCCGTTGGCGAGTTTGCCCATATCAGGGCGGGGCCGGCCGATTCCGAACTGCTCAATCCAGTCTTCGTAAAGCGGATATTCGTTCCAAACGTGCGTTCCTACTTCGAAATTATTAGGGGTACGTTCCATATCCCAACCTTCAAGATAATCATCCGGAACAGCCCATCTTTGAACAAATATATTATTGTAGAATCTGTCGTCGCCGTGAAGAATTGTCATAAAGCCAAGGACCTCGGTTCGGTGAGGAATATGATATGGAGTATATCGTGGCTCACGCTGGCCGTTGATGACACTGTCTACGCCGCTTCCAACCATACTGAAGGAACCGCAGATTAAGTTATGCACCATGGCAACACCTTCTGTGGCAATACGTAAAGAGCACTGTGAAAGAAGAATATTATTATCAATAAGAGTAGGGCCGTGACCAACTTCGACGAAAATATCCTGATCGAAGTTATCGGGCTTTACTTTCATTCCCTTGGGCGGGTTGTTATCATGCAGGAAGTTCTGTGTGATTCTGGTGCCTTGAGCTTCCCAGTCTGTCCAGATACCCATAGAACAGTGGTGAATGTGATTACGTCTGAATATAACATCAATAGCTGCATGGAATTTAATTCCGGCAATTTCCGCACCGCCTAACTGATGCATGTTATTTATGTTATGAATGTGATTGTCTTCGATAATAGAAAATACGCATCCCATACGACCGACAATACCTGTCTGTTCACAGTGGTGAATGTTGCATCGTCTTACAATGTGGGAACCGACTGTTTCCTTAGTCCATCCGTCATACTGTGCACGGCATACGGCATCTCTTTCCATCTGGGTAGGAGATTTAACGTGCTTGTGGAAGAAATAGTTGTCGTTGTTTTCCTGGGAATAGTTACCGAATGAAATTCCGCAGCATTTAGAGCCGGAAATATCGCAGTCTTCTATAATCCATCCCTTGGACCAGTGGGCACCGATCATTCCGTCCTGATAAGCGGCGGGAGGAGCCCATGTGGTAGCAGCTTTGTTAACATTAAAGCCGCTTAAAGTAATATAGCTTATATACTTTTCACTTGGCATAAAACAGTTACGACGTACAGCTATTTCGACTTTTTCCTTGGCAGGATCAAGGTCCTGAAAATTGGCATAAATGACAGTTTCGTCAGTTTCTTTGTCTTGACAGGTATACCATTTGTAAATGGAAAATTCCGGTTCCCAGCTTGCTTCATATACTTCGCCCTTGACACATTCTTCAAGAGACTGTGCTTCATAGAACATTCTGTCATTAACATATACGGAACCTGTGTGCATATGATTATCGGCAAAATACCAATCGCCTTCGACTTCCTGAATATATGGATTATATGCGCCGAATACAGAGTTATCTATTCTGGTAACATAGGTTGTTCCTTCGTATTTGGTCCAGTCTGTAACGATTTCGGCACCTGTAATAACAGCCTCGAGAGGTTTCTCGCTTCGATAAACAATTCGGTTATCTTCGGTACCGGCGTTTTTGGGGTTAACATACTCGCGATAGATACCCGGTGCTACGATGACTTCATCACCGGGAAGTGCAATTTTGGCAGCATCGTTAATGGCTTTAAAGGGTGATTCAAAAGAACCGTTACCGGGGCGTGCTGCGTTTACATTTACATAGATTTTCATTAGCTTACCTCCATAAATATATTATAAATATGGCTAATTTCCCTGCCTTAATGATATGAAAACCTATATGTTTTTTCCATTCATGTAATGCTTATTATTTAATCATTTATTGCTATTGACATGTATAAAGATATGGATTATAGTTCTTTAAGAAAAAAGTTCACATAGTGAACCAAATGGAAAGGAAATGTATATGAAGAGAATGGAAATCGATGAACAGATGTTGTCTTCCTGGCTTAGGTTATCTGTATGCGTAAGAAACGACAGACTTGTTAAATCTATGTCATTTAATGAAATATTCGTTTGCAATATTTTGTATAATACGCTTTCGGGTCAGGAGATAAGTGCCAAAGATATAGTATGCAGAACGGGGATGCTAAAGTCACAGGTTAATAAGGTAATATCTGATTTGGAAAAAAAGGGTTTCGTAAGTAAACATATATCACCCAATGATAAGCGTAAGTCATTGCTTATACTTACGGATAAGGGAAATTCGGCATATCAGAAGGAACACAGACAGATTCTGCTTATTCTTGAAAAGCTTCGACTTAAGATAGGCGATGAACAAATAACAAAAGCAGCGTTTATGTTTAACGAACTTTCGGAAGCTATGCAGAATATTGATATTTAACTAATAAACAGGAATGTAGGAGAAATAAAATGATTAGAATAATTACTGATTCGGCAGCGGATTTTACCAAGGAAGAGGCTAAAGAGCTGGGAATAGAAATAATTAATATGAGTGTATCTTTGGGAGAGGAAACATATATTGACGGTGTTACATTATCACCTCGGGAGTTCTATGAAAAACTGATAGAAACCGATGCACTTCCCAAAACATCCCAGATTGCACCCTATGTTTTTGAAAACAAGTATAAAGAAGTTGTTAAGGCAGGCGACAGTGCGGTTGTAATCACTTTATCAAGTGAATTGTCGGGTACATATCAGAACGCTTATCTGTGCGCAGATGATTATGAAAATATTTATCCTGTTGATTCGCTTAATGTTACTGTAGGAGAACAGTGTCTGGTAAGACACGCGGTAAATTTAAGAAATCAAGGATTGAGCGCATTTGAAATAGCAAAAGCTTTATGTGAAATACGTAAAAATATAAGAGTACTTGCATTGGTTGATACACTTGAATACTTAAAGAAGGGCGGAAGAGTTTCTTCGGCATCGGCATTTGTGGGTGGTGTTCTTTCAATAAAACCGGTAATAGAGATAGTAGAAGGTAAGGTAGTTATGGCAGGTAAAGCCAGAGGCTCAAAGAACGGAAACAATCTTCTTATGGACCTGGTTAAAAAATCCGGCGGAATTGATTTTAATCTTCCTCTTACGGTGGGATATTCCGGTACGAACAGGGATTTACTTGACAAATATATTGAAGACAGTAAGTCGTTGTGGGAAGGTAAAACCGAAAAACTTCAAACGCTTATTATCGGCCCTACAATAGGAACTCATGCAGGTCCCGGTGCGGTTGCAATAGGATTTTTCGTAAATAAAGTATGATGAATTAACAACAGTTACCTTTGATGTTTTGGAGATTTTTTGGTATTCTATTTGGTAAGATTATTGCTCATAAAGGAATAGGGGAATTATGAAACGAAAATTACTGGTTTTCTTACTTGGAATATCAATGGCATTATGTGTATGTGCCTGTTCGGATGCAACTACCGCAAAAGAATCTAATATTGAAGAATCTGACTATGTGGATGAAGATACAGACGAAGAGACTGATGAGGATATTGAAGAAAATACCGAACCGGTTAAAGAAGAGCCGCCTGTTAAGGTACGTGACGAAGAAGAATTCTATTTGGCAGATTATCAAAGCGGACAGGTATTTATACTTAATCCCGACAGTGATGATTTTGAGATGATAGATACCAACGGGATAGCCGATATGTACGTTCCGGAGACTTTGGCGAATCTGACATATGCCGATACCACATGTCAGGTGTTTACCGCACAGCAGGAAGATTCCGACTATACTCTGTACATAAATAATGCAGACGGATGTCTGCCGGTTATGAGTGATCTTTATATGCCCAAGATTGGTGTCGTTGACGGTGTGGTTTATATCGATGACGTAAAATATGATGATGAAGGTATGCATAATGTATGCTATGCCTGTACACCTTACGGCCCGGGAATATATAACTGTGAAGATACCTGTGAGGCATTAGTTGAAATCAAAAACAGGACAGGAGCTTATGTATTTTCCCGTTATTACGGAAACAGAGAAAACTACGGCGTAGGCTACTGTGCAAATAAATACGGTATTGTTCCTCTGGGTACGAAGGACGGTATTGTGTTCTATGACAAAGTGGGTAATTTCCTTGATAAGATTTCCTTCTATAATCAAGAGAATTTCAATTTCGGAGGTTTCGACGGAAGATATGTATCCTACGAAATCGAAAGTGAAAATTATGCTTCCGAAGTAATTTATATATATGATTTGGCAACCGGTAAAACCGTTGAAGTGGCTTCAATGCCCGGTGCTACATATAATAAATCGGTTCATACACTGGATGTTAATGATGGTGTTGTTTATTATGCCGTAACGGATTTTTATCAGGATAACGACTTTAGCAGCTGCGATATTCATTCCTTCGATGTTACAACAGGGAAGGACGAACTTATCAAAACTGTTACAAGCGTATTGGGACATGATTATTCTTCAAACCCGGGAGTATTTGCTTTTAAGGCAATAGAAAACACTGTATATTTCCTGGATGAAAGTGACAGCGCAACCTGCTGGTTTAAGGCTACCTATGACGGAGAGAAGTGGTCCGAGGCACAAAGCACCGACATGGTTGCCAAAGAGTATGAATTTGCTTCTTACGGACGAATAATTGCCGATGATTTTGAAATGCAATGTCCGTACTGTGATAAGACTGCATATTCTTATCACAATGAATATATGGAATTTGACAGTCGTGTCAATAATTATGAGAAGATAAACGAACTTATCAAAGAAGCAGCCGATACGGATATGGAGCATGCCCAAAACTTTGAAGTTTTGTATTCCGAGGAGGACTGTAGCGGTTATCTTCACGGACCTTCGGAATTCGCCGACAGTTCGGAAGAAAGTACATCAAGAATCCGCGATGTAAGAAGAGTACTCGATCATTATATATTTACGTCCAATATTTACTATTATTATCCCATAGGAGCTGCCCACGGATGGTCGGCTTACGATAATCATTTGTATGATGAAGAAACGGGAGAAGAGACTTCTTTTGCAGAACTGTACACAGGTGATGAAACAAGATTAAAGGAACTTGTTGCCGAGGGTGTTTGTGATATGTACGACGAAGGCAGTGTATATTTCTTCGAAGAAGAAAGGGATAATCTGTATGCCACTGTATATAAGATGGTGGATAAAGATAATATCTGCGTTTCCTTTTATAATGATTATCTGACAGTTGATTTCATGCAGTACGAACTGGCACCTTATTCGGAAGGAATAATATCTGTACGTGTTTCATATATTGATTTGTTTGAAACGAATGTTTCTAAAAATACCGATGACTACGACATGGATTTTGTGGATGTGTTCGGAGAACATTATACAGCGACAATTAACACATCCCTTCCCATGCATCCCTATGAGGTAGCTAAAATCAAAAAAGAAGACGGTCGGTATTATTATGAAGACGATACATATACGTCAGTGCTTGGAATCGATGCGAGTAAGTATCAGGGAGCCATCGATTTTGATACTGTAAAGGACAACGGATATGAATTCGCTTATTTGAGAATAGGTTACCGCGGGTACGGTAAAGACGGAACTTTGGCGATTGATAATGTGTTTGAACAGAACTTTGTAGCAGCAATAGATGCCGGCCTTGACGTCGGCGTCTATTTTTTTTCACAGGCAATAAATGAAGACGAAGCAAGGGAAGAAGCTGAATTTGTATTAGAGGAACTTGACAGTGTTAAAAAGAAATACGGATCAAAATATGTAACTAAACTGCCTGTAGTATATGATCCGGAAACAATTCTTGATCACGAAGCAAGGACCGATGATGTAAGTGCCGAGCAGTTTACCAAGAATGTGCATGCATATATTGATATCATAGAAGACAACGGTTACGATGCGATGCTGTATTGCAATATGCTTTGGCAGATTTTTAATCTTACGACAGATGATATTTTTGACGGAAGTATACGCATATGGTATGCCGATTATGAACCGTTGCCCCAGACCCCTTATATGTTTGAAATGTGGCAATACACCAACGAAGCAAATGTACCGGGTGTTAAAGGGGCAGTGGATGTAGATATGTGGATTAAGAAAAAATAAATATTTTTAAATAAATTTTCAGACAACTTTACATATTTGTCACAATATGTTAAACTATTAGTGAAAACTATATTATGTAGCAGAATGCGCATTAGCGTGTTCCGGAGGTATTTTGAATTAAGGAAGGTACAATAAATGTTAGCATCATTAATACCGTTGTTTGATGACAAATTAACAGTTACGGCATATTCTATTTTTTCACAGAAGACGAATATGCTTGCTAATCCCGCTTTGTTAGGTACAGGCGCCAGAGACGGGGCAGGTTCCATTCAGGGATTTGAATTCATTGAGAACATGGGTCTTGAGACTATCTCAAGAGATAAAGATATATTCGTTACAATTAATAACATCTCTATCTTTACGGATATTGAGGCTCAGTGCAAAGATGTTCCTCATAACAGAATAGTTCTCCTAATGGATAAGGGAATTAAGCCTGAACAGATGTACATCGATCGTGTTAAGGAACTTAAGAATTCCAAGTTTAAGCTGGCTATGCGTAAACTTGCGGTATCCGATTTTGAACCATATAAAGAAATACTTA
Organism: Lachnospiraceae bacterium; assembly: GCA_045629045.1. Taxonomy (GTDB): domain Bacteria; phylum Bacillota; class Clostridia; order Lachnospirales; family Lachnospiraceae; genus JAILLW01. The sequence goes on from JAZQQM010000064.1 coordinate 16,961, forward strand.
ATATGGTCGATTATGTATTCCTGGATCACAAGAAGATTGATATTTCAAAGGCCAAGATTTATTTTAGCAAAGTATATCCAAATATTAAGCTTTGTGCGGTAAATGTGGAGACTATCGAAATTTACGACTCACTTGTTGCCGATGGCGGATATGCATTATATGAAGGTGAATTCTATCGTGTTCCTATTACCAAAGGCCAGACGGAAGTTGCTCCCTTAAAGGTTAACTATGTTGAATTGCTTAATATCGTAAACGATGTTGATTTTGATCTTACGAAGGCTGCTGATATTATCGGACGTGATACCGCGTTGGTAGTTAATTTGCTTGAAATAGTTAATAAGATGTCTGTCAATTCGGAAATCACTTCCATAAGACATGCGGCAGCTATGTTAGGACAGAAGGAACTTAAAAAATGGATTAATACGGCAGTAACCAATCAACTGTGCACGGATAAGCCCAATGAAGTTACGAGAGTTTCGCTTCTTAGAGCTAAGTTCGCTGAGAACATTGCACCTATGTTTGATATGGCAGGCCAGGCCGGCGAGTTGTTCCTTATGGGACTGTTCTCGGTACTTGATATAATTCTTGATATGTCAATGGCAGATGCGCTTAAGAAAGTTAAGGTATCAAAGCAGATAGAGAATGCCTTGATTAATAAAAAAGGCGAGTTCGCCGATGTATTAAACTTCATTACAGCTTATGAAGTGGCCGGATGGGGCGAAGTGGACAGAGTGATGCTTCTTAAGAATATGGACAGCGATGCTGTATATGATGCATATTCAAAGGCTCTTACCTGGTACAGAGATTTATTTAAGAAATAAGCTAAAGAAAGAAATAATTAAAGGGGATGCTTAGCATCCCCTTTTTATTTTATATTGTAACTTCTACGCCGTTTATTTCTACGGCATCATTAACTTCTATGACTATACACTTTCGACCGTCAATCATCTGAGTCTTAATTAAATCTGTTCGTTCCGGATTGACTTTAATAACAATATCCGGTGATTTAACTTCAAAGGTCCTTCCGGTATGAAGATTGGTTGCATAAAGTTCGGTGTTTTCACCTGCAGCGGCATCATATATTTGGTCGAACATCTGAAGCTTTTCGTTATCTACACCTGCTTTTTCAAAGATGGTTTTGATTTCTTTTTTGTCCAAAGTCAGGGGCTCAATTATTTCCCTGTTCTTATGATCTACTTCAAGTTCCGTAAGATTCTCGTGAATATTCTGTACGGTTTCAAAATCGGCATCATCACCAAGAGTCTCTTCAATAATGGTCTGGAAAGTTGCTTTTTGAGCCTTGGCGGTTAATGAAGGCACACATCCCAAAACCCCGTCCAGGAATGAATCATATATTTCTTCGGAGTTTTTGACGTAGTACATGGCACCGTGAATATCGGATGATCTGTCGTTAAAAGCAGGGAAGAGGAAAGAAACTTCCGGAAGCTCCACGACCCAGTCACGAATTCTGTTGTGGAATTCATTAGCCATGGCATCATAACTAAGTCCGGGTTTACTTAAATTTACGGGACAGATGGCACACATAATATAATCATATACGGTGTCTGAAGCATCATCGTTAATTATTTCGTCGGTAGTTTTGTTGGGAACATCATATGTGTCACAAATAAGTAATACAAGATAGTTGCCCACATAATCGAAATAATTGATTACCATGTCATAGAACTGATTAAGTATGGCGTCATCCTTTAATTTTGATTCTCTGAGGCGCATTAAGAATTCCTGAGTTCCGCCGTCACTTTCCTGATTAAGGGGGAACTCCATATTAAGTGCTGTTTTCCCTATTGTGCCTGACAGTGATTTACGAAGAATCTCGAAATATTTAAAGGTTTCTTCTTCCGGAAGATTAAGGAAACTTTCCGAAAAGGTTGTCTTTATATTTTTTTCGCCGTCAACGTAGCATCCGCAAATGCGGTTGATGGAACAATTTCTGGGTGTGAACTGCTTTTTTAGTTCGTTAAGCTCTGGTTTTACCATAATATTTCTCCTACATTATTTCTGTATTATCTGTTACTTTTAAATTCTTGGAAGCTGTCGATAACATCAGCTTGATTCTGTTAAGCTGATTAACTTCGGAAGCACCCGGGTCATAATCGATTGCGACTATGTTACTCATGGGATACATTTTACGAAGCGGTTTGATAACTCCCTTACCTACTACGTGGTTGGGCAGGCATGCGAAGGGCTGACAGCATACGATGTTGTTGCAACCCTGATGGATTAGTTCAACCATTTCGCCGGTTAGGAACCAGCCTTCACCGGTCTGGTTACCAAGGTTAACTATAGGCTTTGCAAGTTCCGCTGTTTCGTAAATAGAAGAGGGGGCAACGAAATTCTTTGATTTTTTGAATTCCTTGGCGGCGGCACTTCTTAAGAATTCCACGGCACTTATACCCAGTCTTGAAACCAAAGCGGATTTTTTGGAACATCCTAAATAATCTGCTTTATATATCTGGTCGTAGAAGCAGTAGAGGAGGAAGTCCATAAGATCGGGAACTACCGGCTCTGCACCTTCCGACTCAAGTAATTCAACTAAATGGTTATTTCCCGCAGGGGCATATTTAACAAGGATTTCTCCAACAATTCCTACACGGGGCTTTTTAATATCTTTAATAGGAATAGCATCAAAATCTCTAATCATTTCGCGGCACATTTTGCGGAATTTAAAGAAGTTAAGATGCTTTGAAGTAACAAATTCCGTACACTTTAAAAGCCATTCTTCATGTACTTTTTCCACACTTCCCGGAACCTCTTCATATGGGCGCATATGGTAGACACAACGCATAAAGATATCACCGAAGGTTACGGCATATGCAGCTCTTAACAATAACTCCGCATTAAGATGGAAGCCGGGATTTGTTTCGATTCCGCCTAAGTTAAGTGAAATAACAGGTATCTGCGGAAGTCCGGCTTTTTCGAGAGCTCGTCTTATGAAACCTATATAATTGGTGGCACGACAGCCGCCGCCTGTCTGTGTAATCATAAGTGCAGTTTTATTTAAATCGTATTTACCCGAAAGAACTGCATCCATAAGCTGACCTACCACAAGCAAAGAGGGGTAGCAGGCATCGTTATTAACATATTTAAGACCTACATCCACGGCACGCCTTCCGTCATTATCAAGAATTTCGAAATTGTATCCGCAGGCATTAAACGCAGGGGACAGAAGGTCAAAGTGTATAGGCGACATCTGGGGAGCAAGAATAGTGTATTCTTTTCGCATGCTTTCGGTAAACAGTACACGCTTGTAAGCACTTGAATGAATTGTACGCTCTTTACCCATACGTTCACGAACCTTAATGGCACTTATAAGTGAACGTATTCTGATTCTTGCGGCTCCTAAGTTATTTACTTCATCAATCTTAAGACAGGTATATATTTTTTCGGAACCGCTTAAGATGTCATTTACCTGGTCCGTTGTTACCGCATCAAGTCCGCATCCGAAGGAATTAAGCTGAATCAGGTCAAGATTATCAACGGTCTTAACATATGATGCCGCAGCGTAAAGTCTTGAATGGTACATCCACTGATCGGATACAATAAGCGGTCTTTCGGGAGAAGCCAGATGTGAAACGGAATCTTCGGTAAGAACGGCAATATCATAACTGTTAATAAGCTCCGGAATACCGTGATTTATTTCGGGATCGATATGGTAAGGACGACCGGCCAAAACTATACCGCGTTTTCCTGTTTCATTAAGGTATTTTATAACTTCCTCACCCTTATTCATCATGTCCTTACGGGCATTATTAAGTTCTACCCATGCTTTTTCCACAGCATCGATAATTTCTGAAGCTTTGATTTCACTAAATTCTTTAATAAGTGCATCGGCAATTGTCTTGGCGCTTAGGAATGACATAAAAGGATTTCTAAAGCGCATTTTGCCGCCCGTTATATCTTCGACATTGTTTTTGATGTTTTCGGAATATGACGTAACAATAGGGCAGTTATAGTGGTTGTTTGAGTCTTCAAATTCGTTACGCTCATAAAAGAGTGCGGGATAGAAGATAAAATCAACCCCTTCGTTAATAAGCCACTGGATATGCCCGTGGGCAAGTTTGGCAGGATAGCATTCCGATTCGCTGGGAATTGATTCTATTCCCAATTCGTATATCTTTCTGTTGGAAAGAGGCGACAATACTACCTGGAATTTAAGCTCTTTAAAGAATGTTGCCCAGAAGGGGAAGTTCTCATACATATTAAGAACTCTCGGTATTCCCACGCGGCCTCTTACGGCTTCGTCAAGGCCGAGGGGCTCATAATTGAATATTCTCTTAAGCTTGTATTCGAACAGATTGGGAAGGTGGTTTTCATTTTTTGATTTACCGATACCTCTTTCGCATCTGTTACCTGAGATATACTGGCGTCCGCCTGAGAATTTGTTTATTGTAAGACGACAGGAGTTGGTACATCCTTTGCACTTGGCCATTGATGTATCAAACTGAAGATTAATAATTTCGTCAAAGGAAAGCATAGTTGATTTGTAGCCTTCGGTATATCTTTCTCTGGCAATTAATGCAGCTCCGAATGCACCCATTATACCTGCAATATCAGGTCTTATGGCATCACAATTTGCTATCTTTTCGAAGGAACGAAGAACGGCATTGTTATAGAAGGTACCGCCCTGAACAACTATATTTTGACCAAGTTCCGATGCATCGGAAACTTTGATAACCTTAAACAAAGCGTTCTTAATAACGGAATAAGCAAGACCTGCGGAAATGTCCGGAACGGAAGCCCCTTCTTTTTGCGCCTGTTTTACTTTGGAATTCATAAATACGGTACATCTTGTTCCAAGGTCAATGGGATGCTCCGCAAATAATGCGGCCTTGGCAAAGTCCTGAACAGAATAGTTTAATGATTTGGCAAAGGTCTCGATAAAAGAACCGCATCCTGAGGAACAGGCTTCGTTAAGCTGTACGGAATCTACGGTTTTGTTTTTGATTTTGATACATTTCATATCCTGCCCGCCGATATCAAGGATACAGTCAACGTCAGGATTAAAGAAAGCGGCAGCGTTGTAATGGGCAACGGTTTCGACTTCACCGTCGTCAAGCAAAAAGGCTGCTTTCATTAAAGCTTCTCCGTAACCTGTAGAACATGAACGGACTATCCTGGCATTGGGAGGCATGATTTCTTTTATTTCTTTGATTGCTCGTATTGCAGTCTTAAGGGGCGAGCCGTCATTACCCGAGTAAAAAGAGTATAAGAGTGAGCCGTCTTTACCGACAACGGCTATTTTGGTTGTGGTAGAACCGGCATCAATTCCCAGGAATGCATCACCTTCATAGGTCGCAAGGTCCCCCTTTACTACCTGAGCTTTGGCATGGCGCTGCTCAAATTCCTCAAAAGCTTCTTTGGAAGCAAACAGCGGCTCCATTCTTTCGACTTCAAATTCCATTTTTATTTCGCTGCTTAATTTGCCAACCATTTCTTCCATGGTGTAAAAGGTTTCTTCTTTGGCATTAAGGGCCGAACCGATGGCTGCAAAAAGGTGAGAGTTTTCGGTAGTATCAACTACGTGCTCATCATCAAGATTAAGCGTTCTTATAAATGCGACTTTAAGTTCCGAAAGGAAGTGTAAAGGACCACCCAGGAAAGCCACATGTCCGCGAATGGGTTTACCGCAGGCAAGGCCCGAAATTGTCTGGTTAACAACAGCCTGGAAGATAGATGCCGAAAGGTCTTCCTTGGTGGCACCTTCGTTAATAAGAGGCTGAATGTCGGATTTGGCGAATACGCCGCAACGTGCCGCTATTGTATATAGTGATTGATAGCTCTTGGCATATTCGTTAAGACCGGTAGCATCTGTTTGAAGCAAAGATGCCATCTGATCGATAAATGAACCTGTACCGCCGGCACAAATACCGTTCATACGCTGTTCAACGTTACCGCCTTCAAAGTATATAATTTTGGCGTCTTCACCGCCAAGTTCGATGGCAACATCAGTCTTAGGGGCTATTTCTTTTAATGCGGTAGCAACACTTATTACTTCCTGTACAAAAGGAACTTTAAGATGATTAGCCAAAGTTAATCCACCCGAACCTGTAATCATGGGATGGAGTGTGATATTGCCAAGCTTTGAATAGGCATCCTGTAACAGGCTTAAGAGAGTCTGCCTTATGTTGGCATAGTGTCTTTGATAATCTGAAAACAGAAGATTATGTTCCTGATCCAAAATAGCAATTTTGACGGTAGTTGAACCGATATCAATTCCCAACGTATATTCCATAGTACTTATATATCCTTTACTTCTTATTTATTATATGCAACCACAGAATAATAACATAAGTCGTCGATTTTTTCTATGAATATAAACAGTTTTATTGTTTTTTTAGAAATTCTTTAAGATTTTTGGTATAGGAGTTTATTAAAAAGTGTGATAGAATAAATAAGTTAAATTGGGCGTTAATGTCCATGAGAAATAATTCATAGTGTGAGAGGTAATTATTATGAAGAAATCCTTATTAAGTATTGTATTGTGCGCAGCACTTACAATAGGCATGTTGGCGGTTCCCGTTACTGCCAATGCAGCTTCTGTTGCGGATTCGACAGCAGTTGCGGCAAGCTCTTCAGGAGCTTTGATTGTAGGAAACAATGTAGTTGTTTCTGCCGCCTTTGGCGCAGCTCCCGCATCTGATGACGGAATGGTTCACTTATTTGAACTAAAGACATATGAGTATTCAATTCCCAACGGTGCTGCTCCGGTGGCAAGTGTTGCCTCAGCAGCTAACGTTACGACAACAATCCCGCTTAATTACACAGCAGGAGCCAGCAGACTTTATAACAAGTTTGTATTTGCGGTTAACAGAGGCGGCGTATGGTATACGGTTAACGAACCTCAGTATATTGTTAATCCGGAAGTCCTCGGTGATAAGTCAAAGACACGAGTTGCCCGTCCTTTGAAGTGTTTCCAGGAGGGTAATGTAGTTAGTATTAATCTAAACGGTACAGGTACGGATAATCCGTATTACAACGTTCTTCATGCGGTTTTGTATACCGATAATATTAATTCACCTTGTGCCGATCCTACTGCCAAGTCGCCGGATTCTCATCCTATTAAGGCAAATCCGATTAACCAGTACATGCTTAATGCCAATGATGAGGCAGGTGTTAACGGACTTATAGCAGACTGTGTTAACTATGCCAAGCATTCATCTATACAGGACTTCGTTATCGGTAATGAAGTAAATGAAAGATGCTGGAACTATATGGCATATACGGACTGGGATACATATATGCGTAAATTCGCACAGGTATTCCGAGTTTGTTATACCGCAATTAAGTCTACAAATCCCAATGCAAGAGTTTATATAAGCATTGATCAGGTTTGGGATAAGAATGCGAACAGTTACGAATATATTGACGGTGTTGACTTCTTAAATAAGTTTAACAACCTTATGAGAGCTAACGGAAATATTGACTGGGATTTAGAGATTCATCCATATCCTAATCCTCTTTATTACCCTAAGTTCTGGGATATGTCGGGAGTAAGGAACGGCGCTACATTTAAGCAGCAGGTTAAGAATAATCAGGTGCTTACATTCGAAAACCTTTCAATTGTTACAAATGTAATGACACAGCCGAGTTATCTTAACAGATCAGGTGCTGTAAGAGATGTAATTATCGGTGAAATCGGTATGGGTTCCAATGCAGGCCTTGATGCACAGGCTGCAGGTTTGTGTGCTTCATGGGCAGCCTTTGAACGTAACCCTTACGTAACACAGTATATGTATCTTGAATATGATGTTAACGGATTCTTCCCGACACTTCAGGGCAAAGCAAAGGAGATTTGGAATGTTCTCGGAACACCTGCTCAGGAAGAATATATGACTTGGGCCAAGAAGGAAATCGGTATTTCCGACTGGTCTCAGGTATTAAGATAAAAAATAGGTTTTGGTTAGAGTAATGCAAAGTAAGTTCGAAAAAAAGTTTGGCAAATATGCCATTAAAAATTTATCTCTCATTTTAGTTATATGTTATGCAATCGGCTACATAATAGCCCTTGTGGCACCGGGACTTCAAGATTACCTAGCTCTTAACCCCTATGAGATAATCCATAATTTTCAGATATGGAGACTAATTTCCTGGGTGCTTATACCGCCTTCGTCTCAGGTCGATTTATGGATTCTTATTACACTGTATTTTTATTACACTATAGGTACCTCACTGGAATTAACCTGGGGTACCTACAGGTATAATGTATATCTTTTTTCCGGCATCCTGTTTACAATAGCCGGCGCATTTATCGCATATTTCATTTCTCTGTTTAATATAAGCGGATTGCTTTGGCAATATCCGGGTTATGCGTCATTGTTTTCGACGTACTATATAAGTATGTCCATATTTTTGGCTTATGCAGCAACCTTCCCGGACGCTCATGTTTTGTTGTTTTTCATTATCCCGATTAAGGTTAAATATTTGGGAATATTTTACGGTGCAATACTGGTTTACGATGTTATCCAGTATTTCAAAAGCGGAAGTGCATTTTTGCCTATGTGCATTTTGATTGTTGCATCGCTTCTTAACTTCGGAGTCTTCTTTATTTCTTCTCGAAAGAAGATTATGCGAAGCACTCCTACAATCCGAATTCGAAAAACACAGGAAAGACCGAATGTAAACGTCACAAGACCACAGGGAAATGTTACCAGACACAAGTGTGCACAGTGTGGTGCGACAGAAGTGTCAAATCCTGAATTACAGTTTAGATTTTGCTCTAAATGTAACGGAAATTATGAATACTGTGAAAAGCATATCTTTACACATATTCATGTTGATTAAGGTGTGAATTATGATTAATGATGAAGTAAAATTCGCCAAAATTCTTGAAGATATTAAGTATACTGCCAAGAATCAGGGGAACGTTATCAGCCGTGACGATGTCTATGGAGCCTTTGAGGAAATTGATTTGTCAAAGGAACAGATGGACATGGTTTTTGATTATTTAAAGAACCACAAGATAGGAATAGATGAACCTGTTAATGCAGATGAACTGCTGTCGGAGGATGACAGAAATCTGCTTGAGGAATATAAGGCTGAAATAGGTGCTCTGGCTAAAATTACCCCGGATAAGAAAAGAGCCTATACCATGTCGGCAATGGCCGGTGATAATGAGGCAAAGGGAATGCTTATAAATGCATATCTTCCTCAGGTTCTTGAGATTGCAAAACTGTATACGTCTCAGGGCGTTATGGTTGAGGATTTGATAGGAGAGGGAAACCTGGCACTTGCCGAGGGAATGAATATGCTGGGGGCATTGGAAGAGCCTGATGAAGTAGAAGGTATGCTCATTAAGCTTATTATGGATGCAATGGAAGGCATCATAAAGGATACTCTTGAGGAAGAAAAAACCGATGAGAAGATTGCTTCAAGAGTTAACGAAGTTGCCGAAAAAGCAGCTGCTCTTGCAAAGGAATACGGACGTAAAGTTACAGTAAACGAACTTATCGAAGAAACCGGACTTAGCAAAAAGAAAGTAATCGACGCGATTAAGTTAAGCTCAAAAAATATAGAGGATATTGATTATTCCGATTACGAAGATGAAATTGATTGATAATATTACGCAGAATAAAACTTCATATGAACCTTATAAGTATGTGATGAATGATACTTCAAACATATATATAGGGGCTAAATTTACATACGAAGAACTGCTTGAGTCGGAGGATTTGGCATTTAAGCTAAAAAGCATTATTTCCCAGTACATCCTTAAAGAATCGGATAAAACAAATACTCTTGAGGCCGAGCTTTATTACCTTACACCGGAAAGCTTCGTATACAAAACCTACGAACAACTAAAATGTAAAGTTAAAATTCAAATGATGACGGAGAGAAAAACATTATTCGGGAAGACTAAAAGTGAGTATAAAGAGCAAATTATTTCTTTAAAAGAATTAACGCAGATAAACTTAGCCAAAAAGAAAGGAGCGGGCTTAATTGTCAGTGAAGTAATTATATCAAAACTGGCACTTATGTCATTTACTGTATGAGTTTTGAAAACTATGAAATCGTAGAACATAGATTTATTAAGGATTTAAATTCCGACGGATATATACTTAAACATAATAAAACCAAGGCCTTCGTTACTTTGCTTCTTAATGATGACGAGAACAAGGTCTTTTATATAGGCTTTAGAACTCCGCCTAAGGACTCTACGGGAGTTGCCCATATATTGGAGCATTCGGTTTTGTGTGGCTCAAAGAAGTTCCCTGTTAAGGATCCCTTTATTGAGCTTGCCAAAGGTTCACTTAATACATTCCTTAATGCCATGACATATCCCGATAAGACGGTATATCCCGTGGCAAGCTGCAACGATCAGGACTTTCATAACCTGGTTGATGTATATCTTGATGCTGTTTTTAATCCCAATATATACACCAATGAAAAGATATTCCGTCAGGAAGGCTGGCATTATGAAATGGAAGATGCCGATGGCGATTTAACCTACAACGGAGTTGTATATAACGAGATGAAGGGAGTTTATTCCTCTCCTGATGATGTGGTTGAACATGAAATAATGGTATCTTTGTATCCTGATTCCACCTACGGAATCGAATCAGGCGGTGATCCCGAGGATATTCCGTCACTTACTTATGAAGAGTTTCTGGCATTCCACAGTAAGTATTATCATCCGTCCAACAGCTATATATATCTTTACGGAAATATGGATGCCGAAAGTTATCTTAAGTTCATTGATGAAGAGTACCTTAGTAAATACGACTACCTTGAAGTAGATTCCGAAATTATTGTTCAAAAGCCTTTTGAACAGATTAAGCATATCGAAAAAGAATATTCGGTACTTGATGAAGAATCCTCGGAAGGAGATTATCTTACATATAATATTTCTGTAGGAACGGCGCTGGATAAGAAACTGTATGTAGCGTTGGATATCCTTGATTATGTGCTTTGTTCGGCTCCGGGAGCGCTTATTAAACAGGCCCTTTTGGATGCGGGAATCGGAAGCGATGTATATTCAAGCGTTGAAGGCGGAATATATCAGCCTTATTTTGCGATAACGGCCAAGGGAACCAAGGGGGATAAGCTTGACGAGTTTGTTTCTATAATTGATGAGGAACTGGTTAAGGCAGCTAACGGACTTAACAAAAAATCTCTACAGGCAGCCATAAACTATTTTGAGTTCAAATACAGAGAAGCGGATTACGGTTCATACCCAAGAGGATTAATGCTCGGCCTTCAGGCATTCGACAGCTGGCTGTATGACAAAATGTCGCCTTTTATGCATATAGAGGCAGATGAGACATATGCTTTCCTTAAAGAAAATATTGATAAGGGTTATTTTGAAGAATTGATAAAGAAATACTTTATCGATAACACTCACAAGACAATTCTTAGAGTAACTCCCAAGATTAATCTTACCAAGATTAAAGATGATAAACTTAAGGAAAAACTTAAGAACTATAAGGATTCGCTAACGAAGGAAGAACGGCAGACTATTGTTGATAAAACAAAGGAACTTAAGGAATATCAGTCTACTCCCAGTGATGAAGAAGACCTTAAGAAGATACCGCTTCTTAAAAAGGAAGATCTCAAAAAGGAAGCTTCCAAGCTTGTTAATGACGTTAAGACAATAGACGGAACAACATTCGTATATCATGATATCTTTACAAGCGGAATAGGATATTTATCATTTTTGTTTAATTTAAATGATGTTCCGGCGGATTTGTATCCCTATCTTGGAATACTAAAGAGTGTAATCGGAGTAGTTGATACGAAGAATTATTCATATTCTGATTTATTTAATGAGATTAATATTCATACCGGCGGAATACGTCCGGGAATATCTTCATATCAGAACTTAAACAATCTTGACGATATAGGTACATCCTTTGAAATAAAGTCTAAGTATCTTTACGATAAATGCCCGGAAGCATTTGAGCTTATAGAAGAAATTATTGTTAATTCGAAATATGACGATACTAAGCGTTTATATGAAATACTTAATGAGACGAAGATGAGAATTCAGTCTTCCATGGCAAGCGCAGGTCATGCAACGGCTGCTATTCGTGCACTTAGTTATTTTAGCAAGTCGGTTGCGTTGTCTGAACTTATTAACGGAAGACCTTTCTATGAACTGGTTTCCGATATTGTTGATAATTATGAAGAAAAAAAGGATGATCTGGTAGCTAAATTGACACTTCTTTCTAAGTGCATATTTAGGAAAGAAAACCTTATGGTTGACTTCATTGGAACTAAAGAGTGCTCTTCGGAAATAGATGCGAAGGTTAAAAGCTTTAAAGATAAGCTGTTTACCTGTGATTACGAAAAGAAGCCGTTACAAATACAGCTTTATCCTAAGAATGAGGCATTTAAGAGCGCCGGCCAGATTCAGTTCGTGGCAAGAGCAGGTAATTATTTAAAATCAGGTCTTAAGTATACGGGAGCTTTACGTGTATTAAGGACCATGATGGGGTACGATTATCTGTGGAACAATATTCGTGTACTGGGCGGTGCCTACGGATGTATGAGTTCCTTTAACAAGAACGGTGATTGTTACTTCGTATCCTACAGAGACCCTAACCTTAAAGAAACGGTGGATGTATATGAAAAGGCAGCCTCGTATATAGAGAATATGGAACTTGATGACAGAAAAGTGCTTCAGTTTATTATCGGAGCTTTGTCGGATCTTGATACACCTATGACACCTTATACAAGGGGCACATATTCTTTGGGAGCATATCTTTGTAATCTTACGTTTGAAGATATACAGCGGGAAAGAGATGAACTTCTTGGTGTTGATAAGGATGTGCTTCACGGTCTTAGCAGCTATATCAAATCATTTATGGATGACGGATATATTTGTGTAGTGGGAAATGCCGAAAAGATAGAGGAAAATAAAGAATTATTTAATGATATTAAGCAATTGATTTAAGGATTAATGCTATGAACGATAATTTTAAATCGGGTTTTGCGGCATTGGTCGGAAGACCGAATGTGGGAAAATCTTCTTTGATGAATACCATAATCGGTCAGAAGATTGCAATAACCTCCGACAAACCTCAGACAACAAGAAACAGAATACAGACTGTATATACCACACCAAATGAGCAAATCGTGTTTGTTGACACACCGGGTATTCACAAGATTAAAAACAGACTGGGTGAATACATGGTTACCGTTGCCGAAAGAACACTTGCAGAGGTGGACGTTATATTATGGCTTGTTGAACCTACCGACTATATAGGGGCGGGGGAAAGGCATATAATTGAAGTCTTATCGGAACTTAAGGTGCCGGTTATTCTTGTTATTAATAAGATTGATATGGTTAAAAGAGATGATTTGCTTAGATATATCAGTATCTACAGCAAGGAACTTGATTTTGCCGAAGTGGTTCCGGTTTCGGCACTTAAAAAAGACAATATAGATGAACTTCTTAAGTGTATTATCAAGTATCTTCCCAACGGTCAGATGTATTACGATGAGGATACGGTTACCAATATTCCGGTTCGTGAAATAGTTGCGGAACTTATTCGTGAAAAAGCACTTAAGTGTCTTAAGGATGAAATTCCCCACGGAATAGCCGTAACAATTGAGCGGATGGATTTTAAGGATACGATTGTTGACATTGATGCGACTATTATTTGCGAGCGGGATTCTCATAAGGGAATTATTATAGGTAAAGGCGGCGCAATGCTTAAAAAGATAGGCTCGGCTGCCAGATATGAGATTGAAGAATTAGTTGAGATGCAGGCCAATTTGAAACTTTGGGTCAAAGTAAAAAAGGACTGGCGTGACTCTGATATATTGCTTAAAAACTTCGGTTATGATGCCAAGGAAGAATTATGCAGGAACTGACTATAGTCACAGGAATGATATTAAAATCAGAACCAATAGGTGAGTATGACAGGCGTGTGGTTATGCTTACGAAGGAACGCGGAAAGATATCAGCTTTTGCCAAGGGAGCAAGAAAACAGGGGAATCGCCTGATGGCTTCCACAAATCCGTTTTCTTTCGGGGAATTCAAACTGTTTGAAGGACGTAACTCATATACTATAAATGATGCTTTGATAAGTAATTATTTTGAAGGGATGAGAGAAGATTTTGATGCAGCCTGCTACGGAATGTATTTTTTGGAACTGATGGATTATTATACCAGAGAAAACAATGATGAGGTAATGATGCTAAAGCTGCTTTTTCAGTCTGTAAGAACGTTGCTTAATCCATTGGTAAATAAAAAACTTGTTAAATGCGTATTTGAAATAAAAGCACTGGTACTTAACGGAGAATATCCGGGACCTTCCGCATTGCCGGGGGGAGAAGTTCTCAATGATTCTACGCTTTATACATTGGAATATATAGCGGGAAGTTCAATCGAAAAACTATATTCTTTTAATGTATCCGATGAGGTATTGGGCGAACTTATTAAAGTTTGCAGGGTATTTAGTAACAAATATATAGACAGAAGCTTTAAAAGCTTGGAAATTTTGGATGAATTATAAGTTGAAAACCATTGTTTCCTTAGATATAATTACATAGTTATGAAAAAATATATATTTTTATCCTTTATTGGTGCTTTTTTGATTTTAGTACTGGCCGGGTGTGCCGGGGCACAGGCAAAGGATCCGAATTCCAACTTAATGATTAATAAAAATGGCAGCATTACCGCAACCATTATAGAAGATTTCACGGAAAGCTATTACGATATTGACGAGTTGAAGGCATCTGTTGAAGAGGAGATTAACAGTTATAATTCATCCCATGACGGTGCAATTAAACTTGATAAGGTGGCTTTGGAAAACGATAAGGCTGTAGTTGTAATGGAGTATACGACATCTGCGGATTACAGTACTTTCAATAATGAGCAGATATTCGTCGGGTCGGCTTCCGAGGCACTGCTTAATGGGTTTTCCCTTGGGGTTATTATGACTGATATTAAAGATGCTACCAAGACTATTGCGGAATCTGATATTAAGACTATGGGCAAAGAGAAGATTCTTATTTCGGATTCGAAGGATACTATTTATCTTCCGGGCAAGGTGTTGTATGTAAATGATAATACTTATGTTATGGAAGACGGTAAATCAGTTAAACTTAAGGACGGTGTTTCCGGACTTATCTATGCTATATACAAATAAGTGATTTTATATAAGGAGAGTTAGTTTATGGAAAAGACAATGGAAAAAATTGTTGCACTTGCAAAGGCAAGAGGCTTTGTATATCCCGGTTCGGAGATTTACGGCGGATTGGCCAATACCTGGGACTACGGAAATTTAGGTGTTGAACTTAAGAATAATGTTAAGAAAGCCTGGTGGCAGAAATTCGTTCAGGAAAATCCATATAATGTAGGTGTTGACTGTGCAATTCTTATGAACCCTCAGACATGGGTTGCATCAGGACATCTCGGCGGCTTTTCGGATCCTTTGATGGATTGCAAGGAATGTAAAGAAAGATTCCGTGCAGATAAGTTAATCGAAGACTTTGCCGCTGAAAACAATATGGATTTGGGAAAACCTATTGATGCATATTCTCAGGAAGAAATGAAGCAGTTTATCGAAGACAATAATATTCCTTGTCCTTCATGCGGCAAGCATAACTTTACGGACATCAGACAGTTCAATCTTATGTTTAAGACCTTCCAGGGTGTAACGGAAGATGCTAAGAATACTGTTTACTTAAGACCCGAAACTGCTCAGGGCATATTTGTTAACTTTAAGAATGTACAGCGTACATCACGTAAGAAGATTCCTTTCGGTATCGGTCAGATTGGTAAATCTTTCCGTAACGAGATTACCCCCGGTAACTTTACCTTCAGAACAAGAGAGTTCGAACAGATGGAACTTGAATTCTTCTGCGAACCGGGAACAGATTTGGAATGGTTCCAGTATTGGAGAGCATTCTGCCGTGACTGGCTTCTTTCTTTAGGAATTAAAGAAGACGAAATGCGTCTTCGTGACCATGATCCTGAGGAACTTTGCTTCTACTCAAAGGGAACTACGGATATTGAGTTCTTATTCCCCTTCGGATGGGGCGAACTTTGGGGTATTGCCGACAGAACAGATTATGACCTTACACAGCATCAGAATGTTTCGGGCGAAGATATGAGCTATTTTGATGATGTTAAGAATGAAAAATATGTTCCTTATGTTGTTGAACCTTCTTTGGGCGCAGACAGAGTTGTACTTGCGTTCCTTTGCGCAGCATATGATGAAGAAAACCTCGGAACCGAGGAAGCTCCCGATGTCAGAACGGTTCTTAGATTCCATCCTGCACTTGCACCTGTTAAGATTGGTGTGCTTCCTTTATCAAAGAAGCTTAATGAAGGTGCCGAGAAGGTATTTACAGAACTTTCAAAGAAATACAACTGCGAATTTGACGATAGAGGAAATATCGGAAAAAGATATCGTAGACAGGATGAAATCGGAACTCCTTTCTGCGTAACATATGATTTTGATTCGGAAACGGATAATTGCGTAACAGTACGTTTCCGTGATTCTATGGAACAGGAAAGAGTTGCAATCGCAGATTTGGATTCATATTTTGCCGATAAATTTACTTTTTAAATAATAGGAGTCTACCGTGAGAAAGATAACATCAAAAGAGTTAAGAAAAGAATGGATTAAATTCTATGAAGAAAGAGGACATGTGGATTGCGGTGCGGTATCGTTAGTATCCGATGGTTCTACCGGTGCGATGTTCAATGTTGCCGGAATGCAGCCGATTATGCCTTATCTTCTTGGTAAGAAGCATCCTTTGGGAACCAGATTATGTAACGTTCAGGGATGTGTAAGAACTAATGATATTGATGGCGTAGGCGATAAGTCACATCTTACTTTTTTTGAAATGATGGGTTCCTGGAGCCTGGGAGATTACTTTAAGGAAGACAGATGTAAATGGAGTTATGAACTGCTTACTCAGGTTTTTCAGTTCGATAAGGATCATCTTGCTGCCACAGTCTTTGCGGGAGATGAGAATGCCCCCAGAGATGAGGAAGGTGCCAAGTTTAGAATTGCATCAGGGTTCAAACCGGAGAACGTATTCTATCTTCCTGCAGAAGATAACTGGTGGGGCCTTGAATACGGACCCTGCGGACCTGACTCCGAGATGTTCTTTATTGCAGATGTTCCACCCTGCGGCCCTGACTGCAGACCGGGATGTCATTGCGGTAAATATACAGAGGTTGGTAACGATGTATTTATGCAGTACGAAAAGCATCAGGACGGTACACTTACTCCTCTTGAGAAGAAGAATGTAGATACAGGCTGGGGCCTTGAAAGAAATCTTGCTTTCTTAAACGGCCTTGATGATGTTTATAAAACTGATTTGTTTGCTCCGATTATTGCTTGTATAGAAGAAGTATCCGGAGTTAAGTATGATTCGGACGAAAAGCTTACCAAGTCAATGCGTGTTATTGCCGATCATCTTCGTACAGCTGTAATGCTTATAGGCGATGAAGCAAGACTTCTTCCTTCAAACGGCGGTGCAGGATATGTACTTAGAAGATTAATTCGTCGTGCGGTAAGACACGGACGTATGTTATCACTGAAGACGGCTGATTACAGAAGAATAGCAAGTATCTTTATTGACGACATATATAACGACAGTTATCCGCTTCTTCCCAAGAATAAAGAGTTTATTCTTTCAGAACTTGAGAAGGAAATCAACAGATTCGAGACTACTATCGAAAACGGACTTAAAGAATATAAGAAGATTCTGGATTCAAAGAAGAGTCAGAATGTATCTGTTATTGACGGTAAGTCGGCTTTCAGATTATATGATACCTTTGGATTCCCTCTTGAACTTACAGTGGAGATGGCCGAAGAAGAAGGGCTTAGTGTAGATGAGGATGCATTTAAAGAATGCATGGAGGAAGCAAGAGCATTAGCAAAGGATAATTCAAATTTCTCTCAGAAATCTACCTCAAGCGTATTTGATGATTTGGATGAAACGGTTGTTACCGAATATGTAGGCTATGATAAGCTGGAATGTGAAGCAACTATAGTGGCTATTTCGGACGGCGAAAAAATGGTTGATTCATTATCAAAAGATGCAACGGGCGTTATTGTTACTGACGTAACTTCCTTCTATGCTACAATGGGTGGCCAGAAGGGTGATGTCGGTTCAATCATTTCCAATGATGAAAAGGTATTTTTGGTAGATGAAGCTGTTAAGGTTCCCGGCGGACGTGTAGGACATGTAGGAAAGAGCACCAAGACTGTTAAGGTAGGCGACAAAGTAAAAATGTCTGTTTGCCCAACATCGCATAGTGCAACCTGTAAGAACCATTCGGCTACTCACTTATTGCAGGCAGCATTACAGGAAGTTCTTGGTAAGGATGTTCACCAGCAGGGTTCATATCAGGATACCGAAAGAACGAGATTTGACTTTAGCTATGATAAAGCAGTGACCGCTGAAGAACTTGCTAAGATAGAAAATATTGTAAATGAAAAGATTGCTATGGCCATTCCTGTAGTAACGAATGTTATGAGTGTCGAGGATGCTAAGAAAACAGGTGCTATGGCATTATTCGGAGAAAAGTACGGTGACACTGTAAGAGTCGTAACAATGGGCGACTTCAGTAAGGAACTTTGCGGTGGTACACACGTTAAAAACACAGCTGATATTTCTAACTTTAAAATAGTTTCGGAATCCGGTGTAGCCGCAGGAGTGCGCCGTATAGAGGCAATAACAGGTGCTAACGTAATTACTTATTATAAGAATATCGAAACGCTTTTAAATGACGCATGTATCAGTGCAAAAACAACTGCTAATCTCCTGAATGACAAGATTCTTTCTATGATGAAAGAGATTAAAGAGTTGAATAGCGAACTTGAATCCTTAAAAGCTAAGAATGCAAAGGATGCGCTTGGCAATGTAATGGATTCTGTTAAGGAAATAAACGGTGTTAAGGTTTTATGTGCTAAACTTCCGGGAATTGATATGAACGGATTAAGAGATTTGGGCGACCAGTTAAAGAGTAAGCTTGGCGAAGGTGTTGTTCTTCTTATATCTGATTCCGACGGAAAGGTAAGCATGGTGGCAATGGCAACCGATGGTGCTGTCAGTAAGGGCGCGCATGCAGGTAATCTTATTAAGGGCATTGCGGCGTTGGTTGGCGGCGGTGGCGGCGGAAAGCCCAATATGGCTCAGGCCGGCGGAAAGAATCCTGCAGGTATTGATCAGGCAATAAACGAAAGCTATAAAGTATTAGAGGAAATGATTAAGTAATTGGTTGTATTGTATGGATATATTACAGACAATAATCATTTTGTACTATGAATTTGTACTTAATATTTCAACCACAGGTTGTTTTACGATAAGGTCATTAGCAATAATGGCCTTATTTGCGTTAGCGGGCGGATTATTTTGGAGATTACTTCTTAATTTCATAACATCCCCACGTATTAGGGGGCTGATACGCTTTGTACTGTTATTAATATTCGCGGTGATATATTCCATTGAATTCTTCATTTACAGAAGTTTTAACGTTTATTATGACATTAACACAATAATAAACGGTGCAGGCGGTGTGGTCGGCGGATTTATGGGAGATGTGGGAAGACTTGTATTTTGTCCTGACGGAATTTTGCATATATTCCTGTTTTTCTTTCCACCTGTATTTTATATTTTTGTACTTCGCAAAAAGGAGCGAAAAACTCCCCGCGGATTTGCCGGAATATTAATCCCCATGATTTTGTGCCACCTGGGTGCATGTCTGCTTGTTATTACCTCACAACCTCACAGCCTTATGTACGACAAAGAGTATAATTATCAGACTGTTGTTGAGAACATGGGATTGGGAGTAGGTATAAAACTCGATATTAAAAAAATGATATCGGGGGGAGATGAGGATTTTTCTTTTGAAAGCGAAGTCATGGTTAATCCTAATATTCAGCCGACGATGGAAGAAAGCCCGACCCCTGAGCCTACGGTTATGCCATCAGGTGTAACTTCGCCGGAAGCAACTCCGGAAGTAACTCCCGAACCAACACCGACTCCAAGGGTATTTTATGATAATGCATACGATATTGATTATGAGGCTCTTGCAGATACCACATCGGGAATAAATGCAGAACTTGACAGGTATGTGGCTTCCCTAACGCCTTCCAAACAAAATGAGTTTACGGGCCTTTTTGAAGGTAAAAACCTTATTTTGATATCGGCAGAAGCTTTTTCGGGTGACATTATCGATCCCGAACTTACACCTACACTGTACAGATTATCCACAAAGGGCATTAATTTTACGGATTTTATTCAGCCTGCCGTTGCGGGAACAACCGGAGGAGAGTATTCAAATATATTCGGCCTGATTCCGACAGAGGGCGGTAAGTCCCTTTTAAGGATGACGGAGGGAGATATTTTTCAGAATATCGGTTTTATGCTTAACGAGCGGGGATATTTCGGAAAAACGTATCACAATAATGACGGAAGCGTATACAATCGTAATACTACCCATAACAAATTAGGTTATTCCGAGGGCTTTGAAGGAGTGGGAAGCGGAATGGAAAATTATATTTCCACACGCGGTTTCCCGGCATCGGATGATGAGATGATTATCGGTACCATGAGCGAATATATGGATAACCAGCCCTTTAATATATACTATATGACCGTATCCGGACATGGCCAGTACGGAACAAAGATTAATAACATGTCTGCTAAGAATTATGACAGAGTTAAGGATTTGGACTGTTCGGAAATGGTTAAGTGCTATATTGCCAATAATCTGGCTCTTGAAGATGCAATGACTTCTTTGGTGAATGAACTTGAAAGAAGAGGCATTGAAGATGATACGGTTATATGTATTTCACCGGATCATTTCCCATATGGCCTTGATAATGACGGTGCACTTGGCAAAATGCCTTATTTATCCGAACTATACGGATATGATGTGGTGAATTATCTTCAAAGAGACCATAACCGATGGATACTGTGGTGCGGATCACTGGAAGATGAGGAACCTATTGTTATAGATTCACCGACTTCGAGTCTTGATATTCTGCCCACGTTGCTTAACTTATTCGGTTGTGAATTTGATTCGAGATTGTATCCGGGAAGAGATGTATTTTCGGATGCGATGGCATTGTCTTTTAACGGCTGCTATGACTGGAAAACGGATTTAGGTACGTATTATTCTTCTAAAAATGAGTTTGTGCCTAAAAACGAAGATACACAAATCCCGGAAGATTATGTTCAAAATGTAAAGGCTATTGTAAGGAACAAATACAGTTTCTGCAAGGGTGTGTTAAAGGATGATTTTTACGGACATGTCCATAAAGCACTTATATCTGCCGAAGAATAGCCGTTTTGACTAAAAATGTGTTGACTATGGGGCTATTAATGGATATAATACATTTTGTGTTTTTCACAAATAACCTAATCAGTCGATTTTAGGGGCTGAAGGGAGGGTCGAGTATGTCTAACGTAATAGTTAAAGAAGGTGAAAGCTTAGACAGCGCACTTCGTCGTTTTAAGAGAAGCTGTGCTAAGGCTGGTATTCAACAGGAGATTCGTAAGCGTGAGCATTACGAGAAGCCTAGCGTAAGACGTAAGAAGAAGTCTGAAGCTGCTAGAAAGCGCAAATATAACTAAGATAATGTTAGCAGACCCTCAGCACTATGCTGAGGGTTTTCTGTTGTTCTTTTTTTCTGAAGATTATCATATTCATTAGAGAAACATCCTAACGTTTGTGGGCAGAAAGAAAGGCACGGGTATTGCTATGAAAAGGAAAATATGGGGAATGTTACTATTATTATGCGTATTGCTTCCGAGTTTTTCTATGAATGTACACGCAGATCCGGTGGTAAATTCTCCTTCTGTTGTTTTAATGGAAAGCTCAACAGGTACAATTATATTTGAACAACAGGCAAAAATCAGAAGAAGTCCGGCAAGTATTACAAAAATAATGACACTTTTATTAACCTTTGATGCATTGGAAAAAGAGACAATTTCTTTGCAGGATGAGGTATGTGTAAGTGAATATGCCAGTTC
>JAZQQM010000065.1:0-27411 GCA_045629045.1 Lachnospiraceae bacterium
ACTACTTATGAAAAATCGTACATTTTTCTGCTCTCCCGATTTCGGTACATATGTCTTTCATAATATCCGATAAGATTCTTATCGCCGTCGCGAAGAGCTATCATATAGACATCTTTGTTTTCCTTTTCGTTGTAAAAGGTATAAATCTTATTATGATCCGGACTTTCCTTAAACCAGTCAACCACTTTATATATCATTTCATTTGACTTTTCATTATGGCATCCCATAAGGCTCTTGCCGACAAGGTCATACCCTCCGCTTTTAGCATATCTATTTGCAGCTGCCGAATTCATATAGACAATAATATGATTCAAATCGCACAACACTACTGCCGCCTCGTCCTGTTCAAGAACACTCTTATAAAAATCTTCCATTACCGCCATTTCCAAATACTTCCTTCTTCAATCCCGTTCTCTACGAGAAAATCATCAGGGACCTTAAGTTCCTTCTCGTTCCCTTCATCATCTTTCAAATATACAATTGCCATCTTCGGTGCGTTCGGCATGCGTTCTTCACAGCCATAATCGTCATCGTATATTTTGCTTACCGTTAACATCTCTATATTAGTTCCAATTTCTCTATCATTTAAAACCTTCATATATGGTTTATAACATATAAAATTACTCAAATCCGCTTTTCGAACCATATATACAATATCTCTATATTTATTTCTAATCAAATAATCTTCAGCTTCCGAAATTGTCTCAAATAGAGAGGAATAGTCATAGTTTACCTCTTTGATAACTCCATCCATCAACTCTTGTTTTGTTATCGCTATTTTTTTCAATAATGAATCAATTGCTACTTCCAGATCAGCCAACGAATAATGAATTATTCCGATGGACTGCGTTTATTCTTTTGTCAGATTATCTTTCATCATATAAATTGGGGAAAGTCAATCAAGCAAGTTGCATCATTGCCAGTAATTCTTCCTCCTTTATTATCGCAATCCCCGCATTTTCATCACCGAGAAGCACCAGATTATCCCCGGGCTTTATATTAAACACCTTTCTGGCCTTTACCGGGATTACAATCTGTCCCTTGTCACCGACTTTTACCATTCCAAACATATACTTACCCTTGGGAGGAAGTCCAAGACCTGCATTTTCTTCCTTATCATAATTAATAAGATCATCAACACTTATCCCGAAAGTTTTCGCTATAGCGCTACACTTATCAATATCCGGCAGGGACTCTCCCGTTTCGTATTTTGAAAGGGTTTGCCTTGAAACTCCTATCCTGGAGGCCAGGTCCTCCTGCGATATATTATTTAATTTTCTAAGCTCAATTAAGTTATCTTTAAACATAGAATGCTCCTTCTTATACCAGTCGAGCGATTAATTTATTATAGAACGGGAAAATTACATTGGCTGCAATTGCTATTATCCACCATTTGTTGCTTCCTGTAAGTGACTTAAATGAAAACATAAGGGCTATCATTACAACCCAGAATACAAGCTGCAAAATTCCGGGAATGGCTTCCCTGCGAATATTCTTTTTATCTTCCTCCGGCATAAGATGGGGGGCTGTTTCGATAAAGTCGGCAGCCTCCTTGGGCCCTGAATTACTTCTAAAATCATCACTGCATACTTTCGCGGCATCCGTATATTTGGCATTTCCCAGCACTTCCATAATCGCATCGTGAATTTCGATTACACTCTCACCCTTTAATTCGAATCCGGCTCCCATTTCCTTCACTCTTCTTGCCACAGCCCTCTGCTCATTTGTCTGTGGAAATAATACCATCGGGGTCGCCATATACAGACTCTCAGAGGTACTGTTCATTCCATTATGCGTTAAGAATACGTTCGCTTTGGATAAAACCTCTAACTGATTGACCTTGCTATAAACCTTAACGTTTTTTGCCAAGCTGTTTAAGCTTTCAGGATCAACCGCTCTGCCACATGAAATAATCACATCCACATTTTCATCCTTTAATGCCTCTACACATTTTTTGTAAAAATCAGGCTTATTACTTACAACGGTTCCAAGCGAAATATATACGAGTGGTCTTTCATTCTTCTTATCCGGTAAATAGTCTGTAAATAAGGATGGTCCTACAAATGCATAATGATTGGAAAAAGTATTGCTAAATGGCTGATATTTCTTCGTAGCATAGACAATGGTATCTGTAAAATTATCATTTTGTACCAACGGCATAATACTTTTTTCATGATATCCGTACTGCTCTAATTTCTTTAACTCTGCATTTATGCTTTTCTGTCCTTTTATCAAATCCATAATTTCGGCAAAGCTATTCTTCATATAAGAGGCAGAATGACGATTAAATGCAAATGTTGTAGTAGATACCACCATAGGAATCTTATACTTTCTGGCAGTCAATTTTCCCCAAAAGCATACCGAATCAGATACAATTACATCCGGCTTAAATTCCTCCACTTCCTTTTGAAGAAAACTATCCATTCTTGCAGTAGTCTGCAAATCTACAATAGTCATTTCTGTTGTAGACATCGTTTCTTCACCGGTAATAACACCCTGAGCAACTTCGGCCAAATATTCATCACATCCGACAAATGTTGCTCCTGTAGCTTCTACTTTTTCTTTGAACTCATTAAAGGAATAGAATCTAACTGCATCCCCTCTGCTCACAAGTTCCTTCGCTACAGCAAATAACGGATTATGATGTCCGTGTGCCGGAATACAAAAAAACATTATACTTTTCATACTTTTACCACCTCCGCAACTAATCTTAACATAAAAATAAGGGATTTGGAAGACTAAATCCACCAAATCCCTTAACAATTTTGCGTTATTATGCTAAAGGTTCAAAAATATAGGGTTTCCTTTTATTATATTTTATCTTCATCGACTTGCCTTCAAATAAATTCATAACTCTTTAATATCATTCCGCAATTCTTCCGGATTCATTAAACTATCCTCCATTCAAGTAAAGTATCAGAGTTTCAAATTAACAGTGCTGACTGCCGTAACTATCAATCCCAGTGTTGCCACTAAAATATCAATTCCGTACGGAATTCCGACCAGAATTGATATTAACGTATACACAAGAAAAGCCGCCGCATATATGCCAAATCGTTTCACATATATCAATGCATACGCCTTTCGTCTTTCACTCCCTGCGTTTAGTGCAACCTTATACTCTATGCCGGTATACCAATATACGTTTTCGGTCAAATAAATTATTAATGTCAAAGCAAATATTGCTATCGACATAACGTTATCAAGTATCGCGGTCAATAGTTGTGTCCGCATCGGCGGTAAAAAAATACATGAAAAGTACGCCGCACAAAATACCACAATCCATATCCACAGTCCTTTATAGCTCTTTTTATATTCCATTTTGATAAGTTCCATATTTCCCAGCCACTTTTTCTTTCGCCAGTATTCCCACCGAGTAGCCGACTGTAACGCCCAGTCCCCACATGGTAATCATTCCTCTATACACAGTGCAATCTTCATACTCTTTGAATTATCGCCTGTAACCTGTCTGCAGAACTCTTCTGCTTTTTTTCCGCATCCACCAACCGTTTATTTGAATCAATTGCAAAATTCATAACGCATTCACGTAGGGTAAAGTTTTTGTAGGAAAATTAAATAGACATGAAGGAAGCACCGGGTCCTGTGTTAGGATTAAGTTGCGACACATGATCCAAAGGAGGGTGCTTTCATGATTAATAGTATACGATACTTTTCCCAAAACCAATTTCAGCTGACAAGACCCGCGAAGCTCAGTAAATACGCTATTTGTTGCCAATGGCTTCGACGTCATACGGCGTGCTTTGATATACGTAATAAAAATTCCAATGTACTATTTCAGGCTGCCCGCAAGTGACGTAAAATCAACATTCATCAAAACGATCGCCGTTAGTTTGCAGATTCCAAGTTCGGACGATTTCTTTTCCCATTTTACACAATTAAATTTGAATTAACTTATTTACAAACAAATATGGTAATGTTAGTCTGCGCAGGCCTTATTATAAAATTCTTTAATATAATATTGCCAAATTCATCAATCTCACCTTCAATGGTGTAAGTTCCATCTATCAGGTTATAGCATACAGCTTTTATTTTAGTGTTCTTATCTAACTTTTGCGCGGTAATATTCATATTCTTCCAGGTAAGAGTGGTCAATTTACCATTATCTTCAGCAGAAAGATCCTTGCTTGCATAAATTCCGTAGGTAGCCAGGATATCAGCCTCTTTTCCTTCTAAAGCGGCATAATATGTTGCAAGTCCATTCTGATTACTAAGATCCCTTGCTTCAAGATTCAAAACAGTTGCGCTGAATTTCCCTGCCAAATTTTTAGTAAAACCATTTAAAGCGTTAATTGCTCCGCCGGAAAAAGAAACGGTACCGGCAGGCAATGCAGGCGTTATACAGGTATATGCCACTTTCGCTGCTACAGCAGTCCCAGCTACAGCACTCTGAGGTTCTTCAACCGGAGTAGGCTGGGAAGACGCCGGAGCAGGCTGGGAAGGCGCCGGATTTGACTGAGGAATTGCTTCGGGTGAAGGCATAGGCGTAGGCGATGTGAAAACCGCTTCAACAAATACGTCCTGGGCGGGCATTGTGAATACCCATACATTATCGCTATTTTGAGTGGGTTTATTGTCTCCTTCCCACTCAACCCATTGATGGTCAGGGTCATCATTCGGAAGATAAAAATTAAAACCGGTAAAGTTGCTACCTTCTTCAGGCCCAGTGTACCAAACTGAAACACTAGAATCTGTCTCTACAGGAATATCCTCTTCATGGGAGTCAGGAGACTCGCTGGGCTCAACCGTATAAGTGTCAAAAACAGGGTTATCCGAGGGCGTGACCGAAGGTTTAGTTACTTCCACATCAACCTCTCCGCTTTCCGGATAATCAACATGCAAAGTATGGGCATCGGCGGCAAAGGCCGTTACCGAAAACATAGAAAATGCAAGAACTGAAGCAAGTACAACATTTATTGACTTTTTCAAAGCTTTTTCCTCCTCAAAATATTTCACTATATATTTAAAAATCGTATATCATTGTCACATACAACACAATAATACTATATTCTGGTACTTTTGTATTACCCATTTTTCATCAAAAATGGGTATTTTTTGAAAAATCGATAAAAATTTTACCGAAGCATGTACTCGTTTAATTCTTTTCTGCTGTTGATGCCCAGTTTATTGAAAATGCCGGTTATGTGGCTCTTGACGGTATTAACATTCATCTCCATGTAATCGGCTATTTCATTGTTAGTCCAGCCACGGTTGGCCAGCATGGCGATGGTGAATTCCGTGGTGGTCAGGGTGTCTGCCACATTTTCATTGGCGATGGGGTTATGTACCCGGCGCCAGCCATAACTGAACTGATAAGTAATCTCTATAATTCTTTCGTAGACGCTCTTCTCACTTTTCTTAAGACATATCTCTATAAGTCCATGCAAAAGACCATGGTGCTCCCCTATGGGCTCTAAAAGTTCATCCTCCTTCGCCAGATCATAGGCTTTAAGAAAATATTCCTTTCCCTTTTCGACCCGGTTGAGGCTCATGGCATTCATCGCCCCTGACAAATATATAAATATGGTAGGAATCAGATATGTCTCACCCTCAAAGGAAAGCACGGTTTCAACTATTCCCAGTCCTTTTTCGTATTCGCCCTTCAAATATGCCTGATGAGCCATCAGATAACTGCCAAACACTTTAAGCCCCGGAGGCAAAAATCTAAGATAGTCATTAACGGGAGGCATTCCCTGGATATCCAGATGAAACAGGATGTTGCCCGCATTGGCTATCATTATCAAATGCGCCTGCTCGGAAGGATTCTCCGCCTCCGGCCTCTTGGAATTCAAAAGACTGTATATAAAATTAAGGCCGGCTTTGGTTTCCTCCTGTCTATTAAGGGGCAGATTGCTGAACAGATAAAGAAGCCACGCTGAGGCTTTAACATAGAAGTCATCGCTCTTGATATACTCCGAAGTAATAGCCACGCTCTGGGCATGGTGGCCGGTGTAATAGTAATATTCCGCCAGCGCCATATCCTTCGACACCTTATCCGAAATGGAATCAATAAAATCCCTGATCTCTCCCTTTTTCAGTTGTGAATTCATAAGTAACATAGGAACAAAGTTAGCCATACCTTTATTTTATAACAAAAAAGCCCATTCTTCCATTGAAAATATGGTAGAACTCCCGATTGTTTCCCCTTGAATGAATGGTCACGGAATGATAACCTGACTTTTGCAGGAAAATAAGTATAAAATCACCCTCAATCCCAGTAAAATCAAAGGGTTGAGGGTGTTGTATTTTTGCAACTTTTCATAGCGTACAGTCTATTAAATATGTAATTTAAAAATTTTTTTAGAAGTAAGCCTTGCCTACTGTTCTAAGAGCTTATTGGTTACGAGAATTGTCTGTGTGCCGCTTTCATCCTGTCCCACCACAAAGCGATATTCCATTGATAAGTCTTCCATCTCCTTATGAGGGATGTTCTCAAGCATTCGATGTTGGAGCCTTCCTCGCGGATAGTGATTCCGTCGTAATTGCCATGCTGAAGTTTGGTTACGCTTACTGGCTCAATCTCCACATTGGAGAGTCTTTCGGGAAGTGCCCCGGGCAGATCTTCCATAATCTGCTGTTTGAATTCTTCGAAGTTCATATCTTCGTCCTCCTTAAATGATTTTTGAGCAAACATCGATGTGACAGAGTCACATCGATGAATAGCAGTCGCCAAATGTCCATACATGCAAGCATGATGGCCACTTGGCTCGTTGCCATAACAAAAAACAGCCGAATCCTACAATTAGGAAAACGACTGCTTAATATCTGCTATGTAAAATGAACCTCTGTCTCCGCTCCGCTTCGGTCCGCGCAAAGCCGACATCCACCGGATGTCGTGCGCCCCCGTCCCCGAGGTCCAAATCTATTCAAAAAAATACCTTCTAAAATCCCTTCCAAAAATCAAAAATCAAGTTTGTAAACGAACCAATTCAACTCCATTTTTAACTCCACTGACTCCAAAATCGACTCCAAATTAACGGATAAATACCAATAAAAACCATCAAAAACCAACAGGTTGGAGTTACAAGAAGGCCTGCAGGACGAAATCCTGCAGGCCGCATATTTACTGGATTTTCTTTAGTTTTTATTACCAATGGCTTCGACGTCATAAGGTGTGCTTTGGTATACGTAATAATTTAGCCAATTCGTATATAGCAACTGGCCGGTGCTGCGCCACTTTACAATAGGTTTCTTGGATGGATCGTCATCCGGGAAGTAATTAACCGGCACCTTAGGGTTAAGCCCCTTATCTACATCTCTGAAATATTCATTTGCCAATGTATCGGCATCGTATTCTGCGTGGCATAATACGAAGAACTTGCGTGAATCGGCAGATTTGGCAATGGTAACACCTGCTTCGTCAGAGTATGCCATAAGTTCAAGACCGTCCGCAGCTTCTACGTCTTCGCGTTTAACACCGATTTCTCTTGATTGAGGAGCATAAAAAATATCATCAAATCCTCTAAATAAAGGAGCCGTCGGTTTAATAGCGTAATGAGTATATACTCCCGACAGTTTCTCATCATAAAAGAACGGCTGTATCCCATAATGATAGTACAGTCCTGCAAATCCGCCCCAGCATAAGTAATATGTACAATGCACATGCGTCTCCGCCCAGTCCATTATTTGACACAGTTCGGGCCAATATGCAACATCTTCGAATTTAACATATGCAAGCGGAGCACCCGTTATTATTAAACCATCGAATTTTCGATCTTTAATCTCATCAAAGGTTTTATAAAAAGTCTCAAGGTGGCTCAAATCCGTATGTTTTGAAGTATATGACGCAGTCTGCAGAAACTCCACGTTAACCTGTAAAGGACTGTTTGACATCTTACGAA
Source organism: Lachnospiraceae bacterium (assembly GCA_045629045.1). Lineage (GTDB taxonomy): Bacteria > Bacillota > Clostridia > Lachnospirales > Lachnospiraceae > JAILLW01. Next base: position 7,860 of record JAZQQM010000065.1, read on the forward strand.
GAAGCTGTGTTTCCGTAACCACTTTGGTAGGCATCAGATTAAGTATCAGTACATTAAGAGGTCTTATGTCCTGATGCATTGCTCTGTGCTCCGTCATAACAAATATGTTCTCATTTTCAAGTATCTGCTGCGCCGGCAGAGAATCTTTAATTTTAATAGGCATAAAATACTTCCTTATTTATCGAGCGATGACATATGTTATCAATGCCCGTATTTTTCTATAAATTCATCTTCCGAAATAATCGGAATATTAAGTTCCTTAGCTTTTTTATTCTTAGAAGAGGATGATTCCTTATCATTATTTACCAGGAAATCAGTCTTTGAAGAAACACTTCCTGCGACCTTACCGCCGTTAGATTCAACATATGCTTTGAATTCATCTCGGTTCTTAAATGTGTGAACATCGCCCGTGATAACGAATGTTATTCCTGTCATCAGGCCATCCGATAAGTTCTTGGCTTCAGTCTCGGACAGATTAAGTTCCTTAAGCAGCAGTGATAATTCATTGGCATTTTTAGGATTTGCGTACCATTCCATAACGGATTGTGACTTTTCCGGTCCGATTCCGTCAATATCTTCAAATCCCAAGCCGCCATCCAGTCTTGATAAGAACCCGTCAAAGCCAAGATTTCCTACTATTTTCTTGGCAGCATCAAGACCTATCATTGGAATACACAAAGCATATATGAAATTAACTGCCTTTACACTTCTGCTCTTTTCAATAGCATCAAGCATATTGGCTACAGACTTCTCACCAAAACCTTCTTCCGCCATAATTTCGCCGGCATGGACATTTAAGTGGTAAATATCCGCATAGTCTTTTAAATAACCGACATTGATGAATTTTAACATAGTTTGTATTGATAGTCCATCAATATCCATACCCGGCTTAGATACGAATCTTGCAAATTTCTTGCCCATCTTGGCACTGCAGTCCGGATTGTTGCAATGAAGGGTTTTGGTCTTCGACTTTTCCGAAATCATAACACTCGTATTTTCACCGCATACAGGGCATTTATTCGGGATAATGAACTTTCCGGTAGAATCCTTAACCGAGATTACTTTAGGAATAATCTTATTAGCCTTAATTACTTCTACAGTACATCCTTCCCCTATATTTAATCGTTCCATCTCCGAAATATTGCATAACGAAGCTCTTGAAACTGTCGTCCCTTCAAGTAAAACGGGCTCAAAAACCGCTACAGGCGAAATAGTAGAGGCTGCACAAGACCATTCTACATATTTTAACTTTGAGAATGCTGATACATCTGCCCACTTAAAGGCCAGACCTGCTCTTGTGGCATGGTGACCTGTAACTGAGCCCGTTCGTGCAAAAATATCGTCTTCATAACAAATAACAAGTCCGTCTACGGGAATATCCATTATTCCGTCTTCGACTTTCTTCGTATATATATCTATTATTTCAGATACATTCCCTGCATTACAAAGTGTATACTCCACTGTTACAAAACCTTCCTTTTTAAGGAAAGCCATTCGTTCACCCCAATTAGGAATATCATCATCAATATGAACCAATGTAAATGCATTAAATGTAACATGACGTTCTTTTACTTTATTAGGATCATCCAATGCAAGTGTGCCTGATGCCAGGTTTCTCGGATTGGCATACTTCTCATCATCATCCATTAATGTATTAATTTCTTCAAAGTCACTATATGATATAGTAGCTTCTCCCCTTACAACCATATGACCTTTATATGATATTCTTTGAGGGAAACCCGAAATTACATCTTTTAACACTGTAATGTTATTTCCTGCCACGCCGCTTCCGCGAGTCAATATTTTAGTTAATGCTCCATTATCATAAGTAAGAACTAAAGTCAGGCCGTCCAGTTTATAACTTAAATATATGTTTCTGTCCCCTGCCCATTCTATTAAATCGGATATTTTTTTAGTCTTGGCTAAAGACAGGGCCGGGAATTCATGTTCTTCTCTGTTTCCCGATTCGGATTCATCGGAATTTATACCTGTAGTATGGGTCGGAGAATCCTCCGGCACATATCCCGTTTCCTTTTCTAATTTTGAAAGTTCATCAAAATATGAATCCCATTCAAAATTTGACATAATTTCGTCATTTCCACCGTAATAAGCCAAAGATGCCTCATTTAACAGGCTTACAAGCTCATTTATACGTAATATTTTGTCCTGTGAATTTTGCAAGTTTTCCGTCATTGTTATACGAACTTCCTTCATGTCCTATTTCAATATAAGACGTTTTCTTTCTAAATTTAGTATACTGAATAAATTGTAGGCACAATTGAATCAAAAATCATAAAAACCACATGTTGTGTCTGACAGCTTTATTTTGCCCATTTTATTGTGGTTTGAGTCCCGAAATCTTGTATAACGACTGTAATTCTATTCCCGTTATTTCTCTATATTCACCGATTTGCAAGTTATTTAACATAATATTGGCCACTCTGACACGCTTAAGGTGGGTTACATAACAGTTCAGTTCTTTACACATACGTCGAATTTGCCTATTGACTCCTTGAGTCAAAACTATTCTAAATGTAAATTTTCCCATTTTTTCTACCACACAAGGCCTTGTTGTTATGTTAATTTCTTTTAAAAACAAACCGGCTGACATTTTATTTATGAATTCCGGGGTCACTTCTTTATTGATTTTAACAATATATTCTTTTTCGTGTCCTTGACTGCCTCTCATCAATGCATTAATAAGATCCCCATCGTTGGTCAAAAGAATCAAACCTTCCGTTTCTTTATCGAGCCTTCCGGCGTAAGTTACCCTGACAGGATATTTAATCATATCCGTAATTTTTTTATCAGCAAATTTATCTTTTTCGGTACAAGTAACTCCGATTGGTTTGTTATATGCCAAAACAACTTTTTTATTTTTTGAGGCAACTGTTTTTCCGTTTATAATAACTTCATCCGAATCGGAAATTTTAATTCCCATATTTGCGATTTTGCCATTTACGAAAACTCTTCCTTCTTCTATTAACTTGTCAGCATCTCTTCGGGAACAAATTCCTGCCTCGGAAATAAATTTGTTTAATCTGGTCTCTTCCATCTCATTAAAAATCTTTCATATAAGAACTACTGATATTTATTTTAGGATTGAATACTGTTTCTATAAATCAAGATTAAATCCCTTAAAAATCAGTCGGTTTACATAATTCTACTTCACAATTAAATATCATATATGATTTAATCGTTTTTCAACAGGTCGTAAATTTACCATCTTACACTCGGTCAAATATATCTTCATGCCGACCAAAAATGCCATAAAATCGCACTCGATATTTAAAACAAAATTTTATGGTTCTTATACATGTTCACAGGCATCGTTTTTTAGATACTTTAGGTGTGTATTCTCAAACATCACCCTGCATTCCATTATTAATATTATCTCTGTGTTAATATCAGCTAATTAATTTATGATTTAATTATGTCCATCATGTGTTTTTTGCACAATCCGCATATTATCGGCATTATCCGCGAATCACGCGTCATCAAATCACGATTAATTCCCTTTCCTGTTTATTATTCCATATAATCATCAAAGGAATCTATTCTATGGATTGGATTTTGTATTGTCTCCCTTTTTATTAAATCCTAATATGATTTTCTTGATAATCCACACCAGTAATTTAATAGGGAAGAACACTATCACCAATACCAGTATGACTATACCTATTATCATAAAGAAGAACTTATTGGGATTCTTAACAAGTTCAATTATGTTCCACGTATCATTAACGAGCTTACGATCATGGTAGTTGACATAATATTGTGGAATTTCACCCACATTATCTCCATCCGAGTCATATGACTGCATATACTTAGCTATACATATCCATGTCTTAATCTCAGCTCCGGTATCCATATCATGTGCTATTGCATCCTCGATTTTTTCAAAGGGAACACCGTTTTTATCCTTCGGAACTATGCTCAAAAGACCATATGAAAGGTCCGATACACTGCCTAGCATTCTTCCCGAATATAAATCCGTAACAACTCTGTACAGCTTATCATCTTCTATTGTCGTGTCCGTATTGTCATCAAGCAAACCTGTATTAAGATGTGCTTCTGTTACTCTGTTAAGAATCATTCTATGAGGGTTATAGGTAAACTCAATTCCGCTCATATACAATCTTGCAGCCTTCATCAAATCAGATACGGATGCATCCAGTTCACACAGTGTCTTAAGCTCCGCGCCCGTAAGATATACGTCAATAATAGGATAGCCTACACTGCCGTCTGCACCGCTTCCCAGGGAGAAGGACTCATACACATCAGCCACATCAATATCTCCCGGTATATATGAACCTCTTATTGTTCCCGCAGGTGCCACACCTATACTTATGGGCGTATCAACACCCGTATTGTATTGTCCCATTGCCCATCTGTACGCATCAGATAAGAAATTGCCCAAATCATGTTCTGTATGAATATCATACACATCATCAACACTGCTGAATTGTAAGTCGTTGGTTGCAACCACCTGATCTGCCGAATATCCGTAATGATCAAGATAGTTATCATCTATTAAATCCTTAAAATCATCAAGCATCTCAACTATTTGCGGATCTTCCGGAATAGTCTCATCCATTGATATAAGTTCATAATCAAGCAAATCGTAACGTCCGCTATCATTTCTCTTAAGGGAAATAAATCCTGTATTTCTGCCATAGCATCCGCATGCACCTATATAGGTATTTCCAACTTTAACAACTTCCGGAAGTTCACTGTGGGAATGACCCGCAACAATAAAATCTATCTCCGGAACTGCCTTGGCAAGTTTAACATCTTCGGATTCATCAATATTGTCATCCGTAACTCCAGAATGAGAAATCACCACTATCATATCCGGGTTTTCGGCAGCTATCATTTCATCTACAGTCGCTCTGACACTCTCAATAGGATCAAGAGGCGTAAGCTCCATAGTAGGCGCGCACTTAATCGCATCATAGCCCAGCACTCCCGTAACACCTATCTTCAGGCCGTTACGTTCAAAAATAGCATATTTGCATAAATTTAAATCCTTTAATTCGTTATATACGCTTTGGGTAGCATCATCATTGGCCGACCAGTCAATATTACAGGTAATAAACTGTGGGAAATAATCGCAGTTTTCCTTACATGCTCTAAACTGTGATATCAGTCCTTCGGTTCCGTAATCAAAGTCATGATTTCCGAAGGTTGTTGCATCAAATCTTAATTTACTTAAGATTCTGTATTCAAGAGCATCTGTTGCGTAAAGTGTCTGATATAACGTTCCCATAGGATAATCGCCGGCATCCAAAACCATAAGATCCGGATTATCTTCTCTTTTTTCGTTAATCAATGTTGATAATCTGGGCATTCCACCCACTTCAATATATTTACCGTCTTCGGCTACTTCATGATTTTCAAGATAAGAATGAATATCATGAGTAAATAATATATCCACCTGGTTTTCTTGGGGTGAAGCATATGTCCTGTATACTCCGTTTCCCGCAGTTACGGTCATAACAGCCATGGTGGCGGCAATTATAACACCTGTTAGTTTTTTCTTCACAATCTATCCTCCATAAGTTTCATAAATGTTTGATTTATTCCAAACTCTTCAGCCATATTCCTTGCTTCCTGAAGAGATTTTTCACGTTTTTCTTTGGCTACATTCTTTTTAACAGCTCTAATAAGTATGTTTTTGGGCGAATGTTCTATGTCGATGAATTCAATAAGTTCTGTCTTATATCCTGCGCTTTCAAGCACGCATCCCCGAACAGAGTCCGTAACCAGCGCCGACAGTCTTTCTTTTACAATTCCGTATTTGGTAAGTGCCGACAGCCTTTCTGATTTTAATTGCTTATTAACTTCATGTTGGCAACAGGGCACCGATAAAATTACCGAAGCATCCCAGCATACAGCATTGTATAGTGCATAATCGGTTGCGGTATCACAGGCATGCAACGTCACTACCATATCAACCTCAAAGGGAGCTTTATACCCGTTAATATCGCCTATTTCAAACCTTAGGCCCTTATATCCGAACTTATGAGCCAAGTTGTTACACTTATTAATAACATCCGCTTTTAAATCTAGGCCTACAATATTGGCTCTAATCCCCTTAATCTCGGTCAAATAGTAATATATGATAAATGTTAGATAGGATTTACCGCATCCGAAATCTATTATATTAATTTCATCTTTATTGAAGTTCTTTAAAGCATCATCCACGAACTCCGTAAATCTGTTAATCTGCTTAAATTTGTCGTACATGGAATTGACAATTTTAAGCTCTTTTGTAAAAATCCCAAGTTCCGTAAATACCGGAATGTCCATTCCCTCATTAAGAAGGTAGTTCTTTGTTCTGTTATTGCTTCGGGGCTTTATCATCACTGTTTCATGAACCTTCTTATTAATAAGACACTCTCCCGTCTTATTAATCTTGACCTCAATATCAGCCTCGGAACCAATAACATTCACTTGTTTATACTCTTCCATAACGCTCGTTATGAATGTTGACAGTTCATTGGGTTCTATATTTTTATGGAACACCTGAGTCTTGGTAAACTGTTCTGCCTGATACATTTCCCTGTCGGAAATCATTTTGGTTGCAACTGTAATTTTGAAATATTTACAGGTCGATTTATTCCTGGGATTGGAAAATATTATCTTTGAAGGATTAAATTTTATGATTTCCGCAATTGTCGCAGATATGTTCGCTTTCATATTATGTCAACCTGTAAATTTATGTCAAATCACACGTGCTTTTAAATCACGTAAAGAAGCATTTTTGAGATATTGTATCGTTTCAAGACTTTGGTACTAAAACAACGTTATGTTAACCATTCATTTTCTTGCGGTTTACATATTAATATTATGTAAATTCAGGGAACCTGCATTTTGCAAGTTCCCCAAATCTTAACTACATTTCAAATCTAATTTAGCATGAATAATATTTCTCGAATTCGGGTGCTGTAGGAATAGCACTCATAGCAGCAACTTCCTTACGCTTGGTAGCAATGAAGTTATCAAGTAATTCCTTAGGGAATACTCCTCCTGCCGTTAAGAAATCATTATCCTTTTCCAATGCATCAAGTGCTTCCGGTAATGAAGTAGGTAATCCCTTTAATTTAGCCTTCTCTTCATCCGAAAGTTCGAACAGATTCATATCATAAGGTCCCCAGCCGTTCTCGTGAGGATCGATTTTGTTCTTAATACCGTCAAGACCTGCCATAAGGATAGCAGCATATGCGAAATAAGGATTACATGTAGCATCGGGGTTTCTAAGCTCGAATCTGCGCATTTTGGGGGTCTTGGCATATGCCGGAATTCTGATTACCGCACTTCTGTTTGATGTTGCGTAACCTACAGTAACAGGAGCCTCAAATCCGGGAACAAGTCTCTTAAATGAGTTTGTCGAAGGATTTGTAATCGCACATAATGCTGCAATATGCTTAAGAAGTCCGCCCATGAAGTAATGAGCATCCTTAGATAAATGCGAATAACCGTTATCATCTGAGAATACAGGCTCTCCATCCTTAAGAAGAAGCATATGAACATGCATTCCGGAACCTGCTTCACCTGCTACCGGCTTAGGCATTAATGTCGCTGAAAGACCGTATTTCATTGCCACATTATGGATAATGTACTTAATCATCATGGTTCCGTCTGCCATCTTTGACATTTCCATAAGCTTAGGTTCAATTTCGAACTGGCCTGCGGCACCTACTTCGGGATGATGGTATTTAACCGGAATACCTGCTTTTTCGATTTCCATGCACATTTCCGATCTGCATTCATAAGTTACATCATAGGGTTTTGCGATATGATATGCTTTCTGCTTGGGGATAACGCATCCGAATCCCTCTGTATCTGAATTCCAGTGCGCCTGAGAAGCATCGATATGATATCCGCTGTACTCGGGGCTGTTTTCCCAGCCTACATCATTAAAAAGATAGAATTCGAATTCAGGCAAAATAAGCATTGTATCTGCAATGCCCGAATCTTTCATATACTGCTCCGCAGCCTTTACGATATTACGCGGGTACTGAGCAAGCGGTCTGTTTGTTGGGTAATCGATAATCATTGCATTACCTGTCATAGATAATGTCTTGATATCACAGAACGGATCAATAATTGCGGTATCAGGGTCGGGAATAAATACCATATCCGACTTTTCAACTACCGCATATCCGTAGTTGGATGCATCAAATCCGATGCCGTCCGTTAACGTATCCTCGCTAAAATAATCAGCGGGAATAGTTACGTGTCTGAATTGACCATTGATATCGACCATCTTAAAGTCGATCATCTCAATGTTCTCATCAGCAATCATTTTAATAATGTCTTTTGCTGTTCTAGCCATGAGATTAACCCCCTCGATTAATATAAATAATACAATACCTTGTGTTTTAAAAAATAAAAACCCACAAGATGTATTATCGCATTATATTAATCAAACGTCAATTAATCTTAGAACAAATCGGCACAATAATCTTCAATCATATCAAGGTTAATATCCGAGTGCTCTATTTCCCTGGCAAATCTATATGCTATATTCATATATCCCTGCATATCGGCTGTTAATTTACCCATATGCACTTCACATACGAATAAGTAGTCTATCATTACCGTGCACCATAAACACATCGCTGTCTTTGCATGAATTGCATCATCATAAACAGCCCCCAGATAATAAATATATATGAAATATGTAAGAAGATTCTCTAGAATAATCTCCCGTTCATAGGGCTTAATCCCGTCACCTACACAGTCAAAGGCCAGTTTAAGTTCTTCCTTCGTAAGCTTATTGAACTTAGCAAGGTCATCCAAAACCTCAGACCAGGCCACCCTAAGATGCTCAAACTTCCACAGTACATCCGAATGTTCCTTAACATACAGGTACTTATCAAATAATTCTCCCGGAGAATCGGGATCTATCACAGATGGTATATCTTTGTACGCAGCCAGCATATCTTCAATATCACATATGTCATTATCATCCACCATGGACTGCATCTTATGGGACAAAGACAGAATTACATCCATTCTCTCATTAATCCCAAAGTCTCTGTTATGAAGCACTGAATAAATTAAGTCTCGGCTGTCTTCAAGGGCTGTATATAATAAGTAATCAAAGTCATCAAAGTCATCATAAAGCGGCTCTTCTTCATCGTTTTCTTCAACTACAAAGGATGCAGGCTCTGTAGCCGTAATGGTGGTCATACAGGCTTCCGGACATGATATGGTCATGGACCACTCTCTTACTCCGTCATATTCTTCCACATGACGTGGAAACATATGGCATGTATCGCACAATGATTCTTCGCCATGATTAAGAACCAAATGGCATAAACCCTCTTCCGTCAGCATGGTACAACGCATTTCCTTAGTAATTCTGAAGCAGGACTTGTCGAAATCAACGCACTTGTTAATCCTTTCCTTTAACGGGCCTTCATACTCGGCATAATACTTCAACGTATCTTCATCAATATCGATTTCCCACCCCTGACAGCACGTGTCCGGACACTTATCGGCTATACAATTAAAATCATCATAAAAGCTTTGTTTAACAATTCTCATGCCGAGTATTCTATCACACATAACCCTTTAAGTAAATTTAGCAAAAAATGTTTTTATTCCCGCAATAAATAAAGAGTATATTCCCATGTACAAAAATATAATTATTCCTAACAGTAAAACGATTTATATCGGAGGTAAATATATATGATAAGAATTGCTCAAACCAAGAACGGTACCGTCAAAGGTATTGCTTCTGCAGACCCGAGAGTTACGGCGTTCAAAGGTATACCCTTTGCAGCACCTCCCGTGGGTGATTTAAGATGGGCAGCTCCACAGCCTGCCGCAGATTGGGAAGGCATCAGACAATGTTATGAATTCGCACCTATTTCGGTTCAGGACAGACCCGGTGTGGGAACAGATATATACTGCCGCGAGTGGCATGTAGATCCCGATATTCCCATGGATGAAGACTGCCTCTATTTAAATGTATGGACAGGTGCCGATTCAACCGATGAGAAACTTCCTGTTCTTGTATGGTTCTTCGGCGGTGCATTCCAGTGGGGATATACAGCCGAAATGGAATTTGACGGCGAACATATTGCACGGCGCGGCGTTGTTGTTGTAACAGTTAACTATCGTCTCGGTGCTCTCGGTTTCCTGGCACATCCCGAACTTACCAAAGAAGCTCCCGATGCACCTTCGAACTTCGGAAGTCTCGACCAGCAGGCCGGTCTTAAATGGGTACGTGAAAATATAGCTGCATTTGGCGGCGATCCCGATAACATTACAATTGCAGGTCAGTCAGCCGGCGGTGCTTCTACCCTTTCTCAGTTAACCTGTGAAGATAATTACGGTGACATCAAAAACGCCGTTATTATGAGCGGATTAATTCGTAATCCCTTCTTTGAAGACCTGCTGATTGTTCCTCAGAAACTTACAACTGTAGAAAAATGGGGTGAGGAATTCTTCGAATTCTTAGGGGTTAAAACACTGGCCGAAGCTCGTAAGCTTGATGCTATGTACATAAGAGACAAGTATGTCGAATTTGCGGCAAATCATCCGCGATTTGCCATCTGCATCGACGGAAATTTCGTCAAAGAAGACCCCTATCAGCGTTTCCTTGACGGTAAATATGCCGATGCCAATGTTATGTGCGGTAATACTGTAGACGAATTCTTCGGCAAAGTTCCCGACGACTACCATGACAAACAATTCACAGGCTGTGAATTCAGCGTTATCGAACCGGCAATTAAAGCCGCATTTAACCGTAATTCTTCAAAGCCTTCCAAGAAGAACCTGTATTATTACAGATTTATGCCGGATATCCCCGGCGAAGATAATCCCGGATGCTTCCATTCCGTTGATTTATGGTTCTTCTTCGATAACGTAAGCAAATGTACACGTCCTTATAAGGGACGTCACTTCGAGCTTGCCGAATATATGTGTAATTACTTTACCAATTTCATTAAAACAGGCGATCCTAACGGGGCAGACCGCGGCGGTTACGCTATGCCCTATTGGGAGAATTATACAATCGATAATAAGGCCGAAATGAATTTCACCAAGGACGGCCCTTTATCAAGCATCGATAAGTCGGAGCTTATTGCTTCAATTGCCGACCATATCGGCTATAAGAAGCAGGGCTACAATCCTTATCTTCCATCCTGGGAATACATTCCCGACGGTGAGCCTTATGTCTTTGGCGACCGTGTATATATTTACGGTTCACATGATACTTTTGCAGGTGCAACTTTCTGCCTGGGCGATTACGTCTGCTGGTCCGCTCCTGTTGACGACCTTGCCTCCTGGCGCTATGAAGGCGTAATTTATAAGGCTACGGACGATCCGCTTAATCCGGACCGCAGAATGTGCTTATATGCGCCTGATGTTACCGTAGGTCCCGACGGCAGATACTATCTTTATTATGTACTTGATAAGGTTTCTATTGTATCGGTAGCGGTTTGTGACACCCCTGCCGGAAAATACAAATACCTCGGCAACGTTAAGTATCCCGACGGCACACTATACGGCAATAAAGAAGGCGACGAGCCTCAGTTCGACCCCGGCGTATTAACCGAGGGCGATTATACTCACCTTTACACAGGATTCTGTGGACAGGGCGATAAATCCCGCCACGGTTCTATGTATGTTAAGTTGGGCAAAGATATGCTTACCATCGTAGACGGTCCAAGATTCATCGCTCCGGGCAAACAATATTCCGACAACACCGATTTTGTTAATCATGCCTTCTTTGAAGCTCCTTCCATAAGAAAGCACGGTGATACATATTACTTCGTCTACTCTTCCGAGGTAATGCACGAACTTTGCTATGCTACCTCCAAGTATCCCGATAGGGACTTTAAGTACGGCGGCGTTATTGTAAGTAACACCGATATAGGTATCGATACCTACAAAGATATAGATACTCCCGCAGCATACGGTGCCAACAACCACGGAAGTATCGTTGAAATTAACGGCGACTGGTATATCTTCTATCACAGACACACCAACGGCAACTGGTACTGCCGCCAGGGCTGTGTCGAAAAGATATCATTTAATCCGGACGGCAGCATTCCGCAGGTGGAAATGACTTCCTGCGGTTCAAATAACGGACCTTTGAATGATACAAGCGAGTATCCGGCATATATTGTCTGCAATATGTTCAGCGACAAAAAGGAAACCTATGTGGGTGCCGCTCAGCCTATGGTATCCCAAATGGGTGCCGACGGTGATAAATGCAAAGCTTATATCACCAACATTTCGGAGGGCTATACCTTTGGATTTAAATACTTTGACTGCCATGATGTTAAAGGTATGTATATCCTTTCTCAAGGCTACGGTGACGGATACTTCGAAGTTCGTACCAATCCCACCGGAAAAGTACTTGGAACAATCAAAGTTGAATTTACCAACGTCTTTACCCGTTTTGAAAGCAACTTTACCGTTCCGGACGGCGTAAATGCCATTTATCTTACATATCAAAAGGGCGGTAACATAAGGTTACAGTCTTTTGGATTTATACACTAAATTTTATTGCAAAACGCTGTCTTTATCATTAAAATATATAGGTATGAATTTTTTTTAAAGATAAAGAAATATGAGGTGGATTATGGCTGAAGAAATCGTAAGTAAGCTAAATGATGAAACTGCTCCCAGCAGCAATTTTATCTATGATTTTATCAAAAAGGATATCGCCGAAGGCGGTCAGTATGAAGGTCAGACAGTTCATACCAGATTCCCGCCCGAACCTAACGGATATCTGCATATAGGACACTGTAAAGCGCTTTGCATTGACTTTGGAATGGCTGAGCGTTTCGGCGGCATTTGTAACCTTAGAATGGATGACACCAATCCTGCCAAGGAAGATACCGAATATGTTGATGCAATCAAGCAGGATATTCATTGGCTCGGCTTTGACTGGGGCGACAGATTCTTCTACGGTTCCGATTATTTCGAGAAAGACTACGAATATGCTGTCGAGCTTATTAAAAAAGGCCTGGCATATGTTTGTGAATTAACTCCCGAAGAGTTTAAAGCTAACAGAGGTGATATAGGTACACCTGCTACTTCTCCTTACAGGGACAGACCTATTGCGGAGAATCTTGCTTTATTCGAAAAAATGAAAAACGGTGAAGTTGAAGAAGGAAAAATGACCTTAAGAGCCAAGATTGACCTATCTTCAGGTAACTTCAACATGCGTGATCCCGTTATCTATAGAATAAGATTTATTAACCACCATCGTCAGGGTACAAAGTGGTGTATTTTCCCTATGTATGATTTCGCTCATCCTATTCAGGATGCTCTTGAGGGAATTACCCATTCGCTTTGTTCTCTTGAATACGAAGATCACAGACCTTTATATGACTGGGTTGTTAATAATGTTTCAATACCTTACCATAAGCCTCGTCAGATTGAGTTCGCACGTCTTGGTATCGATCATACGGTTATGAGTAAGCGTAAACTTCGTCAGCTCGTCGAGGAAAATTATGTTTCAGGCTGGGATGATCCCAGAATGCCTACACTTTGCGGATTAAGAAGACGAGGTTACACTGCAGCTTCAATCAGAAATTTCTGTGACACAATCGGTGTTGCCAAGAATACTTCAATTATTGAATTTGCAGAGCTTGAGCGTTGCTTAAGAGATGACCTTAACCAGTCGGCCGAGCGTACAATGGCAGTGCTTAATCCCGTTAAATTAACGGTTACCAACTATCCCGAAGGTCAAAGCGAAACCATCGTAATGGAAAACAACCCTCTTGACCCTTCGGCAGGTACCCATACAATAACTTTCTCACGTAATCTTTGGATGGATGCCGAGGACTTCCTGGAAGAGCCCATTCCCAAGTACAAGAGAATGTATCCCGGTAATGAAGTAAGACTTAAGGGCGCATACCTTGCAACATGTACAGGATGCGTTAAGGACGAAAACGGAAACGTAATCGAAGTATTGTGTGAATATGACCCTGATTCAAAGGGCGGTGACCCTGCTGACGGACGTAAAGTCAAAGGTGCTACTCTTCACTGGGTTGATTCCAATAACTGTGTAGATGCGGAAGTCAGATTGTATGATAACCTCTTTGCCGATGTTCAGCCCGACGGACCCGATAAGAACTTCCTTGAATGCTTAAATCCCGATTCACTGACAGTTCTTAAGAATTGTAAAGTCGAAAAGAGCATGGTGGAAGTTGCCAAGGCATTTGATGCACAGGAAAATAAGACAGGAATTAATGCTCCTACCTTCCAGTTCATGCGTGTCGGCTTCTTCTGTCTTGATAATCGTGATTCTTCTGCCGACCATATGGTATTTAACAGAAGTGTTTCACTTAAGGACGGCTTCAAAAAATAGACATCCTTATAAACGGAATCACATTATTAAATAATAAAAATAAAGCTCGGGTGAATTCACCCGAGCTTCTTTATTGTCTTAAACCTTTCAGTCGGTTACTATACAATACCCTGAGCTGTCATAGCAAAAGCACAATGTACCGCGCCATATCTGCGGTTGCGCAACTTTTTGTCTCTCACGAGTATACAGTGATTGTCTGACAATTTATCTCACTGTCCTCTATAACCCCCGATGATTGTCGAAGTATTTACCCATAGAGTATATCGCGAAGATTCCTACCATTGCAAGCCCTATCATTGTGATGAGCAGTCCTGCGATTATGATTAACAAAATGATTAAGACTTTCATATGGCTTCCTCCTCTACTTGATATACACTTTACCGTCTGCACTCCAAGCGCATACCCATCCGGAAGGAACTTTCATCCATATACTTCCATCTGAGAGCGTCTGTGTACTCTGACATGTGACAGCTGTTCCTGTCTTCAGAACTCCGCTTCCGTCCTTCTGCATAACTCCGTGCTTCTTTCCGTCCGGTGTCAGCTGTGAGAACTGCTTCTTGTTTCCGTTTGCCGCATCTCTTACGAACATGTTGGCCTGAAGCGTGTAGACCTTTCCGACAACATACACCGAGTCGCTCTCGTTTGCTCTCGGTCCTTCGTTCTGCATGTGACAGCTGTGGAGCCAATAATATTCAAAAGCATATTCTGCTCTCTTTGCTTTGACTGACACGCTCTGATCTGCAGGTTTCTCGAACTGAGTGAGAACGATGTCTGAAGCTTCCTGGATGCTCTTTGCGTTCTTCAGAACTTTGAGCACTCCCTTGTATGATGTGCTGAGTTCTTTGTATAAGAATTCAAGCTGCATCTGAAGGTTTCCGATAGATGCTCCGACCGAATCTGCGTATTCCTTCAACGCTTTCTTCCTCGTGTGATACGTCCACTGAGCAAGTCCGTATCCGGCTGAATCCTTTGCGAAGTTCGTATACAATCCCGTATCTACACACTGGGTATATTCCTCATCCAATAGGTCGAGCTTCTTCTCGTATGAGTTCTGAAGGTTGGTCGGCTTGAATGCTGACTCTGCTCTCAGGTTGCCCATGAGACCAGCTGCTCCGTATTCGTTGAGTCCTTTATCGAGAAGGAAGTTCCAAACGATAGCAGTGTCTACGATTCCCTTAGTCATCGGAGCAAGTTCTTTCTTCTCTTCTACGAACTTCGGTGTCACGAAGCCTCTGATGTACTTGCCGTTGATTTTGAGCTTTCTTTCCTTGCACTGCTTTGAGTAATTGCCTTCCATGACGTAGATATATCCTCCGCTCACTTCTCTGACTATTCCGACATGGTTCGGAGTTCCTTTGCAGTCTCCTGCTCCATTATCTTCCCAGTCATAGATCAGCGCATCCGCCGGTCTAGGAACGAAGCTGTCATCCTCAACCCACACTCCCAGCTGTTTCGCTTTCTCTATCATTCGAGTACACGAACACTCTGACGGGAATATGCTATCGAGTCCAGCTTCATGGAATGCGGCCGAAACTGTTGCGGCGCACCACGCATCTGTGTATGTTACCTTGTAGCCGGCCGGAAGTGGTCTGATTTCATTGTACGCATCAACAATGTGCTTGTGTGTAGCGTCGCCCTGCTTGGCTCCCATCCATGACTTCATGATTGAGAGCACTCTTTCTCTATCTGTCATCACTATTCCCCCTTCTTGAACATCTCTTTCATCCATGAGTATATATACGAGAATATCTTGTCATATCCGTTCATCGCGATGCAGGCTGTTAGGAATCCTAACATTACAAAGCCAAGCCACCCGTACCACATTACATGGACCGCTTTAATCTGCACATACACGATGCAACATATAACCGTTGCGATAATTGATATGATGGCCACAACCATGTTGATGGCTTTTGTGCTAATCGTGAAGAGCTTCTTCAAGAAAAACTCTGTGAATAAGCTCACGCACATGGCCAATATTCCGCTAATCAGTAGAAGCGTTGTAATAACGCTTATAATTTCCT
This sequence comes from Lachnospiraceae bacterium, assembly GCA_045629045.1. GTDB lineage: Bacteria > Bacillota > Clostridia > Lachnospirales > Lachnospiraceae > JAILLW01. The sequence goes on from JAZQQM010000065.1 coordinate 24,228, forward strand.
CGTAGTTCATCCTTGTGTATCCTCCTCGTCAAAAAATTCGATTCCTCCGTCCATTGCTTTCTCTTGCAATCTGACTTTTTCCTGTTCTTTTGTGTCTTTGAATCCCCGGACGAAATATCCAAGAGCAACAGCAACTATCTCCGTGATCCATGCGATACCCATCTCAACGCATGGCTCCTTGTCAAACATAGACAGGAAAAAGGGAGCCATCCCGTTGATGACTCCCACAATCAAAAGATTCCTTGTGATGCTTTTCGTCCATGTGATTCCGAACCTCTTAATCTTCTGCTTCTTCATCACATTTTCTCCTTATAGCGAATTGATAAGCGTAGTCACTAATGCCGTCACAATCAAAGTGATTGTTCCTGTAATGACCGCCAACTTGATGCTGTTCCAATCTCTGCCCGGTTTCTGCTCCAATGTCTCAACCTTTTCAGTGAGGTTGTCTACCTTCTCCCCTGTGGTCTTTGACTCCTGAGCTAACAGCTGAACGGATGTGGCCATGTTTCGAATCTCATCAATGACTTTTTCCGCTCCGTCCATCCTGTGCTCAAGTGAGCCTATTCTGTGCTTATGATCGGAGAGCTTCTCTGCGAGTTCGACTTCGTTCATCAGCTTCTCCTCCTCATCTTAATCTCGGCAATGTCCAGTGCATCATCGCATTCCTTTTGTCGCTGTTTGATATCACAAAGAACTTCATCAGCAATCCCTGCCTGCTCAAGTTCCATTGTCATCTCAAAGATAAGTGCTGACATCTTTGAAGTTACGTCGCAAAGAATGTCGATGATTTCAAGCTGTCCCATTTCCGGCTCCTTAGTAGTCGATTCCGGTGATCTCTTTGAACTCTTCAGGAGTTATTCCGCGACCAGCCTTCTTCAACTCAATCTGTACCCATCCTCTCAATGTCTCGATAGTGATATAGTTCTTCTGCCACTTTCTCTGCAACTCCTCAAATCTTGCCGAGTGCTGCTTCTCTGTTGTTTTTGCCATGATACATCCTCCTTATTCTTCAATAATCATTTTGATTTCTTCTACCGACATCTGAACATCCGAAAGAGTCTGCATTGACTCCGCTTCCGCATCTTCTCTGTCGATTGTTGCCATTTCCTGCGCCATCTGAAGGTCGCTAATCTGCTGCTGAATCTGAACGATTGCAGGAGACTCCGCCTGGATCAGAAGCTTCTCATACTCTTCGAACTCTGCGTGAGTCATCTGAGCCTCTTCGTACTCCCACACTTCAACCTTCGTTCCGTCTTCCTCAATCCTCTCTTTTTTGACTATCTCCTTGCGAAGATATACTGTCGACGGACTTGATGTCCTGTCGAGCTCTGACGGGCGTTCCGCCTGTGTTCCTTCTCTGTGATGATAGAATGGAATTTTCATGTGCTGTCCTCCTTGTTTGTTTGCTAACTACCTTTTTAAGCTTCTTGACATTGGTAATCGGTTTGATTCTTGCCTCATACATCGCGTATGTATCTGTATGCTTCAGAACTCCCATCCTCGAAAGAAGTGCCATTGCATCCTTTGGGTTGATATGCTCCTGCTTTGATACCTGGCGAGCTTTCTTCGTCAATCGGTACATTGTTGATTCTCGTATCAGGGTCCTATCGCGATGAAATTCAAATCCCATATAATCGAGAGGTCTTCCGTGTACCATCTTGACGACTTGCTCCTCTGCTTTATATTTGCTGACAAGCTTGTCAAACGATTCCTGTTTCTTCCCGATGGATGCTTCTTTTATGAATATCTTTCGCTTCCCTCGGTGCATCTTGATTCTGTACCTAATTCTCAAAGAGTCGAGCTCGTTCTTGAACGCCTCAAGTTCCCTCAGATTCCTGCACATGATTGTGCGCTCCTCTGAAACGTATTCAAACCTAAAGACTTGCCAATTCTTTTTTAAGTGTAGACGAAAGTTCTCCTCGAGGTACTTTGATATCTCTCTTCGTGCTTCATGGAGTTTCTTCTTGTTTCGACCAAAGCATACGATGTCATCCATATATCTCGTCATATACTTCACATGCAGCTGTTCCTTGATGTAGTGGTCTAAAGGTTGCAGAAGAAAATTGGCAAACCACTGGCTCGTGTAATATCCGAGCGGAAGTCCTTCCTTAATAGCATCGATTATCAGATACGCGAGCTCGATTGAATTACTGTCTCGGTACTTCTTCGCGAGCCACGCTTTCAATACATCATGGTCTACCGATTGGAAGAAGTGTCTGATATCCATTTTCAACACATACTTCGTGTTTGAAATATCTGTCCGTATCCAGTGCTCTATCTTCTTTGCGCCTCTGTGTGGTCCTCTTCCGGGAATGCTTCCGAGTACATACTCGTACATTCCCGTCTCAATTCCCGGCTTCAGGGCTTGGACTACAATATGATGAACTACTTGCTCATATTTGTAGTTTGGCTTGATGATGGTTCTCTCTTTCTGATAATTTCTCTCATTGATTTTGACCGGAGTGTGATGCGCCGGTTGGTATTCTCCCCTCTCGAGGATCCCTCGCAGCTTCTCAATCTCCTGCTCTAAATTATCAAGCACGGACTTAACGTCCGGCCTGCTTCTCTTCCCCAGTGATGGCTTCAAGAATGCTTTTTCAATATTGTCGTGCGACAATACTTCTGCTTCGTTGATTCGAAAAGTCTTCATTTTTCTCTTTCTTATTGCCTCATGGCTTCTTGATATCTCTACTGAGCCATGCCTTTCTCGGCTTTATTTTCACTTGAATAGATGTATCTCAACATCCTGCGGTGTAGGAATGCGGAGCCCTTGGTTAATCTTCCGACTAATAAGAATTAGGCCGCCCCGATGTTCCAGTTGGAATTCGACACGAGATTGTTCAAATTCACGCAAAGCGCGCCGTCAAGAAAACCATTGTTGGAGTTGCCACCGACAATCGCCAAGGCGCGGAACAAACACGGGCACTTGCGAACTCCGTATCCCCTCAAAACATTTTTTATATTAAAACTAAAGGGGAGCGATGCTCCCCTAACCCCTCAAGCGTCTACGACGCAGGCTGTTCACAAGAAAGGGCCGCCCCGACGTCCCAGTAGGAATACGACACGAGAACGGACAAATACACGCAAAGCGCGCCGGCAAGAAAACCAAAGTAGGAGGCGCCACCGACAATCGCATAATCGACCTGGCTATTATTAAACCATAAGCCATCACACACATACATTG